>JABFWL010000197.1 GCA_013362315.1 Catenulispora sp. | reverse complement strand
GAGCGGGGCAGGCCGCGGGAGAACACGGTGAGGAATCCGGACTGGGTGATCAGCTCGGTGCTGAGCGATTGCGACGCCCCCGACGCCGCGAGCGCGTCGCCGATGCGCGCCGCGCCGGTGCGGACCCCGGCGGCGAAGCCGTCGGCGCCGGGCGTCCACCGGACGGTGAGCGCGGCGTCCGGCGAGCCGGACACGTCGCTCAGCGCTCCGGCGGGCAGGGTCGTGGTCCAGGTCACCGCGACGAGGATCGCGAACGCGGCCGTGCCGAAGGTCACCGCGACGGCCGCGCATGTCGCCCCGAGTTGCGCAGCCAGCCTGCGCACGGTGGACCTCACGCCGGCGTTCCTCCCCGTAGCGCCCCGATGAGTGTGAGAGCCCGTGAGTGAGAGCGCTCTCACACGCAGAGGAGTTTGTCAGCGCCCTCCATTCCGGCGCAAGACCGGTTTCTCAGTCGTCAAACGAGGGCAGGCGGACCAGCCGGTTACTGGAAGCCGCATCCCGGGTTCGGCGCGTCCTCCGACAGCGGGCTGCCAGCGGGATCCACATACAGGACGTCCAGGATCAGCGGCGTCGTCCCGAGGTTGCGGCCGATGTGCACGTTGCCCGCGCCGCTCGGCTCCGTGAAGACCGCGCCGCCGTTGTAGACGTCGGTCGTGGTGCAGTCCGCGTCGGTATGGGTCAGCGTGCCGCGTTCGACGTACGCGTACAGCGTGCCGTCGTGCCAGTGCCAGCCGGTGCTGCCGCCGGGCTGGATGGTGATCTGGCGCAGGATGTAGTCCTTGCCGGCGATGGTGGTCTTGCTGATGATGGTCCCCGACACGCCCGACGAAGGCGTGGCACTGGCCACTGCGGGCATCAGCGTGACGCCGGCGGCGACCGCCCCGGCCAGGGCGGTCCAACGAAGGCTCCTGCGCATTACCGTCTCCCATCCGTACCCTGATACCTCTTGCTGTGGCCAGGCTATCGGCTGGGGAGCCGGGAACGCCGGACCGGCCCACGCAAAGGACCGGCCCCCTCAGCGAGGGCCGGTCCGGATGGCGCTGTCAGCTCAGCTGCCTCTTACGAATATCCCTTACGAAGTCGCGACGTCGTCGTACTTCGTGTAGGTGGCGTCGCCGGTGTAGTTGTCGTCCTTGGACGTCAGGGTCAGCGTGTAGCTGTGGCCGGCCGTGACCGACGCGGTCACCTGCTTCCAGCCCGAGGACGAGACACAGGTCTTGCCCAGGACCGTGCTGGTGGTGCCGGTGGTGTTGTCCTTCAGCGTGGCCGTGGCCCAGTCGTAGGTCACGGTGTCCGGGCAGGTCACGTTGTACCAGAAGGAGACGTGGCTGTCGCCCGAGGCCGCGGTGAAGGTCTGCGCGATCGAGGAGGTGTTGCTCGGGCTGGTGTTGCCGAGCTGCGCGGCGTGCGTGCCGCCGTGCGGCCCGGAAGTGGTCACCGAGGTGACGCCGGAGGCGGTCCAGCCGGACAGGGTGCCGGTTTCGAAGCCGCCGTTGGTGATCACGTTGCCGCCGCCGCCGGAGGTGCCGACCGACCAGGAGAAGTTGGCCGAGCCGGAAGCCGGGGTGGAGTCGCTGGCGGTCACCGTGGCGGTGCCGCTGGCACTGGCGCTCGGGGTGCCGGAGATCAGACCGGTCGAGCTGTTGATCGACACGCCGGCCGGCAGGCCGGTCGCCGAGTACGTCAGGGTCTTGCCGGCCGAGGAGCTGGCGCTGACCTGCAGGCTGACGGCGGTGCCGACGGTCCAGCTCTGCGCCGGGATCGAGCTCACGGTGACGGTGTCGGTCGAGCCGCCGTGGTTGACGATCGGGTGCGAGATGGCGCAGGCGTTGGTGTCGTTGGACCAGCTGGCCTGCTCGGCGTAGGTGCCGAAGGAGCCGAAGGACACGTTCGCCGCGCCGCCGGAGGTCCCGGGGGACAGCCACGCGCACTCGTCGGAGTTCTCCTGGCCGTCGTAGGAGGAGCCGGTGTGGTTGGTCCAGCCGCCCGCCGGGTTCTGGTCGGACATCATCTCGTGCCACTCGTGGCCCATGGTGATGGTCCAGCCGTCCAGGGTGCCGGGGCTGTTGACGAAGCCCACGCCGCAGCCGGAGCCGGAGTCCATGTTGTACGGCTGGTTCGAGAACGCGATGTCGCCGTACGGGGACGAGACCGCGCCGCCGGTCAGGGTGCTGTCACCGTTGTAGTCGTGCCACGCGCAGTACTGGCCCTGGTAGCTGTCCGGGTTGGTGCCGTGCGGGGACAGGATCACGTAGTAGGCGTCCCGGTTGGCGGCCGCGGAGGTGTTGCCGAAATGGGCGGCGGCGTTGACCGCCTCCTGGCCGAGCTGGTGGCCGGAGGCCGTGGCCGGGGATGCGGTCGAGGTGTCCTCCCAGACGCCGGCGAGCACGCCGCCGGACTGGTAGTTGATGTACTGCGCGGCCGGCAGGTTGGTCGGGCACGCGACCGCGCCGGCGGCCACGCCGGCGCCGTCGCACCACTGGGTGAGGTCGGCCGACCAGAGCTCGTTGTTGGTGCCGATGCCCTTGAACATCTGCTGCGCGGCGGAGGCGGCCCCGTCCGGGTCGCCGGAGAACTTGGCGTTGCCGTTGCCATCAGTACTCTGCGACCCCCACTGGGAGCCGTAGAACACCAGGTAGACCTTGCTCTTGCCGCCGTCCTGGACGCCGATGCCGTCGATGCCGCCGCCGTAGGACAGCGTCTCGGGTCCGGTCGCGGCCGGCGACGCGTGGGTGGCGTCCCAGGCCTTCATCTTCTGGTGCTGCTGGACGGTGGGGATGACGCCGTGCCGGTAGGGGTGGCCGTACGACGGGTTGTACGGGTTGGCCGTCACGCTGGAGTGCGGGGCCGGCGTCGCCGCGGCGACAGCCGCGCTGCCCGCGACGCCGAGCGTGACACAGCCTGCGACGGCGAGCGCCGTGCGCAGCGCCCGGCGGGAACCGGGCTTGGGGGGACGGGACACGTGGTCTCTCCGATCTCGGGTGGTGCACTGGCGGTGGGGTGGCGCAGTGGTGCCGAAATCCGACGCACGTTTCGGGCGCGCAGGGTTGCCGCCGCTCGAAGCGGTACGTCCAGGTGGGGATTGAGCCCGGTGGAGAGCGGGCTCAGAACTCTGTCTTGCCAGATGGGAAATTAGACAAGATCGCTGCCGGCGTCAATGCCGCGAATCCGTAAATTCTATGTAAAGGCTCTGGGAACGACTCCCCGGCGCGGCGGCCGGCGGTGCGGCCCGGCCGGACCCCCCTTGCTTATCGGAAACGATTTTCATATGCTCCTGGCGACTTAGTGAAAACGGTTTTCATCATCGAATGAGGGGGCCTTGGCATGCGCGGAAGCGGGAAACGCCTGGTCGGAGCGATAGTGGTGGGTGGTGTGAGCGCGGCGGTGAGCGCCGGATGTTCGACGCAGTCGGCGGCCAAGGCGGCGACCGGATCGGCGGCCGAGTCGGCGGCTCCGACGAAGCTGGCCGTCGTGGCGGCGGAGAACTTCTGGGGCTCGATCGCCGGCCAGCTCGGCGGGGACCACGTGAGCGTCACCTCGATCATCAACAATCCGGACACCGACCCGCACTCCTACGAGGCCACACCGAACGACGCCAAGCTCATCGCCGGCGCGCAGCTGTTCGTGCAGAACGGCGTCGGCTACGACGCCTCCTGGGCGCCGAAGCTGGTGTCCGCGAACCCCGCGTCGGGCCGCCGGGTGCTGACGGTGGGCGATGTCGTGGGCCTGAAGGAGGGCGACAATCCGCACCAGTGGTACTCGCACGACAGCGTCTACAAAGTGATCGACGCGATCACCGCCCAGTACAAGGAGCTGGATCCGGCCGACGCCGCATACTTCGACCAGCAGAAGCAGGACTTCGAGGGCACCACGCTGGCCGCCTACAACCGGCTTGAGGCGGACATCAAGGCTCAGTACTCGAACACGCCGATCGGGGCGTCGGAATCCATCGTCTCCCCGCTGGCCGATTCCACCGGCCTGAAGATGCTCACCCCCTATTCCTTCCTGAAGGACATCTCCGAGGGCAACGATCCGTCGGTGGCGGACAAGAGCACCATCGACGCCCAGATCAAGGGCGAGCAGATCAAGGTCTACGTCTACAACTCGCAGAACTCCACGCCGGACATCGCCGAGCAGGTGAAGGCGGCCAAGGACGCCGGTATCCCGGTGGCCGCGGTGACCGAGACGCTGTCTCCGGCTGGAGCCTCGTTCCAGGACTGGATGGTCGGCGAGCTGACCTCCCTGAAGGCGGCGCTCGCGCAGGCGACGGGTCACTGAGGTGGAGGCGGTGGTGAAGGACGCGCCGGGGAAGGACTCGGTAAGAAAGAACGGGGCGATCGCGGACACCGGCGAGGAGCACCTCCACGAGAACCTTGTCGAGCTCCGTCAAGCTGCGGCTGTGGTGAGTGGGCGCACGCTGTGGGGCGGCGTCGACGTGGCGGTGGCGTGCGGCGAGTTCGTGGCGGTGCTGGGGCCGAACGGGGTCGGGAAGTCCACGCTGATCAAGGTCCTGCTCGGCGTCCTTCCGGCCGCCTCCGGCGAGGTGCGGGTCCTGGGGCGCCGGCCCGGGACGGCCGGCGGCGAGATCGGCTACCTGCCGCAGCGCCGGAACTTCGACGCCGCGCTGCGGATCCGCGGCACCGACGTGGTGCGGCTGGGCCTGGACGGGGACCGGTGGGGCATCCCGCTGCCCGCGGCCGGGCGGTTCAGCACCCGGCAGCGCGCCGCCGAGGCCCGGATCCACGAGGTGATCGAACTGGTCGGTGCGACGGCCTACGCGCACCGTCCGATCGGCGGATGCTCCGGCGGCGAGCAGCAGCGGCTGCTGATCGCCCAGGCCCTGGTGCGGCGGCCGCGGCTGCTCCTGCTGGACGAGCCGCTGGACTCGCTGGATCTGCCGAACCAGGCGGCGGTGGCCGCGCTGATCGGCCGGATATCCCGGTCGCAGGATGTCGCGGTGGTGATGGTCGCGCACGACGTGAACCCGATCCTGCCGTATCTGGACCGGGTGGTGTACCTGGCCGAGGGTGGCGCCGCGGCTGGGACCCCGGCCGAGGTCATCACCACGGAGACGCTGACCCGGCTGTTCGGCACTCCGGTGGAGGTGTTGCAGGCCTCTGACGGTCGGCTGGTGGTGGTCGGCGGCCCGGAGGCTCCGGCGCCGCACGGCGACCGGCATGCCGGCGCCGTCGTGCGAGTCGGGGCAGGCATGGGAATGAACGCTGAGGCCGGCACGGGAATGGGCGCCGGGATGGACGCCGGGATGGACGCGGAGGCCGGCGATGTCCGCTGACACCGGCTTGTCCTGGAACCTGGTCTCCGACGTCCAGCAGATGTGGCAGCTGGACTCCATGGTCAACGCCTACCGGGCGGGCACGATCGTCGCGGTGCTGGCGGCGGTGGTCGGCTGGTTCATGGTGTTACGGCGGCAAGCCTTCGCCGGTCACACCGTGGCGCTGGCCGGGTTCCCGGGCGCGGCGGCCGCTGTCTACCTCGGTCTGAGCGCATCCTGGGGCTACTTCGGGTTCTGCGTCGGGGCGGCGGCGGTAATCGCCGCGTTGGCACGCGACGGGGCCGGGGGCGGCGCCGAGGAGTCGGCGTTGACCGGCGTGGTGCAGGCGTTCACGCTGGCCTGCGGGATGCTGTTCGTGTCCCTCTACAAGGGCTTCCTCAACGGAACCGACTCCCTGCTGTTCGGCAGCTTCCTCGGCGTCACGCCCGGCCAGGTCGCGGTGCTGGCCGGGGTCGCGGCGGCGGTGCTGGCCGCGATCGCGCTCATCGGGCGCCCGCTGGTGTTCGCCTCGGTCGATCCGGCCGTGGCCGCCGCCCGCGGCGTGCCGGTCCGGCTGCTCGGCGTGGCGTTCCTGGTGCTGCTGGGCGCCGCGACCGCCGAGGTCTCGCAGATCACCGGTTCGCTGCTGGTGTTCGCGCTGCTGGTGATGCCCGCCGCGACCGCGCAGCGGCTGACCGTCCGCCCGGCGCTCGGCCTGGGGCTCGCGGTGGCGATCGCCGCGCTGGTGACGTGGTTCGGGTTGGGCGCGGCGTACTTCTCGCCGTATCCGATCGGGTTCTGGATCACCACGTTCGCCTTCGGCTGCTATGTGCTGGCGCAGCTGTTCGGCTTCGCGACCCGCCGACACGGCACCGGCCGCCGCCACGTCGCGCGGGCGCTGGGGGTCTCATGAGCATGTTCAGCCATCCGTTCATGGTCTACGCGCTGCTGGGCGGCACGGGGATCGCCGCCGCGTGCGGGGCGGTCGGGTTCTTCCTGGTGCTGCGCGCGCAGGTGTTCACCGGCGACGCCCTGTCCCATGTGGCGTTCACCGGCGCGCTGGCGGCGCTCGCCTTCGGCGTGGACCTGCGCATCGGGCTGTTCACCGCGACCATCGCGGTCGCGCTGCTGATCGGGGCGCTGGGCCGGCGCGGCCGGGCCGACGACGTGGTGATCGGCAACGTCTTCGCCTGGATCCTGGGGTTGGGCGTGTTCTTCCTGACCCTGTACACCACCGACCGCTCCGGAGCGGGCAACGGCTCCGGGACCGTCAACGTGCTCTTCGGTTCGATCCTGGGCCTGTCGTCATCCCAGGCGCGGACGGCTTTGGGAGTCGGCGTGGGAGTGCTCACGGTGATGCTGCTGATCGCCCGGCCGCTGCTGTTCGCGACGGTGGACGAGGCGGTGGCCGCCGCTCGCGGGGTGCCGGTCCGTACGGTGGGGTTCGCTTTCCTGGCCATGGTCGGCGCGGCCACCGCCGAGGCCACGCAGGCGGTGGGAGCCCTGCTGCTGCTCGGGCTGCTCGCCGCACCGGCCGGAGCGGCGCTGGCCCTGACGGACCGGCCCTGGCGCGGCTTCGTGCTGGCGGTCGGGCTCGCGATCGGCGAGATGTGGACCGGGCTCGTGGCGGCGTATCTGGTGCCGCGGATGCCGCCGAGCTTCTCGATCACGGCGGTCGGCACGGCCGCGTATGCCATGGCGTTGATGTACCGGCGGCTGCGGGCTCGGCACGCCGCGCCCGACTCGTCCGCGGCGGCCCTGCCTGCGTTGCGCCGATCGACTGAATCGGTCGGCTTGGCCCGCGTGACGGGAGCGCCGTCGGACGCGACCCCGCTGGCGTAAATGAAACAGTTTCCATCTCAAGAGAGGCGGGACCGATGTCTCCCCTGCCGCGGGACTGCTGATGTTGCGAGAGGCTTGACCTCGCCCCAAGGGCAGGCCCGAGGTTTGGGATCGGGCCGGCCGACCGGCGCGGCCCGTACCGATCCCATGAGGAACAGGACACCGAATCGATGCCCGACGACGAGCTGTTGTCCAGCGGCGAGTTCGGCCGCCGCGCGAGGCTGTCGGCGAAGGCGCTGCGCTTGTACGAGCAGCAGGGGCTGCTGGTCCCCGACGAGGTCGACGCCGCCAACCGCTACCGGCGCTACCGCGCCGGGCGGCTGGCCGACGCGCGGCTGATCGTCTGGCTGCGGCGGCTCGACATGCCGCTGGCCGACGTGGCGCGGGTGCTCGCGGCGCCGCGCGCGGAGCGGGCCGGGCTGGTCGCGGACTACTGGGAGCAGGTCGAGGCCAGGTTCGCCGCGCAGCGGTGGCTCGCCGCCCGGGTTCGCGAAGAGGTGTCCGGCCACGAAGGAGGCCACATCATGACGCACACCGTCCACACCCGCGACGTCCCGGCGCAGCTGGTGCTCACAGAGCAGCGCCATATCACCCCCGAAGAGCTGCCCGGCTTCATCGGCCAGGCGATGGGGCGCCTGCTCGCGGCCGCCGGGCCGGCGGGCGGCCCGGCCGGCGCGCCGTTCGTGGTCTACCACGGCGAGGTCAACCACGACAGCGACGGCCCGGCGGAGGTCTGCGTGCCGGTGGACCCCGACGCGGCGGACAAGCTCGACGCCCCGACCCGCACCGAGCCGGCTCACCGGGAGGCATACGTCCGGATCACCAAGGCGCAGGTCGGCTTCCCACAGATCCTGTCGGCGTTCGACGCGGTATTCCGCTGGGTGACCGAGCAGGGGCACTCCACCGCACAGGCGCCGCGTGAGGTGTACTTCGCGGAATGGGACGCCGCCAAGCCGGACGACGAGGTCTGCGACGTCGCCTATCCCTTCTGAGCGGATGCGGGCCGCTTCGTGTTACGGGGCGGCCCGCACCATCGGATACATCGACGGCCCTTCCGGCAGCTCGATCGGCGTGCCGTGGTCGCGGTAGCCGTGCTTGAGATACAGCTCGCGTGTTCCCGCGTCGCTCGCTTCCAGATACGCCACACCGGCTGGGTCGCGGCTGTCCAGGCGCTCGTGGTGCGTCTGTAGCAGGGCGCTGCCTATCCCCTGGTTCTGGTGTTGCGGATGGACCGCCAGGATCGCCAGATGGTCGTGGGAGAAGGCGGCAGGGTGGTGCTTGGCGAGGATGGCGTCGAAGAGGCGGAACCTTTCGATGTGCGGGCCGGTCTCGGCGGACAGGCGTTCGTCGTAATCGGCCGGTTCCGGGTCGGCGGTCGGGCCGCCGGGAAGCCAGAGGGCGGCTGCTGTTCGGTCTTCGGTGGTGTAGACGCGGCCGCGCGTCATGGCGTCCGTGACGTAGAGGCGGAAGTAGCCGGGGAAGATGCGGGTGCGTTCGGCGGGGTCTGCGATGAGCCATTCCGAGGGCGCCAGTGCGTGGAAGGACAAGGCGATGACCTGGCTCAGGACGTCGGTATCGGAGAGTTGGGCCTCGATGAGGTGATGCTCGCGGGTCATCACGCGCTCCCCTCGGCGGCGGCCACGGTGGCGGGGATGAAGTCGGCGCCGGTGCGCGCCAGGGTGGCGGCGCTGCCCAGGCCGATCGTGGTGTAGGCCTGGGGTTCGATGCGCTTGAGGATCAGGGCCCAGACAATGCCGACGGCGGCCGCGATGGCGAAGACGCCGGGCAGCAGAATCGTGGGCCAGGATCCCGAGGGCACACCGAGCAGCACGTCGTAGTAGTAAACGCAGAGCCCTGCGATGACAGCCAGCACGACGGCGGACACGGCCGGGGCCACCAGGCGGCGCCACAGCTGCTCGCCGTCCGGAGTCTTGAGGAAGTACCTGACCACCGCTGCCGACGTGGCCGTGAGCAGCAGGAGGACGCCGAAGCCGCCAGTGGTGCCGCCCCAGAAGAACAGCTGACCCATGGGGTCCCAGTGGAAGGTCAAGGCCAGCAGGATCGCCACGGCGCCCAGGACGCTCTGCACCGCGGAGGCGGCGCGCGGGACACCGTTGGCCCCGGTCGAGCCCATGACGGAGGGCAGGACGCGTTCGCGACCGAGCGCCCACATGTACCGGCCGACGGCGCTGTGGAAGGCCAGCGCGGCGGCGAGCAGGCTGGTCACGAACAGCGTGCGGCCGACGCTGGCGAGCAGACCGGGCGCCATGTCGAAGAGCATCTCAGAGCCTTGCTGGCCCTGCGCGGTGGCGATCACCTGGTCGCCGTAGTAGGCATTCATCGCCAAGGCGGCTGCGGCATAGACGACGGCGATCACACCGAGGGACACGAAGGTCGCGCGCGGTACGGTGTGCCGGGCGTCGCGGGCCTCCTCGCTGAAGACCGGGGCTTGTTCGAAGCCGGTGAAGCCGAGGACGGCCACGGCCAGCACCGCGCCGAGGCCCGCCAGGTGCAGGCTGGTCGGAGACAGCTCCTTCACGCTGACGCCGCCGGGCGCCGGATGCGACAGGCCGCGGATCGACAGCGCGACGATGATCAGCAGCTCGATCACCGACAGCACGCCGAGCAGCCGGCCGCTCAGGTCCACCCGGATCAGGCCCAGCACGGTCACCAGCGCCCAGGTGCCGAACGCCCACACGCCCCACGGGGCGTCGATGCTGAAGTTGTCCTTGGCGTAGGAGGCCATGAACGGGCCGATCATCCCGTAGATGCCGACCTGCAGCAGGTTGTAGGCGACCACGGCGACCAGGGCGCCACCTACTCCGACCGGCTTGCCGAGGCCCTGCGCTATGAAGGCGTAGAAGGCACCGGCGTTCGGGATCCGCTGGGCCATCGCGACATAGCCGACCGCGAAGACGCACAGCACCACCGCGATCACCAGGAACGCGGCCGGGACGCTGGTCAGGCCGGTAACCGCGTAGGCCTGCGGGACCACGCCCTCGATCGAGGTCAGCGGCGCGACGCCGGCCAGGATGAAGAACATCACGCTGGTGACGCCGAGCCGGTCCTTGGCCAGCGCCGCCGCGACTTTGCTCGGTGCGGGTGATCTCGTGGGCACGGGAAACTCCTGGTGTGTGATGGAGGGGATGGCACTGTCAGCTGATGCGTCCGCTGGTGACCGCGCTGCCGACCACCACCTCGGTGTGCGCCAGCAGCTCCAGCAGCGACGGGTGGTGGTCGGCGAGCGGTCTGAGGGTCTGCTCCCACGCCGCGGGGTCTTGCAGGCGGTCCTCGACCTCCCACAGCGACGGGTGTTTCAGCCCGGTGGCGCGGGCCAGGCCGAACAGCATCAGCGTGTGCTGATCCGCCCGGCCGTTGTAGATCTTGAGCTTCACGTCGATCGCCGGCCAGCCGGCGCTGGCCAGGTCGTGGGGCAGCCACCGGCCCGGCCGGCCCAGGGCCTTGAACGGGGACGGCTTGAGATAGACCAGGCCCTCGGCCTCCAGGCGGCGCGCGACGTCGTCGGAAGCGCGCTGGCTCAGGTAGTTGAGCCAGTCCCGGACCGGCAGGCTTTGTTCGGCCTGCACGTCGCGGAACACGTCCGCGATCAGGGGGGAGGCCGCGTCGGTGTCACCGGCGGGCAGCCGGTCGGCGATCTGCCGCACCACCCCTTTCACGACGTCGATCGCCTGCAGGACGACCAGCTCGCTCAGGAGGGCGCCGGCCAGGCCGATGCCGAAGATGCGGTCCGACAGCCGGGGACGACCCGAGAGGTCGTCGTGGACCATGAGGAAGAAGTCGTCGGCCAGCCGCCCCGTGCGGCCCTGTCCGGCCTCGGCCATCAGGGCAGCACCCCCGGCGGCCGGCCGCCGGCGCGTCGATCCAGGGTGCGACGCGCATGCCGAACAAAGCTCTGATCCATACCCCGTATACCCCGTGTCAGCACTGAACGGCCAGGTGGGAAGTGCCGACGGCCGTCCGTCGAGCAGGCTCGACGGACGGCCGTGAATCGGACTGTATCAGGGTACGATGTCTCTCGGCGCCGACCTACGGACGCATTTGAGGAATTGAACCGAGCACGGCTCAGATCGAGCCGGCGGACACCAAGGGCTTTGAGAAGGAGCCGACGGGGCGCGGCAGCCCGTAGTGCTCGCGCAGGGTGGTGCCGGTGTACTCGGTCCGGAACAGGCCGCGGCGCTGGAGTTCGGGCACCACGTGGTCCACGAAGGCGTCCAGGCCGGTCGGCAGGATCGGCGGCATGATGTTGAAGCCGTCGGCGGCGCCGGCCAGGAACCAGCTCTCGATGGCGTCGGCGATCTGCTCCGGGGTGCCGGCCACCACCCGGTGGCCGCGGCCGCCGCCGAGCCGCGCGATGATCTGGCGGATGGTCAGGCGCTCGCGCCGGGCCAGGTCGGCGACCAGGGTGAAGCGGCTCTTGTTGCCGTTGACCTGGTCCTCGGTCGGCAGGATGTGCTGGGGCAGCGGCCCGTCCAGCGGAAACTCCGACAGGTCGACGTTGAGCATGTTCGAGAGCTGAGCCAGTCCGTAGTCGATGACCTGCAGCGCGGTCAGCTCGTCCTCCAGCGCCCGGGCCTCGGCCTCGGTGGCGCCGATGATCGGGCAGATGCCGGGCAGGATCAGCGGCAGCCCTTCACGGCCGTGAGCCGCGGCGCGGGTCCGGACGTCGTGGGCGAACGCGATGCCCTCGGCGAGGGTCTGCTGCGCGGTGAACACCGCCTCGGCGTGGCGGGCCGCGAACTCCTTGCCGTCCTCGGAGGAGCCGGCCTGCACCAGCAGCGGCCAGCCCTGCGGCGAGCGCTGGACGTTGAGCGGCCCGCGCACCTGGAAGAACGGGCCGACGTGCTGGATCTCGTGGACCCGGTCCGGGTCGGCGTAGATCCCCGCGTCCTTGTCCAGCAGCACCGCGTCGTCGTCCCAGCTGTCCCAGAGCCCGGTGGCGACTTCCAGGAACTCCGCGGCGCGCTGGTAGCGGACGGCGTGGTCGAGGTGCTCGTCGAGGTTGAAGTTGTGGGCCTCGGTGACGCTGCCGGAGGTCACGATGTTCCAGCCGGCCCGGCCGCCGGAGATGTGGTCCAGCGAGCTGAACTTGCGGGCCAGGTGGAAGGGTTCGTTGAAGGTGGTCGAGGCGGTGGCGATCAGACCCACCCGGCTGGTGACCGCGGCGATCGCGGCCAGCAGCGTCAACGGCTCCAGGCCGCCGGAGACGTTGCTGCGCAGCCGTCCCCACACCGCCAGGCCGTCGGCGAAGAAGATGGAGTCGAGCTTGCCGCGCTCGGCGGTCTGCGCGAGCTGCTGGAAGTAGGTGACGTCGGTGGCGCGGTGCGGCTGGCTGTCCGGATGGCGCCAGGCGGCGTCGTGGTGGCCGGGCGTCATGAGGAAGGCGTTCAGGTGAAGCTGGCGTGGTTCGGCGGTCATGACAGGGTCCTTGGAGTCCGGTGCGGATCAGGCGAGGTCGGGTGCGGGTTGGGCGAATTCGGGTACGGATCGGGTGAGGATCAGGCGCCCGCGGCCGGGCGCCACCGCGTCAGCCGGCGTTCCAGCGTTACCAGGAGCTGGTTGAAGACCAGGCCGAGCACCGAGATGGCGATGATCGCGGCATACATGTCGGGGATCGCGAAGTTCTGCTGCGAGGTGTTGACCAGGTAGCCCAGGCCCGCCTTGGCGCCGACCATCTCGGCGGCGATCAGCACCAGGATCGAGCCGGAGCCGGCCAGCCGGATGCCGGTGAAGATGGTCGGCACGCTGGCCGGCAGGATCACCTTGGCGAACAGCCGCGGCGCCGGCAGCGCCATCGACCGCGCCGACTTCACCAGCACCGGATCGACGCTGCGCACCGCGCTGACCGTGTTCAGCAGGATCGGCCAGGTGCAGGCGTAGACGACGATGGCGATCTTCGACGTCTCGCCGATCCCGAGCAGCAGGATGAACACCGGCAGCAGCGCCAGCGCGGCGGTGTTGCGGAACAGCTCCAGCAGCGGCCCGAGGATCTCGGCGACCGGCCGGTACCAGCCGATCAGCAGGCCCAGCGGGACCCCGGCGGCGATGGCGATCCCGAAGCCGGCCAGCGAGCGTCCCAGGCTGGCGCGGGTGTTGTCCCACAGCTGCCCGTTCTCCGCCAGCTCGATCAGGGCCCTGACGGCGTCGGAGAACGGCACCAGGAAGGTCCGGTCGACCAGGCCGAGGCGCGGGGCGACCTCCCACAGCACCAGGAAGGCGGCGATCGCGACGGTGCGCTTGCCGACGGTTGTCAGCACCTGCGCCGCGCCGGCGACGACGGCCCTGACCCCCTTCGCCGCGGACGCGCCGGGGACGATCCCGGCCCCGCGGCCCGGGTTCACCCCGGCCGGGTCGTGCACGTGGAGCAGCGGTATCTCAGCCAACGGAAACGACCTCCCTGTCCCTGCCCACCGTCACCTCGTCGCGCAGCAGGCTCCACACTTCGTGCCGGTAGGCGGCGAACTCCGGACTGGAGCGCACGTCGGCCTCGGCCGTCCGGTCGCCGAGGCGCACCTGGACCAGTTCCTTGATCTGCCCCGGCCGGGACGTCATGACCGCGACGCGCTGCCCGAGGAACACCGCCTCGTCGATGCCGTGGGTGATGAAGACCACGGTGGTGCCGGTCCGCTGCCAGATCCGCAGCAACTCCTCCTGCAGACCGTCGCGGGTCTGCGCGTCCAGAGCCGCGAACGGCTCGTCCATCAGCAGCACCTTCGGGTCGGACGCCAGCGCGCGGGCGATGGCGACGCGCTGGCGCATGCCGCCGGAGAGCTCGTGCGGATAGCGGTCCTCGAAGCCGCTGAGGCCGACCAGCGCCAAGTGCTCGCGCGCCTGCTCGGCGCGCGCCTTGCGGCCGAGCCGGTCCAGCCGCGGCCGGGCCTCCAGGGCGAACTCGACGTTGCGCTGCGCGGTGCGCCACGGCAGCAGCGCGTACTGCTGGAAGACGGTGGTGCGGTCCAGGCCGGGGCCGGTGACCGGCGTCCCGTCCAGCAGGACCCGGCCGGCCGTCGGCTTCGTCAGGCCGCTGATCAGATCCAGCAGCGTCGACTTGCCGCAGCCGCTGGGGCCGACGACGACCAGGAACTCGCCGTCCGCGACCTCCAGGTCGACGCCGTCCAGGGCGGTGAAGGTGTCGCCGCCGCGGACCGGGAAGGTTTTGCCCAGTCCGTCCAGGCGGATCGCGGTCATGTCAGGACCCTCCCTTCGCGAAGGGGTTGAACTTGTTGGTGTAGACGGCCGAGGCCTTGACCTTGCCCGCCGGGATCTGGCCCTGCTGCTCCAGCCAGGTGATCCACGTGGTCAGCTCCTTCTCGGCGATCACGCCGCCGGTCCCGGCCACCCCGAAGGACTTGAAGTACTTCAGGGTGGCGGTGTCCTCGTTGCGGCCGCGGGCCTGCACGATCTTCGTGAAGCGGTCGACGACCTGGTCGCGCGGCGTGGTGCGGGCCCACTCGATGGCCTTGGCCACGCCGGTGGTGAAGGTGGTGACGGTCTCAGGGTTCTTCGCGATGAAGTCGTTGCGGAACACATACGTGCCGGCACTGAACTCGCCGAGCAGGTCATAGTCGGAGAACAGCGGCTTGATGCCGCCGGCGGCGAGCGCCTTGTCCCGCAGGATGCCGCCGAGGCAGCCGACGTCGATCTGCCGGGCGCGCAAGGTCTGCTCGGTGTTGACCGGCGGCACCACCAGCGGCTCCACCTTCTTCACCGCGTCACCGGTGACGCCGTTGCGGTTGAGGTAGATGTCCAGCACGGCTTCGTAGTGCGCGCCGAGCGTGTTCATGCCGACCTTCTTGCCGAACAGGTCGCTCGCCCCGGAGATGGGACTGTCGGCCAGGGTGTAGTAGCCGTTGTAGGAGTCCTTGTCGACGCCGTAGTAGCTGATGACAGCGGTGATCGGGGCGCCGGCGGCGTGGAGCTTGGCGACGGCGCCGTTGAACGCGCCCCCGAAGTCGGTCTGACCGGTGGCCGCCGACTGGATGTCCTGCGGGCCGCTGGTGGTGTTGCCGACCCACTGCAGGGTGACAGTGCCCAGATATCCGAGGTCGGCCGCCAGCTCGGGCAGGGTGACGGATCCGGCGTTGCCCTGATAACGCAGCTTGGTGGTCTTGCCGGCGCCCTTGCCGGAGGCGCCGCAGGCGGTGGTCAGCGCGGCGGCCCCGACCAGTCCCAGGAAGCCGCGTCTGCTGGTGGCGGTCATCTCGCCGCCCCCGCGACCAGCTTCAGCGCCGGGGCGGCGGCCGCACGACGGTCCAGCGCGGCGGTGAACGCGGCCACCGAGTCCGCCAGCCGGCGCTCGGCCTCGGCGGTGAGCCGGGTGCCGCCGGCCTCGCCGCGGATGATGTCGGAGTCGAGCAGGAACCGGCCCTGCACCACATGGTCGGCGCCGAGCGCGGTCAGCACCGGCCGCAGCGCGTAGTCGATGGTCAGCAGATGCCCGATCGTCCCCCCGGTGACCAGCGGCAGGACCACCTTGCCGGCCAGCGCGTTCTCCGGCAGCAGGTCGAGGAACGCCTTGAGCAGCCCGGTGTAGGAAGCCTTGTATACCGGCGTGGCTATGACGATGCCGTCCGCCTGCGCGACCGCGTCGCCGGCGCTCCACAGCGCCGGCGTGTCACGGAAGCCGGAGAGCAGATCGCCGGCCGGCAGATCGCGGACGGCGACATGCGACACGGTATGGCCTTGCGCCCGCAACAGCGCCAGTGCGTGATCGGTGGCCGACGCGGTGCGGGACGTCGTCGACGGGCTGCCGGAGACAGCCAGAATGGTGGGCATGCCGAAGCTCCTCAAAAAGGGTAAAGCAAAAATGGGTGCGGCAGATTGTCAGTGTGCTGTCAGTGCAGGCATTCTCGGTGCAGCCGAACTGAGAAAACGCAACAGCGGCTTTGCCGAAGCGATGAAAGGGCCGGAACCGGCGAAGACTAGAAGCCGCAGCGACAGATGGCGCTCGCGGTCCGCCGCAGATCGACGTGACGGCGAGCCACAAGGAGCCGGCTCGGGTTCATAGCACTGAGAGTGACAGCGCAAAGGGCCGCCGTCAACGACCGCCCGAAAGTGTCTCGCATTCCGGAGCACCCCCGCCTGGAATCCGAGAAGGTTCAACCAAAAAGCAAAAGGCCGCCGGAAATCCGACGGCCACCGAACTGATGCGAAACCGAAAAGCTCTACCAGCGCGGGTGAATGTGCACGCTATGGAAGACCACGTAGTCGTTCGGGTACCCGTCCCCAGCTGCGTTCTGGTCGTCCTCTCCATCAGCAGCGATCTTCTGCAGCACATCCATGCCACCGACGACCACCCCGAAAGGGGTGTAATTCGGCCGCAACTTGGTGTCCTTCCACGTGAAGAAGAACTGGCTGCCATTAGTGTTCGGCCCGGCATTAGCCATCGCCACAGTCCCCGCCGGATACGTGGCACCAGCCAGGTTCTCATCGTTGAACGAGTACCCAGGCCCACCGCTGCCGGTACCAGTCGGGTCCCCACACTGCAGCACCCACAGCCGCTGAGTGGTAAGCCGATGACAGTGCGTCCCGTCATAGTAGTCGTGCTCGATGAGGTAGCGGAACGAGTAGGTGGTACACGGCGCCGCCGCAGTCAGCGCCTTGACGGTGATGTCCCCCTGGGGCGTATGGAACGTCACCGTGTAGGGCTGCGCCGCCTTCACCGCATCAAACTGCGGAATGCCCTTGAACCGATCAGCCGGAACAGCCGGCACATAACCGCACGGGTCAGCAGCACTACTGACAGCAGCGCGACCCACCACGCCACCCCCATCGGCAACCACCGTGGCATGCCCAGGCCGCACCGGCTCAGCACCGCCAGACGCACCAGCACTGGCAGCAACAGTGACACTCAGACCGAACAACAGCCCGGCAGCAACCGCCAGCCGCCCAGCCCTACTGGTAAAGCGGGGTATCCGCATGAATTTCAGCTCCCTGAGAGGTTGGTCAGGACGCTTGGTGTTTCCCAGAACGAGCCGGATGGTAAACGCGCGAGTGGCACCCGCCCCACCGGCAGCCGAATCGCAGAGCCCCGCCGCGCTTCCAACCGCCCGACCGCCGCCGAGCCGACGAAGCCCCGCCACACCTCCGCCCACCTGACCGCCAGCCGACTCGCGAAGCCTCGCCGCGCCGCCGCCCACCTGACCGCCGCCGAGGGGACCGAACCGCCCACCCCACGAACCGCAGCCGCCGCGCCCGGCCCAGCCCCCCGATGGACTCGCGCCAGTTCCCCGAGGGAACCGAGGCCCCCGCTGAAGGCGCCGGCTCTTCATCAAGCTCTTGACTTGCTTTTGACTTTGACCGAGAGCCAGCCACCCCACCGACCGCCAGCGAAGGAGGACCCACCGGTGCCGGGCCCGTGCACACCACGACCGCCAGCCGAACGACCGACTCTCACCACGAACCACGAGGCCGCATACACCCGCGCTTCGTAAAAATCGCCTTTACCCACCCCCAACAGCTAGCCGCCTACGCCAAGCACCGGCAGATCCGCGACCGCGGTACACGAACCCGGCGCAACCTCGGTAAAGCCAGCATCGCGCACCACCGGTCGCCCAGAGCCAACGAGCACCGGCCAGTCCTCCCGCGTCGCGACGCGGACGGCGAGGCCGAAGCCCTCAGCAGCCCAGGCCTTGCGCTGCCCCTCGGTCAGCCGCCACCACGCGAGCTGAGCAGCGTGTCCCACCTGAGCCATGGCCTTGCCAGCGGTCATCTCCAAGTCAGGATTGAGCCACAGAACCGGCTGGGATCCGGCCTTAACGTGCGCGGGCGGCTCGGCATCCGTGAGGTCAGTGCCAGAGACCTGGAGGCGTGCAAGGTCTTTGGGCCAGCCGTCGAGAGGCACCGGCGGGAAGACGCGCACCTGGGCCGGCTCGGGGCGCTTGTCGGCGTAGGTGTCGGTCCCGGCTCCAGTACCAATGACAGTGATACCGGGCAGCGCCTCAGCCCGGGTCCACTCAGCACCCCGCGCCCGCCGCACCACCTTTCGAATACGGCCGTCACTCCAAGCCTCAACGAGCGGCGTCCACTCGCCGTCGGGCTCGGTGGAGCGGGGGTCGGCGAGAAAGGTGAGCACGGCTCGCGCCGCCGTCTCCAAAGCATCGGTGCGTTGCGGCGGCGCACCACGCTCAATACGGACCACGAGCGGCAGGACATACTGCGGATTCGCGTCGCGGACCGCCGCCTCAGCGTCAGAGTCCGCCGCCACCGCAGGTGGCCGGCTGGGGTTGATGATCGATCCACTCACCCCAGCAGTATTCACCCCAGCAGTATGGTCCAGTCCGCTCGACATCAGCCGCTCAGCATCAGTCCTTCGGCATCAATCATTCGGCACAATAACCGCCCGCCCCCGCACCTGCCCCCCATGCAACCGCTCATAAGCCTTCGGCGCCTCATCCAAACCGTAAGTCTCCACCTGCACCGCCACCGCCCCACCCCGCGCCAAATCCAACACCTCAATCAACTCAGCCCGACTCCCCCAATACGGCGCCCGAAACGCCGCGTCATACGGCGTGACCCCAAACCCCACCTGCGCAATTCCACCCCCGATCCCAACAACCGTGACGTCCGACTCCACCCCCGCACAAGCCGAGGCAATAGCAACCGTCGCCGGCGCCCCCACAAAGTCGAACACCGCCTCGGCACCGCCACCACCAGTCAGCTCCTTCACCGCGCCCGCAGCCTTGTCATCAGACATCAGCACCTCGTGCGCCCCCACCTCCTTCGCCAACTCCAGCTTCTCCGCCGCCACATCCAACGCCACCACACGCGCCGGACTAAGCGCGCGCAGCAGCTGAATGGCAACGTGCCCCAGCCCCCCACTCCCGATCACCACCGCCGTACTCCCACCGACCAGCTTCGGCAGCGACGTCTTGATGGCGTGATACGGCGTCAGCCCCGCATCCGTCAGCGGCACGCTGCGCACCGGGTCGAGGTCGCCGAGCGGCACCAGATGCCGCGGAGAGTCGACCAGCAGATACTGAGCGATGGCGCCGGGCGCACCAAGGCCCGGCGGGAAGATCTTCAGCTCGGCGGCGCGCAGGCAGTAGTTCTCCTTGCCCTGGCTGCACATATGGCACATGCCGCAGCCCCACGGCCCATACACAGCCACACTGTCCCCCACGGCAAAGCCGGTAGCGCCCTCGCCAAGTGCGGCCACAGTGCCGGCGCCCTCGTGGCCCAGGGTCAGCGGGAGCGGAAAGCGCAACGCTGAGGCCGGCATGCCCATCACGGCGATGTCCGAGTGGCACACCCCGGCCGCGGTGACCTTCAGCAGCACCTGGCCGGGCCCGGGCTCGGGGTCCTCGACGTCGACCACCACCGGGGCGGCGCCCACCGCCGGGTACTGAAGGGCCTTCATCGCGGCTTCCGCCTTCCGCCGGGCCCTGGGCGGTGGCCAGGGACGTATGAGTGCGTCGCCTCCCCACCCTGACGCGGCGCGCACGGCTGCGCAATCGGGCGGGCGCGCCCGGGTGGCGGCTGCCGCCGATCGGTGGACCATATGTCCGGTGCAGATCTTGTCCCACCGTACAGATCGTGACCCCCAGCGCAGGTCTTGCCCGTACAACAGATCGTGGCCCAACCGTGATCTGGTTCATACGTTCGCCAAGGGCGGCGGGGTGGGAAGATCGCTTTCTCGTGGCGGAACAGCTGAATCAGGGGTGTGAAGGACAGTGCCAGGAGTGGGGATTCCCGGCGCGGGGCGCAGACGTGCAACCGTGGCGGCACTCGCCGCGGGCTGGGTGCTGATCGCGGGCGGAACCGCCGGAGGCGTGGTCGCGTGGGGCCGGGACGGGTCTTCGGGTTCAGGTTCAGGTTCGGCTGGCGCCCTAGCCGCCGGTGCCGCGTCCAGTTCACCAACCGTCGATGCGAGTTCGCTGACTTCCGTGCCAACTCCGACACCGACGCCCACAACCCCAAGCACTTCGCCGTCTCCAACCCCCACCCCCACCCCCACAACACCCACCCCCACGATCACCGGCAAAGTCTCCAAGGGCGTCCACACCGGCGACATCCGCTTCTTCCTCATGACGGTGCCCTCCGACGCCTCGGTGATCGGCACCGTCGACGGCGACCCGCTGACCAAAGACACCGTCTCCAAGTGGTACGGAAGCAGCGCGGACGTCCTGAAAGAACTAGACCAGCTGCACTACCTAGGCGGCGCGACGCGCGCCTACCAGACCGCCGACGGCAAGTACCACGTGATGGTGCGCCTGCTGCAGTTCGCCACCCCGGCCAGCGCGCAGGCGTGGCTCACCGGCGACCGTCCGGGCACGACGTGGAAAGCGTTCCCGATCCCGGGCTACCCGGATGAGAAGGCCTACGACATCCCGATGGACCCCGCCACCCACGAGGCCCGGCTGCGCGGCATCGGGTTCCGGGGCGACGTCTTCTTCGAGGTGAACGTCTTCGGCGAACCGCCGGTGGACCACGCTGTGCTGATCGACCGGGTGCGCAAGCAGATCGCCCGGCTGGACACCGGGAGCGCGGGCACGTGAAGCGACGGACCGGATCGCTGTTCTCCAGCGCCGTGGCGCTGGGCTTGGCCGGCGGCGTGGCGGGCGGGTTCGCCGTCCAGTACTCGCGGCCGCCGACGCCGCTGCCGCCGGTGCCGCACACGGTCGCGGCGGCGGTGGCGCCCGCGGCGGCCGAGAAGCCGGACCCGAAGACGGACGACGGCGCGAAGCTGGACGGGGATCTGCGGGAGCTGCTGCTGGACGGGCCCGCCGACGCCCACGACAGCCCGCTCCTGCCAGCGCGGAGTTGGGTGACGATCGGGCACCTGGCCGAGTATTTCGAGCACCCCGACCGCGCGCTGGCGACGCTCAACGAGGAGGGCTTCCGGCGCGCCGCACGGACGGTGTGGGTCCGGCCCGACGGGACGCAGGTCGAGCTCGACCTGGTGCAGTTCCGCTCCACCGACGGCGCCGGACAGTTCTTCAGCGAGACGAAGGACGTGATGAACGCGTGGACGACGACCCCGGCCGGGACGGGGACCGGGTACGTGGCGCAGGACACCGAGAAGACGACGCTCGGGGACTACGTCGGATACGGGTTGGTGCAGCACGGGACGGTCGTGGAGCAGCTTTTCGTGACCCGGAAGGCGGGTCCGCCGGAGCTCGGTGACCTGATGGAGATCACGAAAGAACAGGCGGACCGGCTGTGACCGCCATGGACGCCCAGAACACTGATATGCCGGAGCCCAGTCCGGAGCCAGAGGTGGCGCCGGAGCCTGTGCCGGAGCCTGAGCTGGTGCCGGAGCCGGAGCCGGAGCTAGCGCCTGAGCCTGATCCAGAAGCGGTGCCGGAGCCAGAGCCGGAGCCGGAGCCGGAGCCGGAGCCGGAAGCCGTACCGGAGCCAGCCCTAGTGCCGACGTTGGTGACCCAAGCCCCAGCCACGAACACACGCCGCCGCACACTGTTCTTCACCGGATGGCTGGCGTCGGCGCTGGCGGTCGGAGCAGGCGTCGGGTTCGTCATTCTGGCAGCCACCGGAAAGCCGAAAGCCGTCGATATCGATCAAGCACTCCAACAGACGGTGCCCTCAGCCTCCCCGGAGACGACGTCCCCCAAAATCACCGCGGGCGTCCGCTCGGACGGCACGCACTACGGCAATCTGCTGGCATTCCTGCTCCCGGTACCCGACGGCTACAAGCCCGGACCGGACGAGGGCGAGCTGGGCAACGACTCGCCGGTGCGTCCGGACCAGGCCGACCCGACCCTGACGCTGCTCTTCGGCGCGCTGCCGGCGTCCGATCTGAGCGGCGCACAGGGAGCGGTCGCGGCCGGCCACATGAGCGGCGGCGCGGTCCGCTCCTACGCGAACGAGGCCGGGACGCTGGACATAGCGTTGACGGTGCTGCAGTTGGACCCAGCGCTGTCCGCCAAGTCGACGGGCGACTTCACCCGGATCGTGAAGCAGTCGAAGGCCTACCGGACCGGACCGGCGGTGCCGGGGCACCCGAACGCGCTGTGTGTGCTGCCGACGACCCATGTCGGGGATCCGCTGGACAGCATGACGTGCCTGGACACGGTCGGGGACACGTTCGCCGTCGTGCGGGCCGAAGGGGTTGTGCCGTTGGACACGGGTGCGGTGACGGACATGTTCGGACGGCAGTTGGACGTGCTTAAGGACGGGCTGAAGGCGTGAGCAGCGCACTGGATGACGTGCTGGCGGCGTTCGGTGAGCCGCCGAAGCCGAAGGACGAAGCGGCCGAAGCGTCGGTTGACGCGGTCGAAGCAGAAGCCGAACAGGAGCCGGAAGCAGAACCGGAGCCCGACCCACAAGCAGAACCGGAGCCCGAGCCACACGCAGAACCGGACCCGGAAGCAGAACCGGAGCCGGAGCCCGAAGCAGAACCGACGCCTGAACCAGAGCCCCAGCCCGAGCCCGAAGCAGAACCGACGCCGGAACCAGAACCAGAACCAGAACCAGAACCAGAAGCCGAGCCGGATCCGGAGCCCACACCCCAAAACACCACTCCACCCGCAGCCCCAGCCCCCTACCTCGACCCCTCAGCCTTCTTCACCCAACTCCAGACCGAATCCACCCCCCGACCGCCCCATCCCCGGCGCCGCCACCTCCTCCGCTACGCCTCAGCGCTCGTCCTCACCGTCGCGGTCGGAGCCGGCACCGCCTACGCCGTCACGCTCCCCCGCCGGACCGACGTGCCGTTCCTCGCCACGCCCGACGACGGCCGCTACGACTTCCCGGTGGTCACCAAGCCCGCGCCGCCCTCCGGCAAGCCCGCGCCCGGCGACCAGCGCAACTCCGCACAAGCCCACTACGGCGACCTGCGCCGGTACCTCTTGCCGGCGCCCAAGGCCGCGACGCTGAAGGAAGACGGCTGGGAGCCGATCGCCGACTTCGACGCGGCCACGATCAGCGCCAGAGTCCCGGGCCACTTCTTCGAAGCCGGCTTGCGGCACATCGCGCGCCGCGGGTGGATCGCGCCGGACGGCCAGCACACCGTCGTGGAACTGCTCCAGTTCCCCGACCACCAGGCCGCCTACGCGCTGGAGACCGACCTCGTGGCCGGGCCGCCGCAGGCGTTCGGCAAGCCCGAGAAGAGCACCGCCACCACCACCCTCACCGTGCCCAACCTCGGCGACACGACCGAAGACGTCACCGTGCAGACCTTCGACAGCGTCGAGGGGCACGCCGGACAGGTGGCGCGGCGGGCAGTGTTCCGGACCGGGGACGTGGTGGCGATCGTCACCGCCACCGGGCCCGAGAAAGTGGGCACCGTGGCGCTCGACCAGGAGATCATGCTCCAGGCGGAGCTGCTGCGCTGAGCGTGGCGGCCGCCCAGGCGCCGACCCGGTCGGCGAAGCCGTCGGCGGGGAACGTCCCGTCGACGGCGACGTCCTCGATCGTGACCGCGAACCGGGCCGGCGGGTCCGCCAGAACTGGCGTCTCGCCCCCCGCCTCGGCTACCGCGAACCCCCGGCCGGCCCGGTGCGAGTTCTCCCGCCGGGCCCGCCGCACGATCCACTCGACCGCCGGCAACCCGCCGTCGAGGTAGGCCCGCTACAAACCGCCCCCGCTACAAACACCCGCGCCCCGGCGCAAGCCGACGGGCCGCCTCCCCAGGGAAGACGGCCCGCCGCTCCGCCGCTGTCGCAGTGTCCTGCCTCATCGGCTCACTGTCTTCGACTGCCTCAGCCGGACAGCCGCTCCAGCAGCAGCTCCCGCACCCGCGCGGCGTCCGCCTGGCCGCGGGTGGCCTTCATCACCGCGCCGATGAGCTGGCCGGCCGGTCCCTGGTTGCCGCCGCGGACCTTCTCGGCGGCATCGGGGAACGCGGCGATGGCCTCGTCGATCGCGGCCAGCAGCGCCCCGTCGTCGCTGACCACGGCCAGGCCGCGCTTGGCGACGACCTCCTCCGGGGAGCCCTCGCCGGCCAGCACGCCCTCGATCACCTGGCGGGCCAGCTTGTCGTTCAGCTTGCCGGCCGCGGTGAGCGCGACGACCTCGGCGACCTGCGCCGGGGTGATGGGCAGCGCGCCGAGGTCGACGTCGTCCTCGTTGGCGCGGCGCGCCAGCTCGCCCATCCACCACTTGCGGGCCTGGTCGGCGGCGGCGCCCAGGGACACCGTCTCGACGATCAGGTCGACGGCGCCGGCGTTCAGGATCGACTGCATGTCGTGGTCGCTCACGCCCCAGTCGGCCTGCAGCCGCTTGCGGCGCGCGCCCGGCAGCTCCGGCAGCGTCCCGCGCAGCTCCTGCACCCACTCCCGGGACGGCGCGACCGGGACCAGGTCCGGCTCGGGGAAGTAGCGGTAGTCCTCCGCCTCCTCCTTCACCCGGCCCGGGGAGGTGGTGCCGTCGTTCTCGTGGAAGTGGCGGGTCTCCTGCACCACCTTGTCGCCGGCGTTCAGGACTGCGGCGTGGCGGCGGATCTCGAAGGTCACCGCGCGCTCCACCGAGCGCAGGGAGTTGACGTTCTTGGTCTCCGAGCGGGTGCCGAACTTCTCGGTGCCCAGCGGGCGCAGCGACAGGTTGGCGTCGCAGCGCATCTGCCCGAGCTCCATGCGGGCCTCGGAGACCCCGAGCGCCCTGATCAGCTCGCGCAGCTCGGCGACGTAGGCCTTGGCCACCTCCGGCGCGTGCTCACCGGCGCCGGTGATCGGCTTGGTGACGATCTCGATCAGCGGGATGCCGGCCCGGTTGTAGTCGACCAGCGAGTAGTCCGCGCCGTGGATGCGGCCGGTCGCGCCGCCGACGTGCGTGGACTTGCCGGTGTCCTCCTCCATGTGCGCGCGCTCGATCTCGATCCGCCACGTCCGGCCGGCGGCCTCGACGTCGAGGTACCCGTTGAAGGCGATCGGCTCGTCGTACTGCGAGGTCTGGAAGTTCTTCGGCATGTCCGGATAGAAGTAGTTCTTCCGCGCGAACCGGCACCACTCGGCGATGTCGCAGTTCAGCGCCAGCCCGATCCGGATCGCCGACTCGATCGCGACGGCGTTCACCACCGGCAGCGAGCCGGGCAGGCCCAGGCACGTCGGGCAGGTCTGGGTGTTGGGCTCGGCGCCGAAGCCGGTCGGGCAGCCGCAGAACATCTTGGTGGCGGTGCCCAGCTCGACGTGGACCTCCAGGCCCATGACGGGGTCGTAGGAGGCCAGAGCTTCGTCATAGGTGGGCAGGCTCATAGTGCTCGTGGTCATCTCAGGCCTCGCCCTTCTTTTCGGAGCTCTTACGCGCCCGCAGCGCCTGAAGCACGCCGATCGCCAGCGCGGCGGCCGACACCGTGACGTCGGCGATCGCCAGCTTGTCGCCCTTGGCGCGGGCCTCCTTGAAGCGGCGGGCCAGGACCGGCGCCAGGGTCACGGAGCTGCCGATGGCGAACACGGTGCCGATCTTGCCTCGGCTCTTGGTTTTCTTCGGACTCACAGGGACGGCACCTCCTCGATCAGCGGGTGTCCCCACTTGGTGTTCAGAGCGGTCTCGAGGGCCGCGCCGACGCGGTAGAGGCGGTCGTCGGCCATGGCCGGGGCGATGATCTGGAGGCCGACCGGGAGGCCGTCCTCGGGGGCGAGGCCCACCGGGATGGACATGCCGGCGTTGCCGGCGAGGTTGGTGGGGATGGTGCACAGGTCGGCCAGGTACATCGCCATCGGGTCGTCGACGCGTTCGCCGATCTTGAAGGCGGTGGTCGGGGTAGTGGGGCTGACCAGCACGTCGACGTCGGCGAAGGCGCGGTCGAAGTCGCGGATGATCAGGGTGCGGACCTGCTGGGCCGAGCCGTAGTAGGCGTCGTAGTAGCCGGAGGACAGGGCGTAGGTGCCGAGCATGATGCGGCGCTTCACCTCGGGGCCGAAGCCGGCCTCGCGGGTCAGTGCCATGACTTCCTCGACACCGTTGACGCCGTCGTCGCCGACGCGCAGGCCGTAGCGCATGGCGTCGAAGCGGGCCAGGTTCGAGGAGCACTCGGACGGGGCGATGAGGTAGTAGGCGGACAGCGCGGAGTCGAAGGACGGGCAGTCGACCTCCACGACGGTGGCACCGAGCTCGCGCAGCAGGTCCACGGCCTCGTGGAAGCGGCTGAGGACGCCGGCCTGGTAGCCCTCGCCGTCGAACTGCTTGACCACGCCGATCCGCATGCCCAAGACATCGGCCCGCTGCGCCGCGGCCACGACGTCCGGGACCGGCTGGTCGATGGAGGTGGAGTCCAGCGGGTCGTGGCCGGCGATCGCGGCGTGCAGCAGCGCGGCGTCCAGGACCGTGCGGGCACAGGGGCCGCCCTGGTCCAGGGAGGAGGAGAAGGCCACCAGGCCGTAGCGGGAGACGCCGCCGTAGGTGGGCTTCACGCCGACCGTGCCGGTGACCGAGGCCGGCTGGCGGATCGAGCCGCCGGTGTCGGTGCCGATGGCCAGCGGCGCCTCGAAGGCCGCGAGGCTGGCCGAGGAGCCGCCGCCGGAGCCGCCGGGGATGCGGGTCAGGTCCCAGGGGTTGCGGGTGGGGCCGTAGGCGGAGTTCTCGGTGGAGGAGCCCATCGCGAACTCGTCCATGTTGGTCTTGCCGAGGATGACGAGGTCGGCCTCGCGCAGCTTGCGGGTCACGGTGGCGTCGTACGGCGGCCGCCAGCCCTCGAGGATCTTCGAGCCGCAGGTGGTCGGGACGCCCCGCATGGTGAAGACGTCCTTCAGCGCCAGCGGCACGCCGGCCAGCGGGCCGAGCTCCTCGCCGCGGGCGCGCTTGGCGTCCACCGCGGCGGCCTGGGCCAGCGCCCCCTCGGCGTCGATGTGCAGGAAGGCGTGCACCTTCTCGTCGACCTTGGCGATGCGGTCCAGGTGCGCCTGCGCCACCTCGGTGGCGGTCACGTCGCCGGCCTTGATGGCGGCGGCCAGCGCGGCCGCGGTGCCGCGGGTCAGGTCACCGTCGAAAGCAGTGCTCATCGCTCAGTCCTCCCCGAGGATCCGCGGCACCCGGAACCGCTGGTCCTGCGCGGCCGGGGCCTGCCCCAGCACCTCGGCCGGGTCCAGGCACGGCCGTTCCACGTCCGGCCGGGTGACGTTGACCAGCGGCAGCGCGTGCGAGGTCGGCGGGATGTCCTGGCCCTGACCGAGCTGCTGCACGGCCTCGCTGACACGGGCCACCGAACCGAGAATGACGTTCAGCTGCTCGGCGTAGTGCACGAGCTCGTCTTCGGACAGGTCGAGCCGTGACAGCCGCGCCAGGTGGGCGACCTCTTCACGGGTGATAGCGGGCATATGCTCGGATCCCTACGGTGTGGACTGGGGTTTCGGACAACCGTAGCCATCCTAGTCGCGGGACGTCAGGCGACTTTCCGTCTCCGGGAGACCGCGTCCCGAGCTGGGACGGCGACCGCCAGCGCGGCCATGCCGAGCCACAGGCACCAGTAGCCGGGGCCGATGGGTATACCGGTGGACCAGGGACCGCCGTAGTGCAGGTCGGTGAAGATCTCCAGGCCGCCGGCGAAGAGCGCCCCGAGGTAGGCGACGACGCGCAGAGCTGGACCTCGGCGCGGGGTCAGGGCAGCCAAGGCGACGAGAGCGGCGGCGATGCCGACGAGCTGCAGGACCGTCGCGACTTTCAAGCCGCCGGCCTCGCCGGGGAACCAGCGGAAAAGCTGCCAGGTACGGACGGTGGTGGGATCGGGGAAGTCGAAGGAGAGCTTGTCGCGCGGGAGAGTGAAGGCGGGGAGATAGGCGACGACCGCGAAATAGGCGGCGAAGAGCAGAGGGACGAGGACGCGGGCCGGGTCTCGACGGCGGGGCGGCAGCTGGCCGGGCTGGTTCGGCTGTGCCGGACTACCGGCGAGCGGAGGCTGGTAAGCGGCGACGGTCGGTGGAGCGGCGGTCGGTGCGGCGGCAGGCTGTAGCGGACTCACGGGCGGCGGGTTCGAGGCGGTCGAGACCGGGTCCGGCACACCGGCCCCGGCGAGCGTCGCGAGCGCGGCCCCAGCGGTCATCCGCCGCTCCGGCTCCTTGATCATCAGCCCTCGTATCACCTCGCCGAGCGCTCCCGGCGCGCGACTCGGCGCCGGCGGCGTGTCCAGCAGCACCGCGCCGAAGCTCGCGGCGGTCTCAGCGCGGCGAAAGGGCGACAGGCCCTCGACCGCCTCGTAGAGCGTCACACCGAGCGAGAACAGGTCGGAGGGCGGCCCCGCGTCCTGTCCGCGCACGCGTTCCGGCGCCAGGTACTCCGCCGACCCGACGACCGCCCCGGCGGCGGTGAGCCCGGGATCCTCGGCCGAGACCGCGATGCCGAAATCGGTGAGCAGCACCATGCCGTCGTCGGCGAGCAGCACGTTCGCCGGTTTCACGTCGCGGTGCAGCAGACCCGCCTGATGCGCGGCGGAGAGCGCGCGCAGCAGTCCCTCGGCCACGCGCGCGGCCTGCTCCGGCGAAAGCGGCCCGCCGGCCACCAGCTGTTCGGCGAGCGAACGGCCGCGGACCAGCTGCATCACGGTCCATGGCACGCCGGCCTCGACCACCACGTCGTACACCGCGACCACGTTCGGGTGGCCCCGCAGCCGCGCGGCGTTGCGGGCCTCGCGTTCGGCGCGAGCCAGCCGGATGCCCAGCTCGTCCGCGCTCAGCGAGGGCGGCAGCAGCACCTCCTTGACCGCGACGTCCGCCGCCAGAACAGTGTCGTGGGCCAGCCACACCCGGCCGTAGCCGCCGGAGCCGAGGCGGTGCGACAGCCGGTAGCGGCCGCCGACGAGCAGGTCCCGGCGGTGGCCGGCCCCGGTCGATCCGATGCTCACGTGGTCCCCCCAAGTGGCGCCCGGACGGAAACAGGCTGGATATCAGGGTAGTACGACGGCCGTCCCGCTGACCGAGATCCCGCCGGCTCCGGCCGGGATGCCGACCGTCAGCATGCTGGGGCGCCCCATGTCGAAGCCTTGGTAGACGGTGATCGTGGCCGGCGCCTCGACCAGTCCGAGGGCGCGCAGGTATCCGCCGAACGCGGCAGCGGCCGCGCCGGTCGCGGCGTCCTCGTAGACGCCGCCGGGCGGGAACGGGTTGCGGGCGTGGAACACCTCGGCCGACTCCCGCCACACCAGGTCGACCGTGGTCCACCCGTGCTCGGCCATCAGCGGTGCGAGCTCGTCCATGGCGTAGTCGAGCCGGGCCAGCCGGGACCGGTCGGCGGCGGCGATGATCGGGTGCCACGCGCCGCCGTAGGCCAGGCGCGGCGGCAGGGCCGGGTCCAGGTCGTCGCAGGTCCAGCGCAGCGCCGCCAGCAGCGCGGCGAGGACGTCGTCGGCGAGCGGCTCCTGGCGCGGCGGAACGCTGAGCAGCGTCGCGGTGATCACGCCGGCGGCGTCGGCGGCGGTGGCCACCTCGACGGTCCCGGCCATGGTCTGGAAGGTCAGGTCGCCGCTGCCGTGCCGCTCGGCGTAGGCGACGGCGGTGGCGATGGTGGCGTGGCCGCAGAAGGAGACCTCGGCCAGCGGGCTGAAGAACCGCAGTCGGAGATGCCGGTCACCGGCCGACTCCAGCGGGAGGGCGAAAGCGGTCTCGGAATACCCGATCTCGGCAGCCGCGGCGAGCATCGCCGCGTCGTCCGCGCCCCGGGCGTCCAGGACGACGCCGGCCGGGTTGCCGCCGGAGGGATCGGTGCTGAAAGCGGTGTAGCGAAGGATGTCCACGGCGGTACGGTAGCGCCGCGGAGGTTCGGCAGGAGCGCCGGATCAGGCCGAGAGCTGTTCCGGCGGCCCACTCTGAGCGGCGGAGGCCGAGGGCTTCGGAAAGCCCGACATCGCCGAGCCGGCTATCGCCGGACCCGATAACGCCGAGCCCGGTAACGCCGGACCTGGCAACGCTGACCCCGATAGCGCTGAACCCGGCATAGCAGCGCCCGGTATCACCGACGCCTTGGCCGCCGTCCCTGGTCCCGGCACCGGCGACGATACCGACGATCCCGCCGACACCGACGATCCCGCCGACACCGACGATCCGGCCGACGCCGATCCCGCAGATCCCGCCGAGAACACCGCCGATCCCGCCGATCCCGACCCAGCCGGCCCGCCCCCGGGCGTCTTCTCGGCCAGCAGCGCGGAGATCTCGCCGGCCGGCAGCGCCTTGGCCACCAGCCAGCCCTGCGCCTCGTCGCAGCCGTAGCCCTGCAGCGCCGTCCACGTGGCCGGGTCCTCCACGCCCTCGGCCACCACCCGCAGCCCCAGCGAGTGCGCCAGGTCTATGGTCGAGCGGACGATCGCGGCGTCGTCGGTGTCGTAGCCCAGGCCGCTGACGAACGAGCGGTCGATCTTTATCTCGTCGAAGGGCAGCCGGCGCAGCGTCAGCAGCGAGGCGTAGCCGGTACCGAAGTCGTCCATGGACAGCCGCACGCCGAGCTTCGACAGGTCCAGCAGCGTGGTGCGCGCGGTCTGCGAGCCGCCGACCAGCACCCGCTCGGCGATCTCCAGACGCAGCGCCTCCGGCAGCACCTTGTGCTGCGCGAGCTTGCGGGACACCATCTCCACGAACCCGGCGTTCTCGATGTCCCGCAGCGAGACGTTCACCGCGAGCGGGACGCCGTGGCCGGCCCGCCACCACAGGGCCGCCTGCCGCAGCGAGACGTCGAGGATGTACTCGGTCAGCCGAGGCATCAGGCCGCTGGACTCGGCCAGCCGCACGAAGGTCTCCGGCGAGATCGCGCCGCGGGTCTGGTGCCGCCAGCGGGCCAGCGCCTCGACGCCGACCACCCGCTCGTCCCGGAACGAGGCCTGCGGCTGGTAGTGCACTTCTATCCGGCCGCCCTCCAGGGCGCCGCGCAGATCGGACAGCAGCGCCAGCCGGTCCGGGCTGTTGCGGTCCCGGGCCGGGTCGTAGCGCACGTAGCCGGTCTTGCCGCGCTTGGCCTCGTACATCGCCACGTCCGCGTGCCGCAGCAGCACGTCGTAGTGCTGGGCGTCGTCGGGGTGCAGCGCGATCCCGAGCGAGGCCTCCACGTCCAGGGTGAAACCGTGCAGCCGGAACGGCACCGCGACCGCGTCCAGCAGCCGCTGCGCCAGCTGCTTGGCGGCCTCCACGTCCGGCAGGCCGGGCAGCAGCACCGCGAACTCGTCGCCGCCGAGCCGGGCCACCATGTCCTCGGACCGCACCGCCGCCGACAGCCGCTGCGCCACCTCGCGGATCAGCTCGTCGCCGGCGGCGTGCCCGAGGGTGTCGTTGACCTCCTTGAACCGGTCCAGGTCCAGCAGGAACAGCCCGATGCGGCCGGGCGGGAACGCCATCACGGCCGGGGCGCGGCCGGTGGCGTACAGCGAGGACCGGCTGCGCGGCTCCGGCTCGCCGGTGGAGCCCAGCATCGCCTCGGCCTGGCGCCGCAGGGCCTTGCGGTTGGGCAGCGCGGTCAGCGGGTCGTGCAGCGACTGCCACTCGCTCTCGTCGAAGGCCAGGGCGCTGCGGTAGAAGACCAGCAGCACCGGCACGAACAGGATGATCAGGAACGGCTCGTGCCGCATCACCACGGTGATCAGCGGGGCCAGCACCACCGAGGCGCCGACCACCTGCAGCTCCACCTTCCACTCCCGCAGCGCCACGACCCGCACCGAGACCCCGGTCCAGATCGCCACCGCCTGCCAGACCAGCAGCAGGTTGACGGTGAAGTAGGCGATCCCGGCCAGCAGGATCGCGACCAGGTAGGACACGCTCGGCGTCCACGGCCGGTCCGGGGTCGGGACGACGTCGAAGACCTGCAGCACCACGCAGGCCGCGCCGAGCGACAGCGTGAACTGCGAGACGTTGAACAGCGTGCGCCACCAGGTCTTGCGCCCGGCGGCGCCGCCCACCAGCGAGGCCGCGGCCTGCACGATCGCCGCCAGCGGCCAGCCGGCCAGCATCAGCAGGGCGATGGTGAACACCGTGGTGGTGGCGGCCTCCCGGTTGGTGTGCTGCAGCCGCATCAGGGGCCGCAGTTCGCCCAGGAAGACCAGGCACATGGTGGTGACCAGGGTCGGCAGCGAGTCGGCGGTGGGACCCGAGCTCTTCCAGTTCAGCGCCAGCAGCGCGACCAGCAGCGTGATCCCGGCCGCGCTGACCACCGCGACGAAGGCGTACAGGCGTCCGGGATCGGCCTTCGGGCCGTACTCCGGCTCGAACGGTCGGTGCATGGAGCGGACCCTCCCGTACCGGTCTCGTCGGTGCACGCGCTCAAGCTCCTCTGACTCAGCAATACTGCCGTATCAGAACGTCGCCGACCAGAGACGGACCGTAAAGGTTTCGCCTGGGACTTGACGGCTTACCCGGCCATCATGTCAGGCTCCTGCCTCGGCCGCGGCGCCGGCCGCCGCGTCCGGACCCGATTCCAGCAGGACCTTGAAACCTTCTTCATCCAGGACCTTCACTCCCAGCGTCAACGCCTTGTCGTATTTGGTTCCAGGGTTGTCACCGACCACGACGAACGAGGTCTTCTTCGACACCGACCCGCTGACCTTCGCGCCGCGCCGGGTCAGCTCCTCGGCCGCACCGTCCCGGGTGAATCCGGCCAATGTGCCCGTTACGACCACACTCAATCCCTCAAGAGGCCTCGGCCCCTCGGGCGCGGACTCCACAACAGGCACCACGCCGGCGTCCTGCCACTTGCGGATGATCTCCCGGTGCCAGTCGACCGCGAACCATTCCACGATCGCGGTGGCGATGGTCGGGCCGATGCCCTCGGCGGCCTTCAGGTCCTCCTCGGTCGCGCCTGCGAGCGCCTCGAAGGACGGGAACTCCCGGGCCAGCACCCGGGCCGCGGTCGGGCCGACGTGCCGGATCGACAGCGAGACCAGGAAGCGCCACAGCTGCCGGTCGGTCTTGACCAGCTCCAGCTGCTGCATCAGCGCTTCGGTGTTCTTGGTCGGCACGCTCGGCTTCTTCGGCGTGCCCTTGGTGTAGAAGTACGGCACCAGCTCGGTCTCGCCGGGCTTGGCGTCCGCGCCCCGCTTGGCCTGGCGCACCATCAGGTCGGCGAGGTCCTCGATCTTCAGGTTCAGCAGGTCGCCCTCGTCGTGCACCGGCGCGGTGCCGGCGGCCGGCTGGGTCAGCGCCACCGCCGACTCGAAGCCCAGCGCCTCGATGTCCAGGGCGTTTCGGCTGCCCATGAAGTCGATGCGCTCGCGCAGCTGGCCCAGGCAGAACTGGGAGTTCGGACAGCGCAGGTCGATGTCGCCCTCCTTCTGCGGGGCCAGCTTCGTCCCGCAGTCGGGGCAGTTCTCCGGCATCGTGAACTCGCGCTCTGAGCCGTCGCGCAGGTCCTGGACCGCGCCGACGATCTCCGGGATGACGTCCCCGGCCTTGCGCAGGATCACCGTGTCGCCGATCAGCAGGCCCTTCTTCACCACGATCTCCTGGTTGTGGAGCGTGGCGAACTCGACCGTGGAGCCGGCGACGGTGACCGGCGTCATCACGGCGTACGGGGTCACCCGGCCGGTGCGGCCGACCTGGACGCGGATGTCCAGCAGCTTGGTGGTGACCTCCTCCGGCGGGTACTTGAAGGCGATGGCCCAGCGCGGCGCGCGCGAGGTGCTGCCCAGGCGGCCCTGGATGGCCAGCTCGTCGACCTTCACCACGACACCGTCGATCTCGTGCTCGACGTCGTGGCGGTGCTTGCCGTAGTACTCGATGTACTTCTGGACGTCCTTCAGGGTCTTGACGACCTTGACCCGGTCGGAGGTCGGCAGGCCCCAGGCCTTCAGGGCCTCGTAGGAGTGCGACTGCGACTTCGAGGTGAAGCCTTTGCGAGCGCCGATGCCGTGGACGACCATCGACAGCGGACGCTGCGCGGTCACGCGCGGGTCCTTCTGGCGCAGCGAGCCGGCCGCGGCGTTGCGCGGGTTGGCGTAGGACCGGCCGGTCTCGGCGAGGATCTTCTCGTTCCACTCGTCGAAGGCCTTGACCGCGAAGTAGACCTCGCCGCGGACCTCGACCAGCTCCGGCACCGGGAACTCGTCGGTGCCGGTGAGGGTCTTGGGGATGGAGGAGATGGTCTTCGCGTTCGGCGTGATGTCCTCGCCGGTGCGGCCGTCACCACGAGTCAGAGCCCGGACCAGCTTGCCCTTCTCGTAGAGGAGGTTGATGGCCAGGCCGTCTACCTTCAGCTCGCACAGCAGCTCCGGGAGGGCGCCGAGATCCTTCTCGATCCGGTCGGCCCAGAGCTTGAGCTCCTCGGCGGTGAAGGCGTTGTCCAGCGAGAGCATGCGCTCCAGGTGCGGGACCGAGGTGAACTCGGTCTCGTAGTTGCCGGCCACCTTCTGCGTCGGCGAGTCCGGGGTGCGCAGCTCGGGGTTGCGCTCCTCGATGGCCTCCAGCTCGCGCAGCTTCACGTCGAACTCGGCGTCGCTCATCGTCGGCGCGTCGAGGACGTAGTAGCGGTAGCGCGCCTCCTCGATCACCTCGGCCAGGGCCGCGTGCTGCTGCGCGGGGGTCAAAGTGATGGTCTCATCCATGCCGGACAACGCGTCACCTCACTGGGCTGAGCTGGTTTGACAGCTGGTTTAACAGCAGAGAGTCCTTGGTTCTGACAGCAAAGAATCTACTGCCAGCCACTGACACTCCCGCAGTTCAGGAGGCTTTGTCCGCCAGCGCGTCGGCGGTGCGGTGCGCGAGGACCAAGGCTTGGCGAGCCCAGGGCGGGGTGGCGCCGGCCAGCCCGCAGGTGGGGGTGATCGTTGTGGCTTCCGCCAGCTGCTGTGCCGAGAAACCCAGCCGGGACAGGGACAGCACCTTGTCCAGCAGCTGGTTGACGCCGGGGGCGCGCGGCGGGTCCGTCGCCGGGACCACGCCGAGCATGAGGCCGACGCCGGCTTCGATGGCTTCGCCCAGCTGCTCGTCGCGGGGCGACTCACTGTCGATACCGGAGGCCAGGGCGTCAAAGGAGAGGTACTGGGCGCCTGCCTTGCGCAGCAGGTCGACGGGCACGTCCGGGGCGCAGCAGTGGACGGCGATGTCGGCCCCGGCGTCTTTCAGCGCCTCGATCAGCTTCGCGAGCGTTTCACGGGCGATGGGCTCTTCCACCGCGCGGAGCTTGCCGAAGCCGCTGGCGGTGGGGACGGTGCCTCTGAGGACGCCGGGCAGCGCGGGCTCGTCGAGTTGCAGGAGGACCGCTTCGACGCCCGGGGCGCGCTTTTTGACTTCGGCGAGGTGCTGCTTGAGACCTTCGGTCAGGGACTCGGCCAGCTCGCGGACCGCGCCGAGGTCGGAGAGCATGCGGTCGCCGTGCCGGAGCTCCAGGGTGGCGGCCAGGGTCCAGGGGCCGACGGCTTGCACCTTGAGCGTCTTGGTGAACTCCTGGGCGTTCTCCTCCAGGAAGTCCAGGTCCTGACGCAGGAAGGAGGCCGCGCGGCGGGCGTCGCGCCCGGGCCGGTCGGCGAGCCGCCAGCCGCTGGGCTGCACCTCGGCGTAGAGGTCGACCAGCAGCGCGGTCCCGCGCCCGGTCATGTCCGCGCCCACGCCGCGCGCCGGGAGCTCGGGCAGGAACGGCAGGTCCGGCAGCTCGTCGAAGACCAGTCGGTGCGCCGCACCAGGGTCGATGCCGGGAAGGGAGCCGATGCCGGTGGCGCGCGGAGGTTGCTGCATGGGACGACCCTAACGAAGGCGTGATCCGGCTTCACCCGTCGGAGTGACCAATGCGGGAGCCAGGAAGGCGCGCCGCCGATATTGTGACCAGCACTACGACTGTTCATCTCCTGAGCGCCCCTAGTTTGGCGACCGGTGACCTCCTGGAGCCCGCCCGTGCCGACTGTGTTCTTCGCCGCGAGCCCTGACGAGCTGGCAGCGGTGGTCGCCGACCAGGGCGGCCCGGCTGATCCGGCCGACCGGCCCGACCCGGCCGTCCCCGCCCCGTCGCTGGCCGAGCTGGACACGGTTCCGGCTGGGGACCTGGACCCGGCGCAGCTGATCGACCTGGACCTGCTGGTGACCGGGAACGATCCGGCGGAGGTCCGCGAGGCGGTGCTGACCCCGGCGCACGAGGGGCCGGACGACGGCGGGACGGTGCTGCTGCCGGTGCGGCCGGCGCTGGGGTCGCGGCTGGCGCATCTGAGCGACCACGACGTCGACGCGCTGGCCGAGCAGTGGGCGGCGGCGGACGGCGCGGCCGACGGCGGGTGGGACGCCTACCGGTGCGGGCAGCTGCTGCGCTCGCTGTCGCTGCTGGCGCTGCTGGCGAAGGCCGACGACCGGGGGCTGTTCGTGCGGTTCGACAGCTGAGCCGAAAACGGCCAACGCCCCGGGCCGAAGCCCGGGGCGTCGTCGTCGAGGGCCGGCGTCAGCTCAGCCCAGCGGCGTCAGCTCAGCCCCGCGCCCTTCATCATCGCCGCGATCGCCGGGCCGGCCGCCGAGTTGCCGAAGCCGGCGTTCAGCACCAGGGCTCCGACCGCGATGTCGTGGTCGGGGTCCATCGCGATCATCCAGGAGTCGGTCTTGTCCTTGCTGTTCGGCTCGGCCGAGCCGGTCTTGGCGCCCAGCGTCGGCGAGATCCCGGCCAGCGACGTGGCGGTGCCGTCGGTGATCACGCCCTTCATCATGGTCTGCAGGTTCGCCTTGACGTCGCCGGGCAGCGGCGTGGCCTTCGCCGGCCCCTGGAAGTCCGGGATCAGGATCGGCTGGTGGAACTGCCCGGTGGCGACCGTGGCGGCGACCGAGGCCATGGTCAGCGGGGCCATGGTGATCCGGCCCTGGCCGAACGCCTCGGCGGCGAACAGGTCACGGCCGTCGGCGGCCGGGACCTGCTGCTGGCCCGGGGTGCCGTAGGTGGCCGCCCCGATGCCCATGTCCCACGGCTGGTTCATGCCGTAGTAGTCGTGCGCGGTCTTCGTCAGCGCGTCGTTCGGCAGGTTGTGGCCCAGGACCGCGTTCACGAAGGAGGTGTTGCACGACTTCTCGTAGGCGGTCAGCAGGGTCGCGCCCGAGAAGCCGTCCTTCAGCCCCTCGTCGTTGTGGTACGTCTGGGTCCCCACCTGCGCGGTGGCGGTGCACTCCGCCGGGTCGTCCAGCTTCATGCCGGCCAGCATCAGCGCGGTGGAGGTGACCGTCTTGAACGTCGACCCCGGCGCCCGGGTGGCCATGAACGCCATCTTCGGGTTGGTCTTGGAGTTGGCGGCCATCGCCAGCACCTCGCCGGTCGACGGCTTGATCACCACCATGCCGGACTCGGGGTAGGGCGCCAGCGCTTTCTCCGCCTCGGTCTGGATCTTGTCGTCGAGCGTGGAGGACAGCTGCAAACCGGCTGTGGAGTTCGCGGCCCCGATCTGCACCGGCGTGGAGCCGGGAATCGGGTTGCCGGTGTTGTTGTCCACGAACTGGATCAGCAGCGAGGGCGCGCCGGCGTTCTTCGGCCTGGCGACCGCCAGCTTGGACAGGACGCTGCTCAGGGTCGGGTGCGCCGTGGCGGACAGCACCACGCCGTGCCGGTCGGCGACCGGCACCGCCGGCGGCACCGCCTTGAGGTTCGAGGCCGCGCTCAGCTGCGGGTTGATGACCGCCGAGGCGAAGTGCACCAGCGGGGGCTTGTCCCCGGTGGCCGGCAGCACCGCCATCGTCGAGGAGTACTCCCACTTCAGGTCCCCGTCGAAGGAGTCGGTGACGTTGAAGTCGAAGTGCACGGCGGTGTCGAGCGGGTTCGGCGTCCCGGAGCTGCTGGGCGCGCTGGGCGTGGCACCGGGCGTGGCACCCGGGGACGTGCCGGCACCGGGGGTCGCCGCCCCTGAAGGAGTCCCGGACGCGGACTTGCTCGTCTGCGGCGCGTTCACCTGGGAGCCCAGCTTGAGCTCGATGCTCTTGGGCGCCAGCGACGTCATCACCTGCTTCAGCCGCGGCCCGGCCTTGTCCGGCAGGTCGGTCAGCGACCCCGCCTTGGCGTAGTCGCCGGCCTGCCACGCCGCCAAGAACGCCTCGGCCACCGACTTCGGACCGGACACGTCGTCGGCCGAGCTGGTCGCGGACCCCGGAGCACCGTTCGCCGCCGGCTTCGGCTTCGAGCCGCCGCCGGAGCAGCCCGCGGTGACCACGGCGAGCGAGGTGGCGGTCGCGGCTATCGCCAGGAGCACGCGTCGAGAACCCATAAGGTCCCTCCCCAGTTCTTTCGGATCGGGTTTTTTCGCCCTACGACCCTAACCGACGCCGTTGAGCGCCAAACGGTTGTGTCAGCGGGACGTCGCGGCCACCGTCGCCGACCCGATAACCCGCGTGCCGTCGTACAAAACGGCCGCCTGCCCCGGCGCCAGCCCCCGCACCGCCTCGTGCAGCATCACCTCGACGCTGTCCGGCCCGGTCCGCTCCGCGGTGGCCGGCACGGCCTCGCCGTGCGCCCGCAGCTGGGCGTGGCACTCGACCCGGCCGCTGAACTCCGGTCCGCACCAGCGCAGCTTGATCCCCGACAGCCCGGTGACGTCCAGCTCCTCGGCGGTACCGACGGTCACCGTGTTGGTCACCGGCGAGATGTCCAGCACGTAGCGCGGCCGGCCGTCCCCGGCCGGATGCCCGATCCTCAACCCCCGCCGCTGTCCGATGGTGTAGCCCCAGGCACCGTCGTGCTCGCCGACGATCCGGCCGGCGCTGTCGACGATCGGGCCGGATTCACTGCCCAGCGTCTTGGCCAGGTATGCCTTCGTGTCGCCGTCTGGAATGAAGCACACATCGTGGCTGTCCGGCTTCTTGGCCACATACAGTCCGCGCTCTGCGGCCTCGGCCCGCACCGCCGTCTTGGTGTCGTCCCCCAGCGGGAACATCGAGTGCGCTAGCTGCTCGACGTCCAGCACACCGAGCACGTATGACTGGTCCTTCGCCGGATCGGCAGCGCGGTGCAGCTCACGGCCCTCAGGACCGTCCACCAGCCGCGCGTAGTGACCGGTCGCCACCGCGTCGAAGCCCAGCGCCCGGGCCTTGTCCAGCACGGCGGCGAACTTGATCTTCTCGTTGCACCGCAGGCAGGGATTCGGGGTGCGCCCGGCCTGGTACTCGGCCACGAAGTCGTCGATCACGTCCTCGTGGAACCGCTCGGCCATGTCCCAGATGTAGAAGGGGATGCCGAGCATGTCGGCGGCGCGCCGCGCGTCGTGCGAATCCTCGATGGTGCAGCACCCCCGGGCACCGTCGCGCAGGGCTTGCCGGTTCCGGGACAGCGCCAGATGCACACCGGTCACCTCGTGACCGGCATCCCGGACCCGGGCAGCCGCCACCGCCGAGTCGACACCACCGGACATCGCTGCCAAGACACGCATGTCTCAAGGGTACGTGCAATGGTTGACTGTGAGACGGGTCATATCGGGCCAACCACGAAGCGGAGGAACCCATGAGCGGCGACGCCATGGTCATCATCGGCGCCAGCCTGGCCGGCGCCAAGGCCGCGCAGGCGCTGCGCGAGGACGGCTGGGACGGCCCCATCGAGCTGATCGGCACCGAGCTGGACCTGCCCTACGAACGGCCGCCGCTGTCCAAGGGCTACCTGCTCGGCAAAGAGGGCCGGGACAAGGTCTTCGTCCACGAGTCCGGCGCCTGGTACGTGGAGAACCGCGTCGGGCTGCGCCTGGGCCGCACCGCCGTGGCCATCGACCGGGAGCGCCACCTGGTACGCCTCGACGACGGCACCGAGGTCCCCTATGGCAAGCTCCTGCTGGCCACCGGTTCCAGCCCCAAGCGCCTCCCGATCCCCGGCGGCGACGCCCCGAACCTGTCCTACTTCCGCACTCTGCAGGACAGCGAACGCACCCGCAGCCAGCTCATCCCCGGCTCCCGTCTGGTGATCATCGGCGCCGGCTGGATCGGCCTGGAGGTGGCCGCCGCGGCCCGTGAACAGGACGTCGAGGTGACCGTCCTGGAGGCGGCGGAGCAACCGCTGCTGCGCGCCCTCGGCCCCGAGGTCGGCGCCCGCTTCGCCGAGCTGCACCGCGCCCACGGAGTCGACCTGCGCCTGAACACCGGGGTGGACTCCTTCACCCTCGAAGACACCGACGGCACCCAGATCGCCAGCCGGGTCCGCCTCACCGACGGCACCGAGATCGAGGCGGACCACATCCTGGTGGCCGTCGGCATCACCCCGAACACCGGCCTGGCCGAAGAAGCCGGCCTGCCGGTCGACGACGGCGTCCTGGTGGACCAGACCCTGCGCACCCCCGACCCCGACATCTTCGCCGCCGGCGACGTGGCCCGGGCCCGGCACCCCTTCTACGGCAGGCCGATCCGGGTGGAGCACTGGGCCAACGCCCTGCACCAGCCCAAGGTGGCAGCCGCCTCCATGATGGGCGTCACCGACCTGGAGTACACCCGCCTGCCCTACTTCTTCAGCGACCAGTACGACCTCGGCATGGAGTTCGTCGGCCATCCCGAGGGCTACGACCGGGTCGTGTTCCGCGGCGACTCCCATGCCTACCTGGCCTTCTGGCTCAGCCCCGACAACCGCGTCCTGGCCGGCATGAACGTCAACATCTGGGACGTGGTGGACGAGGTACGAGCCCTGATCCTCGGCCGCGCCGAGATCGACGTGGCGCACCTGACGGACCCGGCCGTCCCGCTGGCCGAAGTAGCGGCCTAGCACTGGCTAAGACTGGCCTGGTTCTGGCCCAGTTCTGGCCTAGTACTCCAAATCACCTTCCTTGAGACACACATTGAGGAACGTGATGTTGTTGGTGTTCAAATTGAGCAGAATCCCATAAGGAGCCATCTTCCACTGCTCACCCCGAACCCAATCCTTCGACCAGATCCCCTCGGCCCACAACGCACTCTCGTTGTCGGCCGCGCGGACCTGGTTGGCCAGCCCATAGTTCCGCAGGTCAAGGAGGCTGTTTGTCTTCTCCCACGGGCACCACAGTGATCCGGTGCTGAGCCGAATACCAGAAGCGTCCACGCTTGTCGTCGTGTAAAGGCACACCTCATTACTGCTGCACCCGGCAAAGTCGTCAGGCGCAACGGCTCCAGGTGCGGTAGCCGGCTTGTAGGTGAGAGTCACGTCCTCGTTGGCGTAGCGGATGGAGTTCCCTGAGACGACTCCCCCGGGATGCCGCACCAACTGCGCCTTGATCGAGTCGTCGACCCACTTCAGCCCCGGATCAGCGGACGCCCGAGCAGGCGCGGCCGCCATCACGGCTCCGAGGAGCAGCAGCACTACCGGCGGTACGAGGAGCCGCTTACGCGGCGAGGGTGGCGAAGGTGGCGATATATGGTTCCTCAGACGCATGATTCCTCCATCAGCGTGCACGATGCTTGCCCGAGGAAATCAGAGTCCTGGCTTACTCGACGCCGAGTCAACAGCGTGGCCTGAAGCGGCCACAACCGACCGGACACATACCGATCCCGTACCGCCGGCAGCAGCGCTCTGCGGCGGTGTTCTGAACGCGGCTAACTCAACCCGGCAGCCCGAGCCCGCCCGACCACCGGCCCGATCGCCTCCGCCAAGGCGTCCACATCGGCCTTCGTCGAGGTATGCCCCAGCGAGAACCGCAACGACCCCCGCGCCAGCTCCCCGGACAGCCCCATCGCGAGCAGCACGTGGCTCGGCTGCGCCACTCCGGCCGAGCACGCCGATCCGGTCGAGCACTCGATCCCGCGCGCGTCCAGCAGCATCAGCAGCGAGTCGCCCTCGCAGCCCGGGAACGCCATGTTCGCGATCCCCGGCAGTCCGCTCCCCAGCCCCCGATCGCCGTTGACGATCACGTCCGGCACCGCCTCGCGCACCCGCGCCACCAGGTCGTCCCGCAGCTCCGTCAGCAGCTCCGCCTTCGCCTCGCGGTGCTTCACGCTCTCCGCCACCGCCGCCGCGAATCCCGCGACCGCCGGCGTGTCCAGCGTCCCGGAGCGGACGTCCCGCTCCTGCCCGCCGCCGTGCAGCACCGGCACCGCCTCGGTCTTGCGTCCCAGCAGCAGCGCGCCGACCCCGATCGGGCCGCCGATCTTGTGCCCGGTGAAGGTCATGGCCGACAGGCCGCTCGACGCCCAGTCCACGTCCAGTGCCCCGACCGCCTGAACCGCGTCCGAATGCAGCGGGACTCCGTACTCGTGCGCGATCCCGGCCAGGGCGCGGATCGGTTGCACCGTCCCCACCTCGTTGTTGGCCCACATCACCGTGGCCAGCGCCACCGTGTCCGGGTCCTTCTCGATCGCCGCGCGCAGCGCCTCGGGGTCGACCCGGCCGGCCCGGTCCACCGGCAGCCACTCCAGCTCGGCGCCCTCGTGGTCGCCGAGCCAGCTCAGCGGGTCCAGGACCGCGTGGTGCTCGATCTTGGCGGCCAGCACCCGGCGGCGCCGCGGGTCGGCGTCCCGGCGCGCCCAGTACAGCCCCTTGACCGCGAGGTTGTCGCTCTCGGTGCCGCCGGAGGTGAACACCACCTCGGAGGGCCGGGCGCCCAGGGCTTCGGCGATCTGTTCGCGGGACTCCTCCACCACCCGGCGGGCGGCGCGGCCGGCGGCGTGCAGGGAGTTGGCGTTGCCCGTCACGCCCAGCCGGGCCGTCATCGCGTCGACGGCGGCCGGGAGCATGGGGGTCGTCGCGGCGTGATCCAGATATACGGCCATGATTAGCTGCGATTCTAAGGGCTGAGTGGACGGGGGCGGTGATCGGTCCGGTGGCCGGCCCGGTGATCGGCCCGTCCCCTGGCCTCAAGCCGGTCAGCCCAGCGTGTATTCCCCGCGCAGCGCCGTCAGGATGATCCTGGCCGGAAACACCGAGCCCGGGAAGCTGTAGTGGATGCCGTCGTGCTGGCGGGCCAGCACCCGGTGGCCGTCGGCGTCGGTCAGATAGTCGGTGTAGTGGCCGGCCTCCGAGGTCGGCCCGGCGACGTCGACGTAGCGCAGGCCCGGGACGTTCGGGACGGCGGCGCGCACCGCGGCGTTGATCCGGTCGAAGATGTGGATCCACGGCTCCGAGCGCGGCACCGGCGGCCCGACCCAGTAGACCCGGCGCTGCGGGTCGCCGGCCAGGAAGTCGCGGGTCACGGCCTGCACCCGGCGCGAGTACTCCGCCACCCAGCGGTCCGAGCCGGCGTCGGCGCCGCGCAGCGGCCAGCCGTCGTTGGCGCCGAGCACCATGACCACCACGTCCGGGTCGTAGCCGGCGGCCTCCTGCGCGGCCTCGTCGGACCAGTCGAAGACGTTCGGCTGGGTCAGGCCGGTGCCGTTGCGCGGCTCCACCCGGACCTTGGCCGGCAGGTGCTGCGCGGCCGCCATCCGGGCCAGCTGCTGCCCGTCGAAGTCGGACAGCGAGTCGCCGGTGACCAGGATCCGCAGCGGGTCGGCGGCGGTGGCGCGGCGGACGGCGGCGCCGACCGGAGCCAGGCGCGGCTCGAGAGGCTGGTTCGCGCCGGCGCCGCCGGCCGCGCTCGCCCCC
>JABFWL010000209.1 GCA_013362315.1 Catenulispora sp. | reverse complement strand
GTTCCCCGAGGGAACTGAGGCTCCCGCTGAAGGCGCCGGCCCTTCACAGGCCTTTGATCTGCTCTTGACTTCGACTGAGACCCAGCCACCTCACCGACCGCCACCGAAGGAGGACCCACCGCTGCCGGGACCGTGCACACCCCGACCGCCAGCCGAAGAACCGACTCCCACCACGAACCCCGAGACCGCATCCACCCGCGCTTCGTAAACATCGCCTTTAACCACAGCCCAACCGCAGCCAGCCTCCAGAGCCCACCACCACCCTCATCCTCACCCTCACCCTCACCCAAACCGCCGCAACCGCAAGCTGTTACTCACCACAAACACTGACGAAAACGCCATAGCCGCCCCCGCAATCATCGGATTCAGCAGCCCCGCCGCAGCCAGCGGCAGCGCCGCCACGTTGTACCCGAAAGCCCAGAACAAGTTGCCCTTGATCGTGCGCAGCGTACGACGCGACAGCCGGATCGCAGTCGCGGCGGTACGCAGGTCCCCGCCGACCAGTGTCAGGTCCCCCGCCTCGATCGCCGCGTCCGTACCGGTGCCCATAGCCAGCCCCAAGTCGGCCTGGGCCAGCGCTGCCGCGTCGTTCACGCCATCGCCGACCATGGCCACCACGTGTCCCGCAGCCTGCAGCCGCTTCACCGCCTCGACCTTGCCCAGAGGCAGCACCTCAGCCAGCACCTCCGTGATGCCCACCTCGGCGGCGACCGCACGGGCCACGGTCTCGTTGTCGCCAGTCAGCAGGACCGGCGTCAAGCCCAAGGCGCGTAGCTGCTGAACAGCCTCAGCGCTGCTCGGCTTCACCGCGTCGGCGACCTCCAGCACGGCACGGGCGCGGCCGTCCCAGCCGACGGCGATCGCGGTGCGGCCCGCCGCCTCGGCGTCGGCCTTGGCCGCGGCCAGTTCCGGGCCCAGGTGCTGAGCCCACTCAGCCAGCAGCTTCTCCCGACCCACCACCACCGCATGGCCATCCACCACGCCCTGCACACCCAGGCCCTCGACGTTCTCGAAGCCCTCGGGCTCGGGCAGGGAGCCGAGCTCGGCCAGCGCTGCTGTCGCCACCGCCTTGGCGATGGGATGCTCGCTGGCCTGCTCCAGCGCCCCGGCCAGGCGCAGAGCCTCCTCGCGCGACCCGCCCTCGGCGACCGTCACGCCGACCAGCGCCATGCTGCCAGTAGTCACCGTGCCGGTCTTGTCCAGCACGATCGTGTCGACCTTGCGAGTGTTCTCCAGCACCTCAGGACCCTTGATCAGCACCCCCAGCTGCGCCCCGCGGCCGGTGCCGACCATCAGCGCGGTCGGCGTGGCCAGCCCCAGGGCGCAAGGGCAGGCGATGATCAGGACGCTGACCGCCGCGGCGAACGCCGCCGAGACGCCGTCACCGGCGAGCAGCCAGAAGGCCAGCGTCGCCAACGACAGCAGGATGACGGTGGGCACGAAGACCGAGGAGATCCTGTCGGCCAGGCGCTGAGCCGCAGCCTTACCGTTCTGCGCCTCCTCCACAAGCTTGGCCATCCGGGACAACTGAGTGTCGGCACCAACCCGCGTGGCGCGCACCACGAGCCGACCGGAGGTGTTGACCGTGGCGCCGGTGACCGCATCCCCGGCGGCCACCTCAACCGGCACCGACTCGCCGGTGAGCATCGAGGCGTCCACCGCCGAGCGGCCCTCCTCCACCACACCGTCGGTGGCGATCTTCTCGCCCGGCCGGACCACGAACCAGTCGCCGACCACCATGCCACCGATCGGAATACGGACTTCAGCGCCGTCGCGCAGCACCGCGACATCCTTCGCGCCGAGCGTCATCAGCGCCCGCAGAGCGGCGCCGGAGCGGCGCTTGGCCTTGTGCTCGAAGAACCGCCCGGCCAGGATGAACGCGGTCACGCCGGAGGCGGCTTCCAGGTAGATCGAGCCGGACCCGTCATTGCGCGCAATGGTGAAGTCGAAGCCGTGCTTCATCCCCTCCATGCCCGCGTCACCGAAGAACAGCGCCCACAGCGACCACAGGAAAGCCGCTGAGACACCGACGGACACCAGCGTGTCCATGGTCGCGGCACGGTGCTTGAGGTTCGTCCACGCGGCCTTGTGGAACGGCCACGCAGCGTAGGTGACCACCGGAGCGGACAGCGTCAGCGAGGCCCACTGCCAGTTCCGGAACTGGAGCGCCGGAATCATCGCCATCAGCACCACGGGAACAGACAAGACGATCGCGGTCGTCAGTCGCTGCCGCAGCGCGGCGGCCCGACGCTCGTCCTCCAGCTCGGCCGCGGTCGGCACCGGCTCGGCCCCCGAAAGCTCACCCTCCACGCCAGCCACGGCCGGCGGTTCGGGCAGCACGGCGGTGTAACCGGCCTGCTCGACGACGGCCAGCAAGTCCTCGGGCGCGTAGTCGGCGGAGAAGGTGACCTTGGCCTTCTCCGTGGCGTAGTTCACCGTCGCCGTGACCCCGTCGAGCTTGTTCAGCTTGCGCTCGATCCGGTTCGCACAGGACGCGCAGGTCATCCCGCCGATGGCCAACTCGACGTCGTGGACCGGACCGGTCGGTACCGGCGCGTCCAGGGTCGTTTCCGTCATCGCTGCCTCCGCATAAGGACGGTAATCAGTCTCTCACTACCTCTAACGCTATACCCCATGGGGGTATTCCACCACCCGCTCGTCCACTGATCTGACGATTGACCCACCGGGGTTCTGTTCCGTGATCAGCACCTCAGGAGCGGGTAGCCAGCACTTCATGCGCCTGAGTGTCTTCGCCGCCTGTGCGGCCACCCTGGCCCTGAGCTGCACCGACGTCGCGTTCTCCGCCATGGCCCCGCTTCCGGCGGTGCAGACCGTCACCTACGCCGGAGCCTCCGTCCGGGTCCCGGCCGACTGGCCGGTGCACGACCTGACCGCCGAACCGCATACCTGTATAAGGTATGACCGCCACGCCGTGTATCTCGGCGATCCAAGCCCGGAGCAGGACTGCCCGGCAACCGCAGTCGGCCATACGGACACCGTCAGCATCGCCTCCGACGGCACCGTGACCCGCACCCGCGGCGAGAAGCCGACCCTCGACGACGATCCCCCGCAGCCGGTGCCGCACAACCGCGCCACCCGGCCCAAAGTCGAGCCCGCCGCCATGTACAGCGGCCTGGGCTTCGACACCTGCGCGGCACCGTCCGCGGACGTGATGCAGACCTGGGTCAAGTCCTCGCCTTACCACGCGGCCGGGATCTACATCGGCGGCATCGACCGCGCCTGCCCGGACGGGAACCTGACCCCGGACTGGGTCGACAAGGTCGGCGGCCAGGGCTGGAAGTTCTTCCCGATCTACGTCGGCCGCCAGGCCCCCTGCTGGAAGGACCCCGGCGGCGGCCACCCGGCGCTCATCGAGCGCAGCCGCCGCTGGACCCAGGGCATCGAGGCCGCCAACGACGCCGCCAACCGCGCCGACTACTTCGGCATCGCCCAGGGCAGCCCGATCTACTTCGACATGGAGTACTACCCGCGCGCCGACCAGAACTGCGTCCAGGACGTCCAGGCGTTCCTCAGCGCCTGGACCGACCAACTGCACGTCCGCGGCTTCGTCTCCGGGATCTACAGCAGCTCCAGCGGCGCCATCGCCGACATGGCACTGGTCTACGACAGCAGCGCCGCCTACCGCGCCGACGTGGCCTGGTACGCGCACTGGGACAAGAAGCCGCAGCTGTTCGGCGATCCGACGCTGAGCGACCGGTACTGGCCGGGGCATCGCCGCATCAAGCAGTACACCGGCGGCCACAACGAGACCTACGGCGGCAAACGGCTCAACGTCGACGTGAACATCCTGGACGCGCCGGTGGCCGCAGTGGAGTGAGGACTGCGGTCATCCGGAGCGAGGGCTGCTGTGTTCAGGAGCTGTGTTCAGGAGCCGTGTTCAGGAGCCGTGTCGAGCGGTCGTGTTGAGTAGCTGTTTCGTTCTGGTGTTGTGGAGAATCTGACTTGAGGATTTGAGGTCAGCGCTCCGTCGGCCGCCCCGGCCGGGTAGCCGGCCGGCGACCCATCGTGCC
>JABFWL010000576.1 GCA_013362315.1 Catenulispora sp. | reverse complement strand
CGGACTACCGCATGTCGGCCAACGCCGCCGCCGGGATCTCCACCGGATGACCCGTCACCGGCAGCAGGCACACCTGCGAGCTGCACGCCGCGTAGCTCACCACCACCCTGGCGTCGCCGTGCTCGTCGACGGCGACCGGCAGCTCGGTGGTCACCGGGCCGTCCGGATACGCCGGGACCGCCAGGTGCGTGCCGCGCACCGGCAGCATCCGCACCGGCGCCTGCGCGACCAGCGGCCCGCGGCTGCGCAGCGCCCCGCCGACCTCGATGCGGGTGGCGGTGGGCCGGCCGAACCCCTCGATGCCGCCGGCCGGCAGGCCGACGCTGGACAGGTGGAAGCCGGGGCGTTGCGGCGTGAAGGTGGTCAGCAGGCGGTCGCCGTCCTGCGACAGCCGCATCACGACGTTCACTCCCTGGTCGGAGAACGCCACCTCGTGCGGGTGGTGGTGCAGCGTCAGCGCCAGGCCGAGCGCGGTGAGGACCGGGATGCCGGACAGCGCGGCGACCGTCAGGACCGTCGAGGGCTTCATCGCGCCCACTGCCGCAGCCAGGCGGCGACCCCGGCGTCGTCGTAGCGGGGCCGGCCGTTGTGGATGGAGTCGGCCCGCACGGTGCCGTCCGGCGACAGGACGACGAGCAGCGGCCCGCCGGAGGCGCCGAACGCGTACTGCGCGGCGATCTTCATCAGGCCTGGGTCGCCGCTGCCCGGGTCGATGTGGACGACGTGATACGAGCGCGCGAGGACGGCGCGGGACTGCGGCGCGCGCAGGGCCGCGTCGAGCGCCCTGCTCTCGGCGCTGTCACCGGCGCCGAAGTCGAGCAGGACGGCCTTGCCGTCGCTCTGGGCGGCGGCCATCGCTTCCACGAGCTGCGCCATTGCGGAGGGCTGGGAGTCGTTGCCCGCTGTGCCGGAAGTCGGCGGGGCGGGAGCGGGCAAGGCCGCAGGAGGAACCGTGCTGGCCTTGGCCGGGGCGGCCTTCGGTGGGGCGGCGTGGCCCGTCACGGAATGCCCGAGCGGCGCAGACATCGGGGTGGTTCCCGAGGGAGCCGGCGCCTGGCCGCCGGGGTTGACGGTGCCCGGGTTGGCGACGCCGGGAACTGCGGCGGCCGGGGAACCGGGCGAGTCGGCAGCACCGGTGCCGACACGTGCATCGGCGACGCCCTCCAAGGTGCCGTCAGGAGCGCGCTGGACCCCGGGCGGCTGCTGTTTGGCCGCAGCCGGCGGCTGGTTCGCGGCCTTCACCCGGGCATCGACGCCGACCGGCGGCACGCTGCCGGGGTTCCCGGCGGCCGCGTGCGCGTCCGGCGACGGCGCCGTGCTCAGCGGCTGCGCCGCCCCGGCCGGCTCCCGCGTCCGGTGCGGGCTGGAACACCCGGCGAGACCGACGGCGGCGGTCGCCGCGGCGACCATTGACACGCACTTGCGCACGGCTACTCCCGTTTCGTTAGCGGATGCCGGGAATCTAACCAACGCTCCGCGGGAAACCTCCGAACCGCCCGTGTCGCGCCCTCGATTTCACCCCCTGGTCGGGCGGCGCGCTAGCGTGGCGCCGACAGCTCAGAGCAGACCTCAGAGCAGAGCAGACCACCGAACGAGCACAGACCACCGAACGAGCACAGATCACCAAACGAGCACAGATCACCGAACGAGAGGGGTGGCTCGCATGACCCAGGCCGAGGAGCCCACAGCCGAGTCGTTGTTCCGCATGTTCGACGGCGACGGCGACGGCCAGATCACCGCCGCCGAACTCGCCGCGGTCCTGACCGAGCTCGGCGAGCAGGTCGACGAGGCCGAGGCCGCCGCCCGGATCCACGGCGGCGACGCCGACGGGGACGGCCGGATCAGCCTGGACGAGTTCAAGGCGATGCTCCAGGACTAAGAGGGTGCGCGGATTGGTGGGCCTCCCACCAAGCGCCCCCGCCCCAGACAAGGCAGACTTGCTGCCATGCCCGAACTGCCCGAAGTCGAGGCCCTGGCGGCCTTCCTCAACGAGCGGCTGTCCGGCCATCCGGTCGCGGCGGCCACGCCGGCCGCGATCCAGGCCCTGAAGACCTACGAGCCGCCGCTGTCCGCGCTGGTCGGCGCCCGGATCGACGGGGTGGGGCGGCACGGCAAGTTCCTCGACTTCAGCGCCGGCGAGCTGCACCTGGTGATCCACCTGGCCCGGGCCGGCTGGATCCGGTGGCGGGAGGAGTTGCCCGCCGTGCCGCCCCGGCCCGGCAAGGGGCCGCTGGCGCTGCGGGTGCGCATGGCCGAGCCGGAGGGCACCGGCTTCGACGTCACCGAGGCCGGCACCAAGAAGGGGCTCGCGGTCTACGTCGTCCGCGATCCGGCCGAGGTGCCCGGCATCGCCCGGCTCGGCATCGACCCGCTGTCCGAGGCCTTCACCGCCGAAGAACTCGGCCGGCTGCTGACCGGCGAGCGCCGCCAGATCAAGGGGGTCCTGCGCGACCAGAGCGTGCTGGCGGGCATCGGCAACGCATACTCCGACGAAATCCTCCACGCCGCCCGCATGTCCCCGTTCAAACTGGCCGCGAAGCTCACGCCGGACGAGGTGGAGAACCTGCACCGGGTCACCCTGGAAACTCTCGCCGACGCGGTCGAGCGCTCCCGCGGTCTGCCGATGAAGGACCTGAAGTCGGAGAAGAAGTCCGGCCTGCGGGTCCACGGCCGAACCGGGCAAGCGTGTCCGGTGTGTGGGGACACGATCCGCGAGGTGTCGTTCGCCGACTCGAGCCTGCAGTACTGCCCGACGTGCCAGACCGGCGGGAAACCGCTGGCGGACCGGCGGCTGTCGCGGCTGCTGAAATAGCGCTCCAGAAGCGCTCGAGTAGCGCTCCGCTCAGGCGCTGCGCCGTTCCCGGTGCCGCTGGCTGGCGTGCTCCACCAAGGCGATCAGCACCTCCTTGCCCGAGGCGCGGACCCGCGCGTCGCAGAGCACGACGGGGATGCCGTGGTCCAGGTCCAGGGCCGCGGCGACCTCCTCGGCACCGTAGGCGCGGGCGCCGGGGAACTGGTTGACCGCGACCACGAACGGCAGGCGGCGGTGCTCGAAGAAGTCGATGGCCGGGAACGAGGCGTCCAGGCGGCGGGTGTCGGCCAGGACCACCGCGCCGAGCGCGCCGAGCGCGAGTTCGTCCCACAGGAACCAGAAACGGTCCTGGCCGGGGGTGCCGAACAAGTAGAGAGTCAGGCCCACGCGGACCGTGATCCGGCCGAAGTCCATGGCGACGGTCGTGGTGCTCTTGCGCTCCACCGCGTCGGCGTCGTCGACGTCGCGGCCGGCCATGCTCAGCGGCTCCTCGGTGTGCAGCGGCCGGATCTCGCTGACCGCGCCGACCAGGGTGGTCTTGCCCACCCCGAAGCCGCCGGCTATGAGGATCTTCAGGGCGATGTGGCTAGAGGGCCCGGAGTCCATTGATCACCTCCCTGAGGATGCGTTCGTCGGGGACGCCGTCCGGCACGGCCGGGCCGGACACCCGCACGCAGCCGGACTCCAGCAGGTCCGACAGGATGACGCGGACCACGCCGAGCGGCAGTCCGCAGTCCGAGGCCAGGTCCGCCACCGAGCGCGGGACTGGATCGCAGAGGTCGAGCACCGCGGTGTGCTCGGGCCCGAAGCCCGCCTCCGGGCCCGGCCGGGCGCGGGTGGCGATCAGGGCGAGCAGGTCGAAGACCTCCCGGACCGGACGCGCCCGGCCTCGGGTCAGCGCGTAGAGGCGTACGAGTGGGCCCGCCTCGTCGTCGAACCAGCGGGGCTCGTACCCGTCGCCGCCGGCCGCCGGATCGTGGTGCGAGCGGGCAGCCGGGCCCGGGTCGCCGTACCCATCGCCGCCCAGCGCCGGATCGCGCTGCGAATCGGCCCCGCCCTGCCACCCCGCCTGTCCCCCGGTCTGCCACCCCGCCTGCCCGCCTGTCTGCCACTCAGCCGCCCGGCGCGGCTCCGGCCGCGGTGCGCCCGGCCGCCGGCGGCCCCGATCCGGTGGGACACCGGTCATGGCGTGCTGGCCGCGCCGGTCCGCGGCCGCGGCGGCTGCGCG
>JABFWL010000726.1 GCA_013362315.1 Catenulispora sp. | reverse complement strand
TTTAGTCCTTCGGGTGATTGACGACGATCACGGTACGCGCGCTACGGTGTGCAGTGAAACCACATACACGCGGGAGCTCGGGCGAACCGGGCTGAGAGGACGGCTGGCGCCGTCGACCGCCGAACCTGTCCGGGTAATGCCGACGTAGGGAGCGCCGCCATGACGGCTGTCAACGACGTGTCCGCGAATTCCGCTTCGCACAAGACGTACCTTTCGTCCGAAGCGCGTGCGGAGCTTCGCGTCCCGATGCGCGAGGTCGCGCTGACCAACGGCGACTCGGTGGTGCTGTACGACACTTCCGGGCCGTACACGGACCCTGAGATGAAGACCGACGTCCGGTTCGGGCTGCCGGCGCTGCGGGCGCCGTGGATCGCCGAGCGTGCGGACACCGAGGAGTACGAGGGCCGGGTGTGGCAGCCCTCTGACGACGGACTGAAGTCCCAGGACCTGCGCAATCTGGACGCGGTCTTCTCCGGCGGCCGCCGCCCGCGCCGGGCCACCGGCGAGGCCGTCACCCAGCTCGCCTATGCCCGCCGTGGCGTGGTCACCGCCGAGATGGAGTACATCGCGGTGCGCGAAGGCGCGCCGGCGGAGCTGGTGCGCGCCGAGGTCGCGCGCGGCCGGGCGGTGATCCCGGCCAACGTCAACCACCCCGAGGCCGAGCCGATGATCATCGGTCGCAGCTTCCTGACGAAGGTCAACGCCAACATCGGCAACTCCGCCGTCACCTCCTCGATCGAGGAGGAGGTGGACAAGATGGTGTGGGCCACGCGCTGGGGCGCGGACACCGTGATGGACTTGTCGACCGGCCGGAACATCCACACCACCCGGGAGTGGATCATCCGCAACAGCCCGGTGCCGATCGGGACCGTGCCGATCTACCAGGCGCTGGAGAAGGTCGACGGCAAGGCCGAGGATCTGACCTGGGAGATCTTCCGGGACACCGTGATCGAGCAGTGCGAGCAGGGCGTGGACTACATGACGGTCCACGCCGGCGTGCTGCTGCGCTACGTGCCGCTGACCGCCAAGCGCAAGACCGGCATCGTCTCGCGCGGCGGCTCGATCATGGCGGCGTGGTGCCTGGCACACCACCAGGAGAACTTCCTCTACACGAACTTCAGGGAGCTGACGGAGATCCTGGCGCGGTACGACGTCACCTACTCCCTCGGCGACGGTCTGCGCCCCGGCTCCATCTACGACGCCAACGACGAGGCGCAGTTCGCCGAGCTCACCACCCTGGGGGAGCTGTCGAAGATCGCCCGCGAGCTGGACGTGCAGGTGATGATCGAGGGCCCGGGCCACATCCCGATGCACAAGATCAAGGAGAACGTGGACCTGCAGATGGAGCTCTGCGACGAGGCCCCGTTCTACACCCTCGGCCCGCTGACCACCGACATCGCCCCCGGCTACGACCACATCACCTCGGCCATCGGCGCGGCGATGATCGGCTGGTTCGGCACGGCGATGCTCTGCTACGTCACGCCGAAGGAGCACCTGGGCCTGCCCAACCGCGACGACGTCAAGCAGGGCCTGATCGCCTACAAGATCGCCGCCCACGCCGCGGACCTGGCCAAGGGCCACGCCGGCGCCCAGGCCTGGGACGACGCGCTGTCCGACGCCCGGTTCGAGTTCCGCTGGGAGGACCAGTTCAACCTGGCCCTGGACCCGGACACCGCCCGCGCCTACCACGACGAGACGCTGCCGGCGGCGCCGGCGAAGACGGCGCACTTCTGCTCCATGTGCGGGCCGCACTTCTGCTCGATGCGCATCACCCAGGACGTCCGCAAGTACGCCGAGGAGCACGGTCTCGGTACGGACGAGGCATTGGCGGCCGGGATGGCGGAGAAGTCGGCGCAGTTCGCGGCCTCGACGCACGAGGGTGTGTACCTGCCGGTCGTCGACTGAGCGGCCGGCGGCTCGCCGGACCCCGCATCCAGAGCACAGAGCACAGAGCACGCAGAGGGCACAGAGCGGAAAGAGCAGGGGCCCGCGTTCACGGGAGGTGAAGCCGGTGAATGCGGGCCCTGCCATGTGCCGACGGTGACCCACCCTACACGGTCGGAGGTTGATGTCATGGTGTTTGCAGGCGAACGGACCGTTGCGGCTCGCTGAAAACCGTTGCCCGCCCAGGTGACGGGGCCCCAGGGTGGGACCATGACATCGGATTCCTTGTGGACGGCGCCCGTCATCGAGCGCGCCGAGAACGTACCCGCCGACACCGAGCGGGAGACCCTGGACCGCTACCTGGACTGGCATCGCGAGACGCTGCTGTGGAAGTGCGGCGGCCTGACCGGTGAGCAGTTGGCGGCGCGGCCGCTGGCGAGCACCGACCTGTCGCTGCTCGGGCTGCTGCGGCACATGGCGCTGGTCGAGCGATGGTGGTTCCGGATCCAGCTCGGGGGAGACCGGACGCTGGCCCAGATCTACACCACCGAGGCCGATCCGGACGGCGACTTCCACGACGGCACCGCCGAGTCGGCCGAGGCCGACTACGGGGTCTTCCTCGAAGAGGTGGAGCTGGCGCGCCAGGCGGTCCAGGGGCGGGCACTGGACGAGCTGTTCCCCGGGCGCCGCTACGAGCTGACCGTGCGGTGGCTGTACCTGCACATGATCGAGGAGTACGCGCGCCACCTGGGGCACGCCGATCTGTTGCGGCAGGCGATCGATGGCGAGACCGGCGAGTAGGAGCGAGTCGGCCTCGGCCAGGCCGGGTCGGGCTGCTCGGGCCGGCCCGGCAGGGTCCGTCTGGTCGGGCACGGTCGGTCCGGGTCGGTCTGGACCGGATCTGCCGACGACTAGGAGAAGCCCGGATCCGCCGCACTCCCGGCCCCGCGAGACTTCTCATCAGGCAGGCGGTGGGAATCCACGGGATTCCATCCAGGGGGAGGAGCGGTTCTGATGAGGAACGTGCGGATGGCGTGGAGCGCCGCTGTCGCGGCCGGAGTCGTGGTCCTGGCGGGCTGTGGGGGCAGCGGGACCGTGGCGACCCGGTCGGTGGGGGGAACCGCGCCGGTCGGTGGTGCTAGCTCGGGGGGTGGTGGCACCACCGACCGGTCCGGGGGGACGGTCGCGGTCTCGGGGTCGACGGGCGCCCCGGACGCACCGACGGGGAGCCCGGCCGGGTCGCCGAGCGGCGGAGCATCGCCGTCGTCGTCGGCGGCACCGGCCGGCTCGGGGGACCCGTGCGCGCTGGTCGGCGCGGCCGACGTGGCGCGGCTGGCGAAGCTGCCGCCGCCCGACGGTGGGGGAGCACCGACGACCAAGCCCTCGAGGGACTCCGGGGGGAACCGGTACTGCCTGGTCGACGACGGGGAGGCCGACTCGGCCCAGGTGGGCATCGGGCCGATCACCAGGGACGAGTTCGACCTGCAGAAGATGGATCCGCACGCGCAGACGGTCGGCGGTGTCGGCGAGGAGGCGCTGTATTCGCCGTCTGACGGGATGCTCAAGGTCTACAAGGGCGGCAAGCAGCTGAGCGTGTGGGTCATCCACGGGGGGTTCGGCGGGGACGATCCTGCGACCTTGACGCAGGAGAAGGCGATCGCGCAGCTCGCGGTCGGCCGGATGTAGGGCACGGGGAAGCACGGGGCACGGGGGAAGCACGGGAACGGGGAAGCACGGGAACGGGGAAGCGCGGGGCGAGGCAGGGGCGGGTCTGCGAAACCACCGGCGGTGCCGGCATCCGGAAACGGTGCCGGCACCGCCGGTGGTGTTTACCGAGGCGGCCGGCCTTCCAGATCGCCCGGCTAATGTGTCTGCATGCCAGTCCCCAGCCGCGACGTCCCCGCCCGCGCAGTTCGCCGCTCCGCGGACCGTTACTCGTGTCTGGCGCTGGTGGGCGCGGCGGCCCTGACGCTGACGCTGACAGCGTGCTCCGGCGGCGGCTCCGCGCCTTCGCCGCTCGCCTCCACGACCTCGGACGCGCCCGGGGCCACCGCCTCGGCCTCCGTGAGCGGCGGCCCGCAGGGCCTCGCCGTGCCGGGCATCCCCGACCCCTGCGGACTGCTGACGCCCGACCAGGTCCTCCAGGCCGCGCACATACCGGACAACGCCAAGACCGGCGCCGTCGCCTCCAACAGCGGCGGCCGCAGCTGCGCCTACAACTCCGGGCACCCGGACGCCGTCACGATCTCGCTGACCGCGGTCACCAAGGCCGGCTTCGACGCCTTCCGCGCGACCATCCCGGCGAACACCGTGACCGACATGCCGGGGCTGGGACAGGAGGCGTACCGCAGCAGCCAGACACCCGGCGTCGTCGACGTCTTCAAGAACGGCTTCGACCTGAACGTCGCCGTCATCCACGCCGACAGCGACGCGAGCGCCTCCGGGGACGCGAAGGCGCTGGCGACGCTGCTGGTGGCGAAGCTCTGATCTGCCAGCGCGGCTAGTCCTACCAGCCTGCCGGCCCTGTTAGTCCTTCCAGCCGGCCGGCTCTACTGGCCCTGCTTCTGGGCGCTCGACGGCGCCGGAGGCACCGTGGCCGCCGGGGCCGCAGGCGCCGGCGGCAGCCCTACGAGCGTGTTCTGGTACGCCACGACCTGACCCCAGGCCCGCGCCTGGGCGTTCGCCGAGGCCAGGTTCGGGGGCAGCCACAGGCCCTTCACGGCCTGTTCCGGGTACCCCATGGCCTTCAGGTCCGCCTGGCCCGCCATCCACATCTTCGCGCCCGGCGCCGCGCTGCCGCCGGGGACCTCCCGGAGCTGGGTGGCCAGCGCGGTGTGGAACTTGGTGCTGTCGAGCCCGGAGTCGGCGTACAGCTTGGCCTCGGCGGCCTGCTGCTCCGGCGTGGCCTGCGGGCTCTGGCTCAGGTCCGGCACGTAGCCCAGCCAGCTGCCGGAGCCGGCGGTGCGCCGCGAGGCGGCGGCCGGGAACCAGTAGTCGGCGCACGGCCCGGCGCAGGCCCCGGAGATCACCAGGTCGAGCTTGCGGTCGTGGATGGCCCGGCCGATGGCCAGGCCGTCGGCCAGGTCGCCGCCGGTGACCGTGGCGCGGACCACCTTGGTGCCCGGGCTCAGGGCCGCCGTGAACTCCGCGGCGCTGCCCGGGGTCACCGTGCCGACCAGCGCCAGCGCGGCGCCGTCCTTCGTCCAGTGCCCGGGGGCGTGGCCCTTGGTCACGGTGTCGGCGGTGGGCAGCGCGCCGATCTTGTAGGGGTCCGAGCGGCCCGAGCTGGAGCAGCCGGCCAGCGCCGTCGCGGCAGCGGCCGCGGTCAGGGCCAGGGCGGCGCGCGCCGGGAACCCGCGGGATGTCAGGAATCTGCGCATACCGCCCATACTGGCGCCGCGGGTGCCCGGGGGCGCGGAGACTCGCCGCCGGTCCGGCCCGGGTTCGTCCCGCCCGATCAGTCCTGGAGAACGGCTGGCGGATCAGCCCCGGGGCCGCGGCGGTATGGACGGCAGAGGGCTGATCAGACACGGGCCGCCGAGGAAGGTGCCGGTGTCCATGTTCACCGCGCGGCCCTCGGCGTAGATCATCGGGCCGGTGATGTCCTCGGCCGGGATGTCGAAGACCAGCGGGATCGGCGAGTGGCCGTGGACGATCTGCGAGCCGCCGAACTCGGCCAGGAACTCCAGGGCGTTGGTGCCGTCGTCGGCGAAGGCGAAGCGGGAGGTGACCAGGTGGGTCAGCCGGTCCCAGGCCTCGAGGTCGGTGTACTCGCGCAGGACCGACTGCACGGTGGCGTTCACCGTGGCGATGTCGCCGCCGAGCTCGCGGTAGCCCACGGTGTCGGAGTGCACCAGCAGGTGGTCGTCGACCAGCGCCATCGCCGGCAGCGACTCCAGCCAGCGGGCGTGGTCCTCGGTCAGCGCCTGCAGGTCGCGCGGCTGCCCGCCGTTGCCCAGCCAGCGCTCCTGGAACTTGTCCGCGCCGGGGCCGCCGAGGCGGTACGACGCCAGCAGCATCACCTCGTGGTTGCCCAGCAGGCAGTCGACCCGGCCGCCGTGCTCCGGGGCCTGCCGCTGCAGCCGCATCACGGTGTCGATCACGCCGATGCCGTCCGGCCCGCGGTCGAACAGGTCGCCGAGGAACCACAGCCACGCCGAGCCCGCGGCCCACTCGCCGTCGGCGTCGGTGATGCCGCTGCGGAACAGCGAGGCCTGCAACTGCTCGGCGCAGCCGTGCACGTCGCCGGTCACGTACACCGGTCCGGCCGGGATCGGCCCGTTGATGCCGACCGTGGTGTCCAGGTTCAGATCCATGGTGTCGTCGATCTCCAGCGTGATCGCGTTGGGATCGGCTTCGGCGTTCGGCGGCGTCATGCAGGCCAGGCTAACGACAATGTGGCTTCTAGGTACACATCGGAGGTGGCGCGGGTTCTTCCCACCCGCCTCCCACCACCGCCCGTTATGGAGACGCTTCGCGTCGCGATGTCGCGGAAGCGATGCGGTAGCCGAATACCTCTGCGCCGGGCAGCCACAACGGAGTACGGTCGGTGACGAGGAGTGTGGTCTTCAGTGGCGTGGAAAAACACGGAGCCGAAGAGGGCCGCGGCGGGGAGCAGTCTGCGGGCGGTCAACGCGAGCCTCCAGTCCGCGTGGGCGGTCCAGCGCAGGAAACGGATCAAGGACTCACTGTGGTGGGCCCTGCCCCTGGCCGCGTTGTTGGGTGTCATCACTTCCGCGATGACCCGCCGGGTGTACTTCGGCGTCGGATTCGCGGTGCTGGTGCTGCTGATGCTGGCGGACCTGGCCTACACCAAGCCCGAGCACGTCAGCCTGGCCGGCCGCCGGGCCTTCGGCGAGGCCGCGACCGCCCGGGCCATCAGGCCGCTGCGGTACCAGGGCTTCACCGCCTTGCACGACCGGCGTCTGGCCCCGGGCACCGTCCCGGGGATCCCGCCGGTGGACATCGAGCACCTGCTGATCGGTCCGGCCGGGGTGTTCCTGCTGGATTCGAAGAACTGGGCCGGCGGGCCGAAGCCGCAGGTGATAGGTACTGACTTGTTCGTCGGCCTGGACAACCGCGAGGCGATGCTCAAGCAGCTCGGACTCCAGGCCCAGAACCTCACCACCGCGCTGGGGCCGAGCCTGCCGCGCGGGGTGAAGGTGGAGCCGGTGCTCGTGGTCCACGCCAAGGAGCTGCGGCCCACGCCCCGGTTCCTGGAAGGTGTCACGATCCTGCTTCCCGACCAGTTCCCTTCGGTGTTCGGGCAGATGCGGCAGGTCATGACCGCGACGCAGGCCGCGAAGCTGGCCGAGACCCTGGATCGGGTGCTGCCGGCGCGGAGCGGGGACCGGCCGGTCATCCGCTGATCTGCTGCGGCACCCCGGCCTCTAACTTCGCCGTCTGAGACATCCATGTTGTCTGAGTCCTCGGTGTTGTCTGACCCGGCTGTGTTGTCTGGCTCGTTCGCGCGGCCCGCGCGGTGAAGCTGGTGTGCGCCTTCATCACGGCCGGCAGCATCAGGTAGGTCACCAGCGGGGCCATGAACAGCGTCAGCACGAGCGTGCGCACCGGCAGCGGGTAGGCGGCCACCTTCGTGCCCAGCACGGACTGCAGGATCGTGATCGTCGGGTAGACCGCGATCCAGGTCAGGACCGCGCGGCGGTGGATGGAGGGCGTGCGCTTGTCGCTCATTCCGGTCTCCCTGAGTTGTTTCCAACTGCTTGGTTGGAATCATGGCACAGCCCCTCGCCGTTGTCCAACCAGACGGTTGGGAATGCGCTAGACTGGCCTCATGGCCTGGGACACCGACAAGACGAAGCGCCTCCTGCTCGACGCCGCCGTCGAGGAGTTCGCCGAGCACGGCTTCCAGGGCGCGCGCGTGGACCGCATCGCGAAGTCGGCCGGTGTGAACAAGGAGCGCATCTACCAGTACTTCGGCAACAAGGAGCAGCTGTTCGCCACCGTGCTGGACTGCGAGCTGAAGAAGCTGGCCGGCGCGGTGCCGCTGACCCCCGAGGTGGCCGCCGACCTGCCGGAGCACGTCGGCCGGGTCTACGACTACCACCTGGCGCATCCGCACTTCGCCCGGCTGCTGCACTGGGAGGCGCTGGAACTCGGCGGCGACTGCACGCTGCCGGCCGAGCAGGAGCGCACCGCGCACTATTTGGCCAAGGCGAGCTCCATCGCGCAGGCCCAGCAGGCCGGGAAGATCGACGCCGCGCTGGACCCCGCCGTGCTGATGCTGGCCGTCGTGCATCTGGCGCAGCTGTGGAGCTCGTTGCCGCAGGTCGCCAAGATGCTGATGACGGGCAACGGCGACGACAGCCCGGAGGCGCGCCGCGCCGGGGTGGTGGCGTTGACCGCGAAGATCGTCGCGCCCTGAGCGGCCGAGTGACCTGCACACCGGCCGACCAGTGACCAGCGCGGTCTGCCAGCTGGCCCGCCTTTACTCCTGCTCGTTCGCGAACGGCTGAAGGAGCTCCAAGCTCCACGTCAACTCGCCGCTCTCCAACTCGGCGACGACGCCCTCCAGCCACCGCAGCTCGGCCGCGGTGACGGCGACCAGGTATTCGTCGTCGAGCATCGTCACCTTCGGCAGTCCGTACTGCCGCGCGCCGGCGAGGTCCTGCTCGGCCTTCGCGAGCGCCTTCTCCACCACAGAGCGCCGCTCCCGCATCGCGGCCAGCACCGCCTCCGGCTCCAGCATCATCGCGAACGACAACGCCGCGGGGAACTCCGGATACTCCGGCCTGGGCGTGCGCACGATGTCGTCGATCCAGGCCAGCGCCGCCTCGCGCCCGGCGTCGGTGACCTCGTAGACGGTCCGCTCCGGATACTGCTGGTCGCGCTCAGTCTCCCGGACGGCGATCAGACCGGCTGCGGTCAGCCGCTCCATCGTCTTGTAGAGGCTTGCGCGCTGGCCGACATTTACGACCTTCTCTTTGCCCCACTCCTTCAGCAGCCGCTGCACGCCGTAGGGATGCAGCGGCTTGTAAGCGAGCAGTGCGAGCACGGCCAGGGCGAGCGGAGAGCGCCGGGTCGCGGCGGCCGCGGAGTTCGGAGCAGGAGCCATGCCGAAATTGTAGCCGCGCGGAGACTAGTACCCATAGTTCTAGTTGACATACGACTAGTTGTAGTGCGACTATCAAGACGTCAGCAAGAACCCCGGCCCCCGGCCGCCGAAGCGGCGCAGAGGGCAGAACCCGAGGAGCACTGAGATGAGCCACACCACCCACAGCACCCACAGCACCGACACCCGCCTGACGCCGACCGCCGTGACCGGTAGCGCCCTGGCCCGCACTGCTCTGACCCGTACAGTCGCCGAGGCCGCCGCCGAGCCGGTCCGCCTGCATGCCGACCACAACGCGCTCAAGCGGCTGGGCAACTGGACCACCGCCGACCGCTTCGAGGTCCGCTCCCGCCGCGGTTCCGTCGTCCTGGACCTGCGCTCCCCGCACCTGCCGGCCGGCGAGCTCGTGGTCGACCTGGACCTGGACCGGGCAACGGTGAAGCTGCTGGTTCCCGACGGAACCGTCGTCGAGTACGAGGACGTCGAATGGACCGGCAGCGGCAAGGTCAAGGACGGTGTCGGCCAGCAGTACGCCCGCATCGGTGAGTATCCCGAGGGCGGCCGCCGCGTCCGGCTTACGGGCCGCATACGCAATGGCGAGGTCCGCGTCGCCCGGGGCGGCGTGGCGATGCTGGCGGCGATGTTCAGCCGCGAGTACGTCGAGGACGTGAAGCGGGCACACCGGGAGGGCGCCGTGCCGACGGTGGACGACCCGACGCGGACCGCTTAAGCCGCCTGAGCCCGCACATCTTGAAGCGGCGCGCCTCTCCGCCTGGGAGGCGCGCCGCTTCAGATTGCGTCGCGCGCGGCGGTGATGATCGCCGCCGTCGCCGGGTCGGACAGGGCGATTTCATCCAGAGCCGCCGCAAGCGCCGCGGCATACGTTGTGCTGGCTTCGCGATACCGCTCGCGACCGGCTTCGGTGAGCACTGTATAGACGCCGCGCTTGTCGTCCGGGCATAGGTCCCGCCGGGTGAAGTCTGCGGCGTTGAGGCGATTGACGAGCCGAGTGACCGAGCTCTGATTAAGGCCGAGCTTGTCGGCCAGCTCTTGCATCCGCAGCTCGTCGTTATCCGCTTGGTTGAGGAACGCCAGCGCGCGGTACTCGGACAGGCCGAGCCCGTGCCGGCGCTGTATGACGGCAGCAAGCCGACCCTCTACCTGAGCGTGCAAGCTCAGCAGCCGGTTCCACGCCTGCGCATCCGTACTGGCCGCTGCCTTGGCTGGCGATGGCATCACTTCGCTCCTTGCACTGCCTCCTCGCCGGGCCGGGCGACCGGGCTTGACGACAGTTTACTTGTACATGCATGCTTTTACTCATACTAATTTGCACGTACATACAACTAGCTTCGAGGACACCCATGGCTTGGATCTACCTCCTCATCGCGTCCGTCTTCGAGGTCGTGTTCGCCCTGGCCACCAACGCCACGCACGGGTTCACCGTCCTGTGGCCGTCCCTGCTGACCGCCGCCGCGGCGAGCGGCGGCATCTTCTTCCTCAGCCTGGCCCTCAAAACCCTCGACGTCGGGGTCGGCTACACCGTCTGGACCGGCATCGGCTCCGTCGGCACGGTCACCTTCAGCACCCTGATCTTCCACGAGACCATGACCCCCGCCAAGGCCCTGGCCTTCGTCCTCATCATCGGCGGCGTCCTCGGCCTCAAGATCGCCGACCACCTCAGCACCTCCAACGCCACCCCGACCCGCTGATCCCCGACGCCACAAGGAGCAGCACCATGGCCTGGATCTACCTGCTCATCGCCTCAGCCTTCGAAGTCGCCTTCGCCCTCGGCACCAACGCCACCCACGGCTTCACCCGCCTGCGGCCCTCAGTGCTCACCCTCCTGGCAGCCGCCGGCGGCATCTTCACCCTGAGCCAAGCCCTCCGCACCCTCGACGTCGGCGTCGGCTACACCATCTGGACCGGCATCGGCTCCATCGGCACAGTCCTCCTCGGCGCCACGATCTACAAAGAGAAGATCACCACCCCCAAACTCATATCCTTCGCCGCAATCATCACCGGCGCCCTGGTACTGCGCCTGGCCTCCGGAGGCTGAGCCTTCAACGGGCAGCGGCCGACACACCGCCCTATGAGAAATGCCGCCGAGCCTTGTCGGCGAACGCTGGCGCAGTCTTGCCTACCCGAGCCAGGAGGTCATCTGGCGTCATGGGCGGGTTGCGCTTCTCTTCGGCGAGCCGATCGATCGTCGCGACGACTTCGGCCGGGGCCGACTCGAAGAGCTCGCAGAGATATTCGTCCGGCGTAGCAACCCGCAAGCCCAGTGCGGCAAGAGGCCCTGCCGGGAAGTCGGACCAGACGAGTTCGTGGACCTCGTTCTCGGTGAGGGCCAGCAGGAGGTCCATTACGGAAAATGGGAACAAAACGTTCGTGTCCGCGAAGATGCGCATGCGACGTTCTCAGTATTCGATCCCGGCTTCGGCGGCGGCCTCGGCGAGCTGACGACGGCCTTCGGCACGGCGTTCGCGGCGAGCCTTGAACTGTTCGACGTCAGCGAGACGGACGACGCGGTGGTTGCTGCCTTCTGACAGCGGTCGGCTGGGGATCCTGCCTTCGTCGAGGAGCCGGGCGACGAACGGCCGGGACAGGCCGAGCAGCCCTGCGACGTCATTCGGAGACAAGAGGGTCTCCGTGGCCAGGATGGTGACGCCGTGACCGGCCAGGAGCTCATCCGCAGTGGCGCGCAACGCCGTGACCAGCTTGGCGTCGACAGGCAGCCGAGTTCCGTCCGGCAGAAGCAGTATGAGGTCACTGCCGTCGTCGGGTAGTTGGGCCAAGCGGGTCAGATCAGCATGGTCACGCCCGCTCATGTCCGGCGTGATGTGTCTGGCATGGGCCAAGACCGAGGTGCGGGGCATTGCGGGCTCCCTCCGGATGCGACGATCCCGACTGGTATTCGAAATAACTGTAACCCGGAGTGGGTCGAGGGGCAATGCCGGCCGACCCGCCCAGCGCCGCTTGAAGTCCCATCTGGCGCGGTTCTCGTGTAGTGCCGGCAGATCAGGGTCCGGATAATAAAAAAGACCAGCTCAGCTGGTCTTTAGTGAGCGGGCGACGAGAATCGAACTCGCGCTCTGAGCTTGGGAAGATCAAAGCTCTAGCTTCCATCGATACTGATCAGCGAGTCACAACTCGCTGACCTTGGTACGCAGTCTACGCCGGTTCCGTGGGATCGCGTGTTCTACTCCCACAACTCCCACGAACTCCCACGGTCTCCCGCTCTTCGAGATCAGCGCCGGCTCCCGTTCGCGTGCGGCTACGCGGGTGACCATTCACGTGTCCCTCGGCTACGCGGGTGAACCTGGGCGAGATCGTCTTCGCGTACTCCGATCCATCCCCTATATTTCTGTTATGCCCGATTCCAGTGCAGAGCGTCGCCGCCATCGGCACGCAATCGCTGTGCGCAGGAGGGCGGCCAGAATGAACGCCGCACTTGGGCAACTCATGCGCAGTCTTGAGGGCGAGCCTAAGTTCACAGGTCATGTAAGCCGGCTACGCCAATCTCTGGCCAAGGGCGCGAAGACTGTCGTCAAGTGGTCGATCCTGGCTGTACTCGCGCTCGCGATGCTTGGTCATCGAATCGCTGCGCTTCTCGTGGTTCTGGTCCGCATGCTGGTTCGCCGCACAGGGCTGGCATTCGGCCTGAGGCGACTCCTGCTCGTGCTTCTCGTTCGGTGTGTGATGACCGCTGCCCCGCCTCGCCGCAGGCCGGGATGCAGACTTTCAGGGCTACGCGCCTCGCTTACCTGAGGCGTCATAGAGCAGCACCGATTTCAGCAGTCTGCGTCCAACATCGGCCACACCTTCCACCGGCGTGCGATCACGCCCGGAGGATCCTGCGTATGCCCACGTACGCGCTGGATCGGTGCGGAAGAGAACGAGATGCAAAACCCCAAGCCCTCTTGCCGCTTGCTTTCAGTTCCGCAGGTGGCGGAGTTGCTCGGACGGAGCGAACGCGAAATCTGGTCGCTCCGCAGCCTCCCCGGTGCTCCGATCGTTAAGGCTGGCCGAAGGGTGTACTTCCGGGCGTCTGCGATTGATGACTTCCTCGACTCGCTTGACGAGCGCAACATCCTTCGAGGTCACGCATGATGCTGTGTTCGCCGCGAGGAGGTTGGCCACGGCGGCAGTACCGTCGTCTGGCTGCTCGCCTTGCGGTACTCGATCAGGCGTTGGCGTACGACGGTCCCGATTCCGCCGTGCTTGATCTGGCATGGATCGACGCGGCCAACGCGCTCGCGCTGGCCATTGAGGACGCGCCGTTACGCGCGCTCGAAAGGCTTCACGCGGCGCTCTCCGAGCCGGCGCGCAACGAGGTGCGGGTCTTGGTTGCGGCGATCCTGGCCGAGGACTTCATTGTTCCGGGCTCGTCCGGTGCATGGTTCGCGAGGTGATCGCTGATGCGTAGCCGGAAAGGGTGTTTCCCGGCCGAGCAGGCGGTTCCCGCGCAGGTCAGCGGCGACACGGCCACCGGAAAGTTCGGGAAACCCCGTAACGATGCAGATCAAGGCCGGTATGCGGGTGCCGAGTTGGCCGGGAACCCCCCCGAACCGGTCGCCGCCCGGAGGCCCGACGCGGCGGCGTTTCTCGCGCTCGGCGAATCGGTGCTCGCCCGGCGGCGGAACCTGGCCGAGGCCAGTCGCGACCGCTACCGGCGCGACCTGGCCGCCTACGTCGCGCTCGCCGAGGCACGCGGCCTGCCGGTGCTGTCCGCGCCTGTGGAGACCGTTGCAGCGTCCGCGCTGGCGTTCATCGCCGCTCCGGTGCAGCGCTCGCCCGACAGTCCGGCATCGGCACCCGGCCCGAGCACGGAGAACCGGAAGCGCGCGGCGCTCGCCCTGGTCTACCGGGCGGCTGTCGCGTCCGGCATCCTCGACGCCGATCCGCTGGCGGACATCGCCTCGGCGCGCATGAGCCGTCGCCGCTCGAGCGCACGCCGCCTCGACCTCGACGACACGGCCGCGCTACTCGAGGCCGCTGCGGCGGTCCGTGCGCCGGCCCGGCACCGGACCCGCGCCGTGGTTGCGGTGCTGGCCACGACCGGCATGCGCACCATCGAGGCTGTGCGCGCCGAGGTCCAGCACTGGCACCCGGCCGACCGAGCGCGCCTTGACGTGCTGCTCAAGGGCGGCACGCCGCACGCGATGTTCCTGCCGCCGGACGCGGCCGAGCCGCTGTCCGCCTACCTCGCCCGCCGGGCGGCCGTCACCGGGGCTCGGCCGAAGGTGCACGAGCCGCTGTTCGCCACCCGGAGCGGCGGGCGCATGGCCGAGCGGGACGTCCGCCGTACGGTCGCCCGCATCGCGGTCGCCGCCGGCCTCGGTCACCTGGCCCCGCACGCCCTCCGCGCCTCGTTCCTGACCAACGGGCACCGGGCGGGCTTCGACGTGCAAGACCTCGCCGACGCCGTAGGCCACGCCTCGGCCCGCACCACAGCCCTGTACCTGCTCAACGACGGCCCGGCGGTCGCCGCCGAGCTGTACCGGCGTCGACAGGCCGCCGCCGCGCACGGCAGCGGCCTG
>JABFWL010000396.1 GCA_013362315.1 Catenulispora sp. | reverse complement strand
CCCGAACCCGATGATGCAGAGCCAGAAGATCATGCTCTACGTCATGCCGTTCGGCATGCTGTTCTTCAGCCTGAACGTCCCGATCGGTGTCGTGCTCTACCTGATGACCACCAACGTGTGGACCATCGGTCAGCAGTTCTACACGCTGCGCAACTCCCCCATGCCCGGCAGCCAGGCCGAGAAGGAGATGCTGGCCCGCCGCAAGGCCAAGGAGGAGCACAAGCGCCAGGAGCTGATCGCCAAGGACCCGGAGGCGGCCGAGGAGCTCGCCGGGGCCAACGGGTCGACCCAGGACAAGGTGCCGGTCTCGCGGCAGCGCCAGCAGCCGGTCCGCACCACTCGTAGCAAGCGTAAGAAGTAGAGGAGTCCCCCTCCCATGAGCGACACCACCGCGGTGACCGAGGCCGAGGCCTCCGAGCCGGTCCTGGACGAGGCAGCCGAGGCCGGCGGCGAGGCGGCTTCGAGGCCGGCCGAGTCCGCGGCCGAGCGGATCGCCCGCCTGGAGCGCGAGGGCGACATCGCCGCCGATTACCTGGAGGGCTTGCTCGATATCGCCGACCTCGACGGGGACATCGACATGGACGTCGAGGGCGACCGCGCCTCGGTGTCGATCGTCGGCGGCAAGCTCTCGCATCTGGTGGGCGCCGAGGGCGAGGTGCTGGACGCGCTGCAGGAGCTGACCCGGCTGGCGGTGCTGCGGGAGACCGGCGAGCGGTCCCGGCTGATGCTCGACATCGACGGGCACCGGGCCACCCGGCGCTCGGAGCTGACCCGGATCGGCACCGAGGCGGCGCGCACGGTGGCCGAGACCGGCGAGCCGGTGAAGCTGGCCGCGATGTCGCCGTTCGAGCGCAAGGTGGTGCACGACGCGGTGGCCGCGGCCGGGCTGCGCAGCGAGTCCGAGGGTGAGGAGCCGAACCGCCGCGTGGTGGTCCTGCCCGCGCTGTCACAGTCGGTCTGAGGGCCGAGCTGGGACATAGTGGAGACATGCGACCCTCTTCCCCCGAGCCCGACTCCCCCGGCGGCGGCCCGAGCGAACTGATGTTGGGACCGGCTCCGGAAGCGGTGGCCTCGGTGTTCGGCGACCGGGCGGCCGCGGCCACCCGGTACGCCGAGATCCTGGCCGGCCCCGGGGTGACCCGCGGCCTGCTCGGCCCGCGCGAGGTGCCCCGGCTGTGGGAGCGGCACATCCTGAACTGCGCGGTGGTCGGCGAACTGCTGCCCGCCGACATCGCGGTATGCGACGTCGGCTCCGGCGCCGGCCTGCCGGGCATCGTGCTGGCGCTGGCCCGTCCGGACCTGTCGGTGACCCTGCTGGAGCCGCTGCTGCGCCGCACCCTGTTCCTGGATGAGGTGATCGGGCTGCTGGGGCTGGACAACGTGCGGGTGCTGCGCGGCCGGGCCGAGGAGTTCGCGGGCAAGGAGCGGTTCGACGTGGTGACCTCGCGCGCGGTGGCGCCGCTGGACCGGCTGGCCGGCTGGTCGCTGCCGCTGCTGCGGACCGAGGGGGAGATGGTCGCGCTCAAGGGCGGGTCGGCCGAGGCCGAGTTGGCTGAGAGCGCGGAGCTGCTGGCGAAGCTCGGCGCGATGCGCTGGAGCGTGCAGACGGTCGGTGCCGGGATCGTGGATCCGCCGACCACCGTGATCCGGGTCGGGATCGATCAGGAGCTCCATGTGCGCAGCGCGAGGAAGGCGCGGCCGAAGAGTCGGCGGCCGGGGCGCTAGAGACAGAGCTACAGCTTTCGGCGGCTCGTTTCACGTGAAACGAGCCGCCGTTTCACGTGAAACAGCGGCTCCGGCTGAACCTGGTTTCACGTGAAACGAGGATCGGATCCGATGTGCCCGCCCGTCTCCCCCCATCGCCCGTTATGGAGACGCTTCGCGTCACTGTTTTTGACGAAGAAACACTCCCCTTCGTTCGTTCTTGAGGCAGCGAGTACGGCAGACTGTTGGTTCGTAGCTTCTCCTTGAGCACAGACTTCCGCGTGTCCCATGACAGGAGTCCTTCCGTGGCCGGACCCGGCAATGAACACCGAGAGCACCAGGGGGTCGACCCGCTGCTCGCGCAGTCAGTGGTGGACAGCCTGAACGACGAGCCCTATTACCCCGCCGGGACCACAGACGTCATGGCCACCCCGCCGGTGGACCTGGAATACGAGTCCGGACACGTTCCCGCGGGAGCCACTCCCTCCGCACACCTGCAGGTACCGCACATGCCGCAATCCCCCCTTCCCGCCCAGGGGTCGGCCGCCGACGACGCCGACACCCCCATCGCCCGCCAGGCCGCCGCCGCGATAGAGGCGCTGTCCGGTGTGACCAAACTGCCCAGGCCCGACAAGACCCGGGTGCTCGTCGTCGCCAACCAGAAGGGCGGCGTCGGCAAGACCACCACCACGGTGAACCTGGCCGCCTCGCTGGCCCAGGCCGGCGCCAACGTGCTCGTGATCGACCTGGACCCGCAGGGCAACGCCTCGACCGCGCTGTCCGTGGAGCACCACGCCGACGTGCCGTCGGTGTACGACGTCCTGATCGAGCGCTACACGATGGACGAGGTCGTGCAGCAGGTGCCGGAGATCCCGAACCTGTACTGCTGCCCGGCGACCATCGACCTGGCCGGCGCCGAGATCGAGCTGGTCTCGATGGTGGCTCGGGAGAGCCGGCTGTCCAAGGCTCTGTCGGCCTACCAGAAGGAGATGGACTACATCCTCATCGACTGCCCGCCCTCGCTCGGCCTGCTGACGGTCAACGCGATGGTGGCCGGCGCCGAGGTGCTGATCCCGATCCAGTGCGAGTACTACGCGCTGGAGGGGCTGAGCCAGCTGCTGCACAACATCGAGCTGATCCGCGGACACCTGAACCCGGACCTGCACGTGTCCACCATCCTGCTCACCATGTACGACTCCCGGACCCGGCTGTCGACCGAGGTCGCCGAGCAGGTGCGCACCCACTTCCCCAACGAGGTGCTGTCCTCGGCGATCCCGCGCTCGGTGCGGGTGTCCGAGGCCCCCTCCTACGGCCAGACCGTGATGACCTGGGACCCGGTGTCCACCGGCGCCATCGCCTACCGCGACGCCGCCCGGGAGATCGCCGAGCGCGGCGCGTCCCCGGTGCCGATGGACGGCATGACCGATTTCCGGGCCGACATCGAGTACGGTGGGGCGTCCCTGCACAGCGGTGGGCAGTGAGCAGGGCAGTGAACAGCACGATGGGAGAGCAGTGGTGAGCAGCAGCCGACGCGGACTGGGCAAGGGCCTGGGTGCCCTGATCCCGACCGGCGCCCCGCCCTCGATACTGTCCGACAAGACGCGAGCCGAGTCGGCGGGAGCCGCCACCGCTACCGTGACCGCCACTGTTTCCCGTGAAACGGAGCCGGATGTTTCCCGTGAAACATCGGTAGCGCCGCCGCGGACGGCCCTCGGTTCGCTGCCGATCGAGACGGACCGATCGAGCGCGGAGGCGGCGGACGCGGGATCACCGGCCGCCACGGTTCCGGCCCCCACGGCCAGTCCCGAGACTTCCGCTCTCCCGGACGATCTGATGCCGGTGCCGGGTGCGTCGTTCGCCGAGATCCCGCATACCCAGATCCGGATGAACCCGGTGCAGCCCCGCACCGACTTCGACGAGGACGCGCTGGCCGAACTGACCGCGTCGATCCGCGAAGTCGGACTGCTGCAGCCGATCGTGGTCCGGCAGCTGCCCGAGCCCGACGGTGAGCACCGCTACGAGCTGATCATGGGTGAACGGCGGTGGCGAGCCACCCAGGAAGCCGGTCTGGAGGCGATCCCGGCCATCATCCGGGACACCCGCGACGACCGGATGCTGCTGGACGCCTTGCTCGAGAACCTGCAGCGGGCCCAGCTGAACCCGCTCGAAGAGGCGGCCGCATACGACCAGTTGCTGAAGGACTTCGACTGCACGCATGAGGTTCTGGCGGTCAAGGTCGGCAAGTCCCGTCCGCACGTGACCAACACACTGCGGCTGCTGACTCTGCCCTCGGGCATTCAGCGCCGGGTCGCAGCCGGTGTCATCTCCGCCGGGCATGCCCGGGCGCTGCTCGGCTTGAAGTCGGTCGAGCATCAGGAGGAGATCGCGGCCCGGATCGTGAAGGAGAACCTTTCGGTCCGGGCGGTCGAGGAGTTGGCGGGCATGAGCCGCTGGGACTCGGCAGCCCTGGACGCGGTGCTGAGCGAGACCCCCGAGGATTACCTCGACTTCAGCGAGAAGCCGAAGGGCAAGCGGGTACGGCCCGGAAGCCGGATGCCGATACTGCAGGAGTACGGCGAGAAGCTTTCGGACCGGCTGGAGACCCGGGTGAAGGTCGACATCATGCAGAAGCGCGGACGCATCACCATCGAGTTCGCGGGGACCGAGGATCTGAAGCGCATCGCGAAGACCATCCTCGGCGAGTAGCGCCGTTTCCCGTGAAACAGCGCGTGTTTCACGGGAAACAGACAGGCCCGGCGGTTTTCCCGCCGGGCCTTCTCATGTCGTTTCACGGGAAACAAGGAGGCCCGGCGGATTCTCCGCCGGGCCTCTCCTCTTCGTTTCACATGAAACGTGGCCTGTTTCACGGGAAACCCGAGGTCGCGTTTCACGTGAAACAGCACCTACTGCGCGAGCACTGCCTGCACCAGATCGCGGTAGAGCACTCCGAGGTCCAGATCGGCCGCACCGGCGGCAAGCGGCAGCAAGCTGGTCTCGGTGAGGCCGGGTGCCACGTTCACTTCCAGGAACCAGGGGGTGCCGTCGGCGTCGAGGATCAGGTCGGTGCGGGAGATCCAGGCGAGCCCCAGTGCGTCGTGCGCCTGGATGGCCAGATCCTCCACGGCCTGGGTCTCGGCGGCGGTGAGGCGGGCCGGCGCGAAGAACTCGGTCATGCCGGCGGTGTAGCGGGCCGCGTAGTCGTAGACGCCGGAGTCGGCGACGATCTCGACCGGCGGCAGAGCCCGCGGACCCTGGCCGGTGTCGACCACCGACACCGCGATCTCGCGGCCGGAGACGTGACGCTCGATGAGCGCGGTCTCGTCGTAGGCGAAGCAGGCGACCATCGCGGCCGGCAGTTCCTCGCGGGTGTGGACCGCCGCGGCGCCGAGGGAGGATCCACCGCGGGCGGGCTTCACGAACAGCGGCAGGGGGAGCGCCGCGGTGACGGCGTCCAGAACCGCCTGGGTGCCGAGGTCCCGGAAGGTGGTCTTGGGGATCGCGACCCAGTCCGGGGTGGACAGTCCCGCGCCGCGAACGGCGTCCTTGGCCGAGGGCTTGTCGAACGCCCGGCGGCAGGCGGCCGCCGACGAGCCGACATAGGGCACATCCAGCAGTCCCAGGATGCCCTGGATCGCACCGTCCTCTCCGGTGGCGCCGTGCACGGTCGGGAACACGGCATCCGGACGGTCGGCGAGCAGCGCGGGCAGCAGCGCCGCGTCTATGTCGCGGACTTGCACTTCCACGCCGACTCCGCGCAGCGCGTCCGCGACGCGACGGCCGGAGCGGATCGAGACGTCGCGCTCGTGGCTGAGGCCACCGGCCAGGACGACGACACGGCCCAGGTCGCTCATTACCTTCACTGCCCTCTCTATGGGGTTCCTTCGTGCTCGGCCCCGTTTCACGGGAAACATCGACCGTACTGACTACCAATGTTTCACGGGAAACATTGCGCTGGGGGATGGGACACGAGCCGATGTTTCACGGGAAACCAGGCCCTCGGTCGGCGGCCCTGCGATGTTTCACGGGAGACGGGGCCCGATGTTTCACGGGAAACCATGTCCATGTTTCCCGTGAAACATCGGCACCGCGCACTGCCTCAGGCCAGATCCGGTCCCGGCGTGTCGATCGCCTCGCGGCTGTCGAGCGCTCGCGTGGCGTCGTGACCGAAGGCCGCCCGCAGCTCCATCTCCTCTCGCAGGACATCGGCGAACCGCCGCACACCCTCGCGGATCCGCTCCGGGGTGGGGTAGCAGTACGACAGTCGGAGCGATGCGGCGCCGAAGCCGTCGGAGTAGAAGCCGGTACCGGGGACGTAGGCCACGCGCGCGGTGACCGCGCGGGGCAGCATCGCCTTGGAGTCCAGGCCCGCGGGCAGGGTGACCCAGACGTAGAACCCGCCGTCCGGCTTGGTCCACCGGACACCGGCCGGCATCAGGTCGGCCAGCGCGGTCAGCGTCGCGTCGCGCCGCTCCCGGTACAGCTCGCGGAACGCCTTGATCTGCTCGCGCCACGGCTGGGTGCTCAGATAGCGGGAGACCATCATCTGGGAGAAGGCCGGGGGGCACAGGTTCGCGGCCTCGGCGGCCAGCGTCAGCTTCTCGCGAACCGCGTGCGGTGCCAGGGCCCAGCCGACCCGGAAGCCGGGAGCGAAGGTCTTGGAGAACGAGCCGAGGTAGATGACGTTCTCGGTGTCCAGAGACCGCAGCGCGGGATACGTCTCGCCGCTGAAGCCGAGCAGCCCGTAGGGGTTGTCCTCCAAGATGAGGATCCCGGCCTCCCGGCAGATCTCGACGATCTCCGGGCGCCGCTCGACCGCCATCGTGACGCCGGCCGGGTTGTGGAAGTTGGGGATGGTGTAGAGGAACTTGATGCGGCGGCCGGTGGCCTGCACCGAGGCGATCGCGGCGCGCAGGTTGTCCGGCACCAGGCCCTCGTCGTCCATCGCGACGTGAACCACCTGCGCCTGGTAGGACGCGAAGACGCCGAGCGCGCCGACGTAGGAGGGCCCCTCGGCGAGGATGACGTCGCCGGGGTCGACGAAGATGCGGGTGACCAGATCCAGCGCCTGCTGGGAGCCGACGGTCGCGATCACGTCGTCCGGGTGTCCCTCGACGTCCTCCAGCCGCATGATCTCGCAGATCTGCTCGCGCAGCGCCTCATCGCCCTGCGCGCCGCCGTACTGCATCGCGACCGTGCCGGTTTCCCGGACCAGGTCCTCGGCGACGCCGGCGATGGCGTCCATGGGCAGCGCCGCGAGGTTCGGCATGCCGCCGGCGAGCGAGACCACCTCGGGCCGGGAGGCCACGGCGAACAGAGCTCGGATCTCCGATGCGGTCATCCCGCGGGTCCTGGCTGCGTAACGGTCGACGTACGAGTCGAGCCGGGAACCTGGACGCTGCGGGAGTTCCATATCACTCCTCCTTGGAGCTGGAAGATGGACGCGCCTGTCGTCTCCAAGTCAAGCAGGCTCGGCCATCATCGCGGGGGCTGGTCCACCTTTTCGGTGACGTGTGACGGGACTAACATCCCCTGCGCGAGCGCTCGTCGCCACCGGGCGAGGCGATGGATGTTTCACGTGAAACGCCGTTTCACGTGAAACACGAGGAGGGGGACGGCCGGATGCGGGGATGGATCGGCAGGGGAGCGCTACGCTCCGCGCTCTGGTTCACCGGCGGCGTGATCGCCGGCTTCGGCGGCGGGCTGGTCCTGCCGCACCGCCTCACCTGGGTCGACCGCGAGCGCGCGCAGGTGCAGGATCGTCTCCGTGGCGCCGGAGCCCAGCCGCCGGGCCCACGACGAGCTGATCGTCTCCAGTTCCGTGTGGGGCACCAGGCGGACGTCGGTCACCGCCCAGCCCAGCGCGGCCATACGGTCGGCCAGGCCGGTTGACCGGACGGTGGCCGGGGTGAGCTCCGGCAGCTCCCGGATCTCCAGCGGCACCGGATCGCGCCAGATGCTGGTGCCGATCGACAGCTCCAGCGGGGCACCGGGCTTGGCGACCGCGCGCAGTCCGGAGAGCACGTCGTCCTCGCCGAGCACCACACCGCGCAGCAGCTTGCCCCAGGGCATGAGCACGGTGACCTCATCGGCCACCCCGTGAAGCGGTCCCGGGACACTCTCGATCGCCGCGTTCACCAGGATCAGATTCGGCGCCCCGCCCTTCGCCGGCTTGCGGGCGGCCCGCACCGCGGTCTCGGTCATCCGCTGCCAGGCCGGGTCCACGCCGATCACCACCCACTCGGGGTGGGCGACGGCCTGCCGATACGCGGTCCGGGCGTCGCCGGTGCCGACGTCGACCAGGACGTGTTTCGCAGCCGCGAGGGCGGCCACGAGGTCGGCGGGGGCGAGGTCGACGAGCTTTTTGCCGGCGAGGACCTTCAAACGGGAGGCGGTGTTCATGGCTGGTTCCGGTCTTGCTCGGAGAAGAGGGCGTAGAGCTTTTTGCGGGTGAGGCCGAGCGGCGAGAGGGCATCGGTCAGGGTCCTCGGAGGGATACCCGCCTCGGTGAGCGCTCGGGCGACGGCGGCGAGGTCGACCAGGTCGTGGCCTGCGGCCGCTGGTCCTACGACCGCCAGCGCCCCGACCGCCACGACCGCTTCACCGGCCGTCGCACGATCCATAGCCGTGCCGAGGTCGAGCTCGGCGGTGTCCTCCACCCACACGTCCCGTCCGGCCAGCAGTGCGGCAGGCATATCAGCAGGCATACGGAAGACAACTGGAGTCGCGGGAAGCGTGGAGACCCGCTGCGGGGCTCCGAGGTACGTGTACGGGTGCGGAGGTAACCCGGCCGCCAGCAGGGCCTCCAGAGGCTTGTACGGCCCGGCAATGCTGACCCTGGCCCTCAGGACTGTCACTCGTTCGAGTGCTGTCGTGGTGGCGGCTGCTTCCTTGGCCGGGGCGTCCTCGGCGATGACGAGCTCCGCACTCCCCCGCGTCTGGAGATCCTTCATCGCCGGCAGGTGGGTCCGCTCACCGAAGGACACCCGAAGCAGCGGTCGATCCGGCCCCAGCTCCTCGACGGTGAGGCTGACTTCCCGGTCCGGGTCGGTCAGCGCCGCGGCGAAGGCGGCCGGCAGGTCTTCGGCGGTCAGCGTGGATCCGACGGCCAGCGTGTCCGGATCCAGGCTTCGGCTGCGCCGCACGACGACCCGGTCGGTGATGGCCCGCAGCGGATTGAGCGTCGCCTCGCCGCTGACCGCTGGGAGCCCGGCGGTCGCCAGCGTGAGCCGCACCCGTCCGCGCATTCCGGCCAGGGCCGGGTCCAGGACGGTCCCGACCGCCAGCACACACGTCGCTCGCGCCGTGAGAGCTGATTCCGCGGTCAGCTCAAAGGTCTTGGCATGGGTCGCCCGGATCGCCGGATGACCGCGCCCGACGAGGACGGCTCGCAGGGGAAGGGGGCGGGACACTGTTCCAGGGTAGGGGTTAGAGCGAGGCGAGGATTGGTGGCCGGTCTGACGAGACGGCGCAGCCGTCGAAGTGCACGGAAAACTCGTCGGGAACGAGACTCGGCGTGCCGGACCAGCACCCTCCTTACTGCGCCCGCAGCTCCGCCAGGCGCAGGACCCCGGTCGGTGCGTCCGACTCCGGCGGCAGGTACAGCCGCTGCACCGCGACCACTATGGCGTCCGCGCACGACTCCCGGAAGCGCTGGGAGGCGAGCAGTGCGGCGTCGTGGGTGCTGGTGAGGTAGCCCAGTTCGAGGCGGACCGCCGGCATCTGCGTGTAGCGGAGCAGGTCCCAGGTCATGCCGTGGGTGCCGAGGTTGGCCAGGCCCGTGCGCGCGGTGATCTCGCGCTGTACCAGCCCGGCGAACTTCTCGCCGGTGGGGGAGCTGTGCCCGAAGCGGTCGTTGCCGTAGTAGAAGGCGGCGACGCCGGAGGCGGCGGGGTTGGCGTGCGCGTCGCAGTGCAGCGAGATGAGCAGGTCCGCACCGACCTCGTTGGCCTTCTCGGCGCGGCGGCGCTGGTCCGGGCTGCCGCCCGGGCCGCGGGTCAGGTGGGTGGTGACGCTCAGCTTCTCCAAGCGGGCGCGGACCCGGTCGGCGAGGTCGAAGACGATCTCGGACTCGGTGAGCCCGGCGCCGGTGACCCCGGTGTCCGGGCCGCCGTGGCCGGGGTCCAGGACCAGGGTCTTGCCGGGCAGGGCCGGGCCGGCGGACTGGATGGCCTCTGATTCCCGCATGGCGTGCAGCAGGCCGCCGCCGGACATCCGGCGGTTCAGGCGGTTCAGCGCCTGCACGGTCGGCAGGTCGGTGACCCCGTCGGCGGGCAGGCCGACGTTGCGCTGGAACTCGCGGACCGCGGCCACGGTGGCCCGGTCGTAGCTGCCGTTCACTCGGCCGCAGTCGAATCCCAGGGTGAGCAGGGAGCGCTGGAGTTCGGCCACGTCGTCGCCGAACGGCGGCTCGTCCCCGGACTCCGGGGCCAGGTCCCGGTCGCCGAGGCGCCAGGAGGCCTCCTCCAACAGCCGCAGCGTACCCGGCGTGACCAGACCGTCGACCGTGGTGCGGCGGGTCTGCTGGAAGTGCCGGACCGCGTTCTCCACCGCCTCGTCGAACACCGTGTCGCCCTGGGCCGGGATGGCCCCGGCGTCGATCAGGCCGAGGCGGGCCAGGCGTTCGCGGATCGCGGCCACCGCGGGCCCGGTGTCGCCGCGGCGGTAGGTCGGTTCAGTGGTCACGGTCCTCTACCCTACGCACTCTGTCACTCCCGACTGGGCGCAAAGCGGGAAGGGACGGCCGGTGTGGCCGCCCCTTCCCGCCTCCGCGAGCGTCTCAGCCGACGTAGTCGGCCAGGTCCTTCAGCAGCAGGGCCTTCGGCTTGGCGCCGACGATGGTCTTCACGACCTCGCCGCCGGAGTAGACGTTGAGCGTCGGGATGGAGCGCACCCCGTACTTCGCCTGGGTCAGCGGGTTCTCGTCGGTGTTCAGCTTGACGATGTCGATCGTGCCCTGGTGCTCGGCGTAGATGGCCTCCAGGACCGGGGCGACCTGGCGGCACGGACCGCACCACGGCGCCCAGAAGTCGACCAGCACCGGCTTGGGGTTCTTCAGGACCTCCTCCTCGAAGGTCGCGTCGGTCACTGCGCGGATGTCGCCCATCATGTGCTCCTCTTGGTGTCGCCGTCCGGCGGGGTTGTGCGTCGGTGTTTCACGTGAAACACCTCGACGTTTCACGTGAAACGAGCGGGGTCAGACCGTGACGGCCTGGTGGTGCGCCAGCTGGGACAGGTGCTTCTCGGCGTCCAGCGCGGCGGCGCAGCCGGTGCCGGCCGCGGTGATCGCCTGCCGGTAGGTGTGGTCCACGACGTCGCCGCAGGCGTACACCGCGGGCAGGCTGGTGCGGGTGGTCGGGGAGTCGACCTTGATGTAGCCCTCGTCGTCGAGGTCGAGGACGCCGGCGAACAGCTCGGTGCGGGGCAGGTGCCCGATCGCCACGAACAGCGCCCCGGCCGCCTTCAGCGTCTCCTCGCCGGTCTTCAGGTTGCGCAGCTTCACGGCGGTCACCTGGGTCTGGCCCTCGATGCCGACCACCTCGGAGTCCCAGACGAAGGAGATCTTCGGGTTGGCGAAGGCCCGCTCCTGCATCACCTTCGACGCCCGCAGCTCGTCGCGGCGGTGCACGACGGTCACGGTCTTGCCGAACCGGGTGAGGAACAGCGCCTCCTCCATGGCGGTGTCGCCGCCGCCGACCACGACGATGTCCTGGTCCTTGAAGAAGAAGCCGTCACAGGTCGCGCACCACGACACGCCCTTGCCGCTCAGCCGCTTCTCGTCCGGCAGGCCCAGCTCCTTGTACGCCGAGCCGGTGGCGACGATCACGGTGTGCGCCTGGTGCACGGTGCCGGCGGAGTCGGTGACCTTCTTGATCTCCCCGTCCAGCTCGACCGCCATGACGTCGTCGAAGACCAGCTCGGCGCCGAAGCGCTCGGCCTGCTTCTGCATGTTGTCCATCAGGTCCGGACCCATGATGCCCTCGGGGAAGCCCGGGAAGTTCTCCACCTCGGTGGTGTTCATCAGGGCGCCGCCGGCGGTCACGGAACCGGCGAACACCAGCGGATTCAGGCCCGCACGCGCGGTGTAGACCGCGGCGGTGTACCCGGCCGGTCCCGAACCGATGATGATGACGTTGCGGATCTCGCTCACGTGAGCCTGGCCTCTCGAAAATCCTGGGGCAGCTGGACGGTGCCGGTTGGCTCAACCGATCCTAGGCAAGATGCATTCCCGCCGGTGCCACGCACCACCGTTTCCGCCATCACCGCCCGTTGCGGCGACGCTCACGAGCGGAGTTTCCCCGATGTCGCCGGTTACCGGCGGGGCACCACGGTCGAGTACAGGACGTCGCCGGAAGCGGTCCCGGAGCATCCCCCGGCCGCGACGACATACACCTCGGCAGCGGTGGCGTCCCCGAGCTTGGGATACACCAGCAGCTCCGCGGCCCGTCCCTGATATGTGATCGGCGTCATGGCCAACGGCACGATGTTCTGGAAACCGGACGGCGCGCAAACGGCGGCCCCCGGCTCGGTCTTGTTGCCGCCGGTGCTCCCGGCGGCTTGGGGCTGGGTCTGTCCAGCCTTCGCAAGAAGCTGCTCAGCCTGGGCCTGGATGCTGTTGAGGCCCAGCTGTCCGGATCCCGCCGCGCTGGGGGCGGCAGCCGCCGGTCCGGAGCTCGACGCGCCGGGCACACTGTTCGGGGCGGCGTTCGGCGCCGCTCCCACCCGGCTGCCGTCCGGAGAATTGCTGGAGAAGAGCTCTCCTTCGGAGGACTTTCCGGCGACCTTATCCGCTGTGCTGCCGGAAGCAGAGTTACTGCTCTGCGAGGAGGAGCTGTTCAGTGCCGTGATGCCAGCGAAAGCACCTGCGATCACCAGCGTCGCGCCGGCCAGGCTGCCGAGGACCAGCCGGAACCGCCGGTTCCGGCGCGGCGCCGCGCTGTGGTGCGGGGCGCTGGTCGGCGACGCCATCGGGGTCAACGGCGGCTCCCGGTGCAGCGCCGCCTCGACCCGGATCGCCACCTCGGTAGGGATCGGCTCGGGTGCGGCGAAGACAGCCAGGGGGGAGTCCTCGGCGAACACCGCGGAGTCCATCGTGATCAGCGCGAAGTCCTCGGCGCATCGTGCGCAGCCGGCCAGGTGCCGCTGTGCGGCCTCGGCCGCGTCGGCGTCGAGCAGACCGTCGTACAGGTCCGCCATCAGGTCTGGATCCAGGTGGGTGTCCGGGCCGGAAGCAGCACCGCCGGAAGTGGGGAGTTCGGAAGTAGGCGGTTCGGAAGCAGCGGGGTCGATCGTCATCCGGCCGTCCCTCCTTCCCGGCGATCATCGCGTGTCGAGATTTTGACGCGGGAGTCCCCGGTTCGGTTCCCGGGGGCCGGATCCGGAGCGGACCGGTGCGCCCCGGGCGCGGATCCGGACGAATCGCCGTCCCGCAGATGCCGCAGCAGCGGCAGCATCCGGGCGCGGGCCCGCGCGCAGCGGCTCTTCACCGTGCCGGTCGCCACGCCCAGGACGCGCGCCGTCTCCTCGACCGAGTAGCCCTCCACGTCGACCAGGACCAGGGCCACCCGCTGCTCCTCGGACAGCGTGGCCAGCGCCGAGGTGAGCGCCAGGCGCAGATCGGTGTTGGCGATGTCGTCGGTCGGCCCCGGCAGCCGGGCCTCGGTCTCCACCTCCGGCAGCGGCACGGTGGGCCGGGTGTTGCGCCGCCGGATCCGGTCCAGGCAGGCGTTCACCACGACCCGGTGCAGCCAGGTCGTGACCGCGGCGTCGCCGCGGAACGAACCGGCCGCCCGGTAGGCCGAGAGCATCGCGTCCTGCAGCGCGTCGGCGGCCTCCTCCGGATCCCCGAGGGTGCGCAGCGCCACCGACCACAGCCGGTCGCGGTGCCGGCGGAACAGCTCCCCGAAGGCCTCGGCGTCGCCGGCGGCGTGCCGGGACAGCAGCGTCCGGTCGTCGAGATCACGCAGGTCGGCGCGCCTGTCGTAGTCGCCGGGGTCCCCGGAGCCGCTGACACTTCCGGAACCGCCGGAACGCTGCGCGGACACGGCCGCCTCAGGAAGCGCCGTTGAACTTGACCTCGGCGATGCCGTCACCGAAGCAGCCGCCCTTGCCGCCGCAGTGCGTGTCGCCCCACGCCGGGACCTGGGTGAACCACACCAGCACGAAGCGGGTCTTCATCGGGGCCGACGGGGTCAGGGTGAAGGTGGCCGGCGCGCTGTCCTGAGCGCCGGTCTGGGTGAAGCCGTCCGGGGTGGAGTCGCCCTTGCTGCCGTCCTTCACCGTCGGGAAGTCGGTGACGGAGTCGGCGGCGGCGAACATCTGTACGGTGGCGCCGGGCGCGGTCAGGGTGACGTCGACCGACTTCACGGTCTGGACCGAGCCCAGGTCGAAGATCAGACCCGAGCCGTGTCGGAATATCTTCGAGTCCTGGTAGGACGCGGAGTTCCAGGCGGTGCTCGGGTTGCCGTCGTAGGCGTTGCCCACGGTCGTGTCCGGGTTGTCGCCCGGCTTGCTGGTGTAGGCCATCGCCTTGGAGATGGCCAGGCCGGCGCCGGGGGTCGCGTTCGAGGCCGAGCCGTCCGTGGTCGACGGGTGCGAAGTGGTGGTGGACGCGCCGGCGTTGTTCGGGCCGCCCTTGCCCTTGTCGCCGCCCAGCATCGTGTAGGCCAGCAGCGCGATGGCGGCCACCGCGGCCACCACGCCGACGATGATCATCGTCGAGCTGCTGCGCCCGCCGCCGGAGCCGCCGCCACGGGAGCCGCGCGGCTGGTAGTCGTCGTCATAGCCGCTCGGACGGCGGCCGGCGCCGTGGCCGCCGTGGCTGGTGTGCCCGGGCGCGGCCGGCCGGGTCGGGGCGCTCTGATAGCTCGCGC
>JABFWL010000008.1 GCA_013362315.1 Catenulispora sp. | reverse complement strand
ACCTGACGCTGCGCGCCGGCGAATCCACCGCCCTCGTCGGCGTCAACGGCGCCGGCAAGACGACCCTGGTCACCCTCCTGGCACGGTTGCGCGACCCGGACCCCGGCCGGGGCCGGATCCTCGTCGACGGCGTGCCGGTGCAGGAGCTGCGCACCCGCGACTGGCAGAAGCAGGTTGCCGTCGTCTACCAGGACTACACGCGCTATCCGATGACCGCGCGCGAGAACATCGCGCTCAACGTGCTCGGCGGGCCGGTCGACGAGGAGGCCCTGCTGAAGGCGGCCGAGCGCGCCGGGGCGCTCGACATCGTCGAGGGGCTGCCGAGCGGTTGGAACACCGTCCTGTCGCCGCAGTACGAAGGCGGCCAGGACCTCTCCGGGGGCCAGTGGCAGCGTGTCGCCCTCGCTCGGGCGCTCTACGCGATCGCCCGCGGCGCCACCGTGCTCGTCCTCGACGAGCCCACCGCGCAGCTGGACGTCCGTGCCGAAGCGGCCTTCTACGAACGGTTCCTGGAGATCACCCAGGGCGTCACCAGCGTCGTGATCTCGCACCGGTTCTCCACGGTGCGGCGGGCCGATCGGATCGCGCTGCTGGAGGGCGGCCGGATCACCGAGCTGGGCAGCCACGCCCAACTCCTCGAACGCGGCGGCACCTACGCCGAGATGTTCCAGCTGCAGGCCGCAGCATTTACCGGCGGACGGGGAAGGCAGGGGAAGCAGGCATGAGCGACTTCGAACCGGCGCGGCCCCGGCTGCGCCGCCGGCTGTTCGGAGTGCTGGTCGGCTCCGGCTTCCGCGCGGCCCCGGGCATGATGACCGCCTCCATCCTGATGAGCCTGCTCGGGGCGGCCGCCGCCGTCAGCTATCCGATCGGCTACCGGATCCTGGTCGACGGCGCCCTGGCCCACGACGCGGCGCGGGTGGTGGCCGGCGTGGTGGTGGTCGCGCTGCTGTTCGGCCTCGGCTGGCTGCTGCAGATCCTGGCCGTCGCGCAGGGCTCGCCGCTGGTCGACGTGATCAACGTCTACCACGGCGAGCGGATCGTGGTGCTGCTCAACGAGGTCCCCGGACTGGAGCACTTCGAGAACCCGGAGGTGCTGCGCGAGGTCGAGCAGCTGCGCGACGGCCGCCGCGGGCTGGCCGCGGCGCCGCGGCAGCTCACCGGCATGGTGTCGAACGCGATCCGGATCGGCACCACGGCGGTGCTGCTGGCCACGGTCTACCTGCCGGTGCTGCTGGTGCCGGCCGCCGCTGCCGCCCCGGCGCTGGCGGCCCGGCGGGCCTCGAAGATCGCCAAGCAGAACGAGACCGACCTGGCCGCCGACCGGCGGCTGCTCGGCGAGCTGTTCGCGATCGCCACCTGCGCCGACACGGCCAAGGAGCTGCGCACCTACGGCGTCGCCGACGGCCTCGCGGCTCGCCACCACCGGATCGGCGAGGCGGTGCGCGCCTCCTCGGTCCGCGCGGCGCTGCGCGGCGCGGCGTGGGAGGCCGCCGGCTGGCTGTTCTACGCCGCGTTCTTCATCGCCGGGATCGTGGTGCTCGTGCTGCGGGCCACCCACGGGCAGGTTTCACCGGGGCAGATCGTCATGGTCGTCAGCCTGCTGCGGCGGGTGCAGACGCAGCTCTCGACCGCCTCCGACACCGCCGGAAGCCTCGCGATGTCGATCCGCAACGCCCGGCGCCTGCTGTGGCTGGAGGACTACGCGCGGGAGCAGCGGCCGACCGGGACGCTTCCGGCCCCGGAGACGCTGACCGACGGCATCCGGCTGGATCGGACGACCTTCACCTACCCGGGCTCGGACAAGACGGTGCTGGAGGAGGTGACGCTGAGCCTGCCCGCCGGCTCGACGGTCGCGCTGGTCGGGGAGAACGGCGCCGGAAAGACCACCCTGGTCAAACTGCTGACCGGGATGTACACGCCGAGCGGCGGCCGGGTACTGGTGGACGGCACCGACCTGGCCGAGCTGAACCTGTCGACCTGGCGCGGCCGGGTGACCGCGACGTTCCAGGACTTCGTGCGCTTCCAGACCCCGGCACGGCAGGCGGTCGGCCTCGGCGACCTGCCGCGCATGGACGACCCGCGGGCGCTGGCCGCGGCGGTCGAGCGTGCCGAGGCGACGCAGCTGGTCGCGCAGCTGCCCGCCGGCCTGGACACCCAGCTCGGGCGCGCCTTCACCGGCGGCCGAGAGCTGTCCGGCGGCCAGTGGCAGCGCGTCGCCCTGGCCCGTGGGCAGATGCGCGAGCGGCCGCTGCTGACCGTGCTGGATGAGCCGACCGCCGCGCTGGACGCGCTCACCGAGGCGGCGGTGTTCGACCGGCACGTCCGCATCGCCGCCGAACGGCGGGACCAGGGGTCGATCACGCTGTTCGTGTCGCACCGGTTCTCCACGGTGCGGGCCGCCGACCTGATCGTGGTGCTCGACGGCGGCCGGGTGGTGGAGACCGGCAGCCACGAGGAGCTGATGGCGGCCGGAGGGCATTACGCGCAGCTGTACACGTTGCAGGCGCAGGCCTATCTGGACGACGCGAAGTAGGGCGCGGCCTCGCACTCTCACCCGTTCAGCGGCGGCCGAAGAATGACCCATCGACGCAAAGGGCACTTGTCCGCTTTGTGACGCGCTGTGCTCTGGGTCGGTCGGTGAGGTGGTTCAGAATGCGGCATCCGGACGGAAAGGGGAGATGGCGCGAGCTGTCAGCCCGCGGTGTGCTCACGGCGTCGCTGGTGTCGCTGGGCGCCTGTGTCGGGATCGTGCTGGTCGCCGAGGGCCTGCACACGCCGAAACCGCCGCCGTCGCAGCCGCTGCTCGCCGCGGCCGCCCCGACGCGGGTCCGGATCCCGGCCCTCCACGTCGACGCCCCGCTGACCGGGTTCGCGCTCGACGGGACCTCGCCCGGCACGGTCGGCACCGCCGTCATCGCGGGACCCGGCGACCTCCAACCGGTTCCGGCGGGGTTTCTCAGCCTCGGCGCGCTGAAGAAGGGCGACGTGGTGTCCGTCGACCGCGCCGACAAGCAGAGCGCGGTGTTCACCGTCGACGCGGTCGAGGCCTCCGACGCGCATGCTTGCCCCGAGACCAAGGGTTACGGGGCGTCGGCGCGCGCCGAACTGCGGCTGATCACGTGCGGCGCGGGTCTTGAGAAGCGCCACGGCCGGCACTCGGCGAACGTCGTGGTCTCCGCGCATCTGACGGCGGTACGGCCAGTGCCCGCCGCATCGGGCACGCGCTGAGGGTACTTTGCATTAGCAGACGGCAAACCGGCCAGGAGGGACGCCCTGCAATGCTCGTACGTGTACAAGGCCAGCTCGTCGACGGGTATCCGACGCCCTCGCCGGAGGCGAGACGCGGCTCGTTGCTGCGCGTCACGGAGATCGGCGAGGAGGTCCTGAGCCGGCCGTGCCGCGAGGTGACCGAGTTCGGCACCCCGGAGCTGGCGACCCTGATCGACGACATGTTCCACACGATGTATGTCGCCGAGGGTGCGGGCCTGGCCGCCAACCAGGTCGGCGTCGATCTGCGGGTGTTCGTGTTCGACTGCTTCGACGGCCAGGGCGGCCGCCACGTCGGCCACATCGTGAACCCGGTCCTGGAGGAGCTGCCGCCGCAGGAGCGCCGTCTGCTTGACGAGGCCGAAGGCTGCCTGTCCGTACCCGGTGCCCGCATGGTGGTCCCGCGCCTCGACCGGGCCACCGTCCGAGGCTTCGACAAGGACGGCCGGCCGCTCACGATAGAGGGCACTGACTACTTCGCCCGGTGCCTCCAGCACGAGACCGACCACCTGCTCGGCAGCACATATCTGGACCGGCTCTCCAAGCGTGACCGCAAGGAGGCCTTGCGGCAGATGGGGGAGCGGCGGGAGCGGGTCTATGCACAGCGTGAGGCGCGTGAAGCCGGTATGAGTGCGCAGGGCGCCGACAGCAAGAGCGCGGCTGTGAACTGAGCGCCGAAGCTGAGTCCCACTGCAGGCGTTCCCAAAGCAGAGCGCCGGAGCTGAGTACGGGGCTGAGCGCCGGAGCCGAGCGCAAAGCGGACCGCCCCGCTAGACGATTGATTCCTGGGGGTTCCGGCTTCCAGAACCGCAGCCTGACAAGCAGTCTTGCGAAACGGCTCAGCAGCAAGCCTGGGCGTCACGGACGGCCACCCGCATCCTGGTTGGCTGTGGGTGGCCGGCCGGGGCGGCCAGGCGCCGCTGATCAGCCGTTTCGCGCCGGTACCCCCAGGAATCAATCGTCTAGCCTCGACCTCATGATCGACATGACCAAGGTCCTGGCCGACACCCCGGGCGCGGCCGACCGCGTGTTCCTGAACAGCGCCGGCGCGTCGCTCCCGCCGACCCCGGTCCTCGAAACGGTCCTCGGGCACCTGCGCCGGGAGGCCGAGATCGGCGGGTACGAGGCGGCCGACGAGCGGCAGGCGGACGTAGAGGCCGGCTACGGCGTCTTCGCCGAACTGCTGGGCTGCCGTGCCGACCAGATCGCCTTCACGGACAACGCCACCCGTTCCTGGCTCGCGGCCTTCGACGCGCTGCCGCTCGGAGCGGGCGACCGCGTGCTGGTCGGCGAGGTGGAGTACGGCGGCAACGCGATCCCGCTGCTGATGCGTGCGCAGGCGGTCGGCGCGACGGTCGAAGTGGTGCCCTCGGACTCCGACGGCACGTTCTCGGCCGAGGCGCTGGCGGACCTGCTCGACGAGCGGGTCAAGCTGGTCTCGGTGGTCCACGTGCCGACCAACGGCGGCGTGGTCGCCGACGTGCGGCGGATCAGCGACGCCGCGCACGCGGCCGGGGCGCTGGTCATGCTCGACGCCTGCCAGGCGGTGGGGCAGCTGGTCATCGACGCCGAGGCGCTGGACGTCGACATCGTCACCGGCACCGGCCGCAAATGGCTGCGCGGCCCGCGCGGCACCGGCTTCCTCGCGGTTCGGGACCGGGCCGTCGCGGTCCTGCGGCCGAAGCTGGCCGACCTGCACGGCGCCACGTGGACCGGCCCCGACTCCTACGAGCTGCGCTCCGACGCGCGGGTATACGAACTCTGGGAATTCGATCTCGCGGCCCGCCTCGGCCTGATCGAAGCCGCGCGCTACCTCCTGGATCTCGGCCCGAAGGCCGTCGAGGAAGCGGTAACTCAGCGTGCTGCCTATCTGCGGTCCGGCCTGGCCGCGATCCCCGGCGTCACGGTGCACGACCTCGGCGCCCGCAAGGCAGGCCTGGTCACGTTCTCCGTCGCCGGCCGCGCCGCCACCGACGTCCAGGCCGAACTCGCCACGCGCAAGGTCACGGTCACCGTGTCCAGCCGCTCCTCGACGTACTTCGACATGTCCCGGCGCGGGCTGACCGAAATCGTTCGGGCCTCGCCGCACTACTTCGTCACGGAGGCGCAGCTGGATACGGCGATCGAAGAGGTGGCGGCGATCGCTGGCGGGCGGTGAGGCGACAGGCTTAAGGACGCGACATAGCGCGAGTGTCCGCAGTACGCTGACACCATGACGTTGCGAGCGACCAACCTGGCGAGCCTGTTCGCCACGTTGGCCATGCTCGTGGCGGTGTTCGGCGGACAGCACACAGCCGTCCTGGCTGCGTCCGCCTCCGCGCTGGCGTTGCTGACGGCCGCGTTCTGGCGCGGTGCCGCTGCGGTGTTGATCGCCGGCACCGTGCAAGCCGCGCACATCGCCGCCGCGGCGCTTTCCTCTTTGCGGGACACCGCCTTCCTGCCTCAGCGTGACCCTGATGCGGCCGGGAAGCCGCACCCTCGAGCGCCCGGGGCGAACCCCGTGACCGTCTGACCGGACTGCTCCGGCGCACGGTCCATCTCGCTGATTCCACTGATCGTCGATCACTGACTTCTGCCTGATGCCCCGAGGGGTTCGCCATGTCTTTCCTCACCCCTGCCATCGTCGCGGCCTATCACGCCGTCAGCGCCCTATCCGCGGTGCTCGTCCCCGTGCTCGGCGGCGCGGGACCCGCCGCGGCCATCGTCGTGTTCACGGCGGCCGTCCGTTTGGCACTGCATCCGCTCAATCGCGCCCAGATGCGTGCCCAGCAGTCGGCGCAGCAGGCGCGCGCCGCGCTGGCGCCGGCTGTGGCCAAGCTCCAGCGCAAGCACAAGAACGACCCGCTGCGCGTGCAGCGCGAAACACTCGATCTCTACCGCGCCAACGGTGTTTCGCTCCTGCCGGGAACCTTCCACGGGCTCCTGCAGCTCCCGGTGTTCTTCGTGGTCTACCGGCTGTTCGTGTCGCCGAACGTCGGCGGCCGTCGCAACGCCCTGCTTGACGACCAGCTGTTCGGAGTCGGCCTGGGCTCCCACCTGTCCGCGGCGTTCCACGGCGCACTCCAGCCGGGGCACCTGGCGGTCTTCGCCGCCTTGCTCGCCGTCCTTGCTGCACTCGCGACCTGGTCCTCCCGTCGCATACGCCGCAGCACCGCGGCCGACCTCACCACCGCCGCGACCACCCCGGCGACGACCACCGCAACCGCCTCCGCGAACGGCGTAGCCAAGGTCATGCCGTATATGCCCTACATGACAGTCCTGGCGGCGATGGTGCTGCCGCTGGCGAGCGGACTGTATGTGGCGACCACAACGCTGTGGACGCTCGTCGAGCGCCGCCATATGATCCCGAATCAGGCGGCGCCCACCCGACCGGCCCCGGTGCCCGGCCAAAACCAGGTGCGCCACTAAACCGCACGTTGTTAACCTGATCCGCATGTCGACCCCCCGGATGTCCTAGAGCCACGGCCGCTTTTACGCCACCCGTGTGCCCTTTTACTTCCGGAGTTCCCCATGATCATCGTCAACGGTGTCGACGTCCGCGCCGGCGCGCGCCTGCTGCTCCACGACGTCACGCTCACCATCGCCGCCGGCGACCGGGTCGGCCTGGTCGGCCGCAACGGCGCCGGCAAGACCACCCTCACCCGCCTGCTCGCCGGTGACGGCCGGCCCGCCGCCGGAACCGTCACCGGCATCGGCAGCATCGGCTACCTGCCGCAGGATCCCCGGGCCGCAGACCCCGGGCAGACCGTCATCGAGCGCATCCTGTCCGGGCGCGGACTCGACGCGGCCGTGCGCACCCTGCGCGCGGGCGAAACCGCGATGGCCGAGGCCGGGTCGGCCGCCGACCTCGATCGCGCCATGCGCGACTACGCCCGCGCCGAGTCCGGCTTCCAGGCCGCCGGGGGCTACCCGGCCGAGGCCGAGGCCGCGCGCATCGCGGCGGGCATGGGGTTGCGGCAGGACAGTCTGGATCAGCGGCTCGGAACCCTGTCCGGCGGCCAGCGCCGCCGGGCCGAGCTCGCCCGGATCCTGTTCGCCGGCCCTGACACGCTGCTGCTGGACGAGCCCACCAACCACCTCGACGCCGACTCGGTCGCGTGGCTCCGCACCTTCCTGCTCGGCTATCCCGGGGCGCTGGTGCTGATCAGCCATGACCTGGAGCTGATCCGGGACGTCGTGAACCGCGTGTTCCACCTGGATCCGCAGCGCGCGACCGTGGACGTGCACAACACCGGCTGGGCCGAGTACCTGCGCCAGCGCGACGTTGGAGAGCGGCGCCGCCGGCGCGAGCGCGCCAACGCCGAGAACAAGGCCGCGGCGCTGCACGCCCAGGCCGAGAAGATGAAGGCACGGTCGGCCACGGCGGTCACGGCCCGGAGCATGGCGCGGCGGGCCGACCGCATGCTCGCCGGCCTGGAACCGGTGCGCCGCACGGACAGGCGCGCCCGGTTCCGGCTGCCCGATCCGCAGCCGTGCGGCCGGATTCCGCTCGGCGCCGTCTCGCTCACCAAGACCTACGGCACGCGCCAGGTGCTCACCGGCGTCGACCTCGCGGTGGAGCGTGGCAGCCGGACCGTTGTGCTCGGCCTCAACGGCGCGGGCAAGACGACGCTGCTGCGGCTTCTCGCCGGCGTTCAGGACCCTGATTCCGGCCGCGTCGTTCCCGGCCACGGGCTGCGCCTGGGCTACTTCGCGCAGGAGCACGAGACCCTGGACGGCGCGCGCACCGTCGGGGAGAACCTACGGGCGGCCGCACCGGAGCTGACCGACGGCGAGGCCCGCTCCCTGCTCGGCTCGTTCCTGTTCACCGGAGACGACTTCGACAAGCCGGCCGGCGTCCTGTCCGGAGGGGAGAAGACCCGGCTCGCTCTGGCCGCGCTCGTCAGCTCCGGCGCCAACGTGCTGTTGCTGGACGAGCCGACCAACAACCTCGACCCGGATTCCCGGGGCGAGGTCCTGGCCGCGCTGGGCTCCTATCCGGGAGCCGTGGTGATGGTCAGCCACGACGAGGAGGCGGTGGCGGCACTGCGGCCCGAGCGGGTGCTGGTGCTGCCGGAAGCCTTCGAGGACTACTGGAGTCCCGGCTACGCCGACCTCATCGCCATGGCCTGATCGCGTCGGCTGATCGGGCCGGCCTGATCACACTGGCTGATCAAGGCGGCCCGATCACGCCGGCCTGATCACGGCGGCCCGCTCTCGTCCCGCGCGGCCGCGAGCGCCCGCAGCGCTCGCGGCACGCCGCAGGTGCAGGGCCGGGGCGAATCGTCGCCGATCCACTGGCAGCGGTCGGAATGGATCTCGTCGGCACACCGCGCGAGCTCGTCCAACGAGCGCAGGGGAAGGCGCGGCAGCAGGGGAAGCGGCTCATCGTGCACTGACACAGATTGTCGCAAGACACTGACAGCGCGCTCGTGCTTCCGGCGGTACAGCGTCGGCGGAGCGCGTTCGGCCTGATCAGGCGCGCTCTTGCACACTGGCGGAGGCCGGGGGCAGTGTGGAACCCGTGGAACCGGCGAGCGCACCGGCACTCCCCGGTGGCGGTCCCGGGCCGTCGCCGGTCGCGGCGCGCTTCGACTCCTGGGCCGCCGCCTACGATTCCAGCATCCTGCAGGACGCCTTCTACACCCGCCTGCACCGCCACACCCTGCACCTGGCGACCCGGGCCAACCCGGCTCCGCACCGGCTGCTCGACCTGGGCTGCGGCACCGGGCGCCTGCTGCGCGCCGCCGCGGCCCGGTTCCCGCACGCCGACCTGCTCGGCGTCGACATCTCCGCCGGGATGCTGGAGCGGGCGAAGGCGGTCGACGCCGGCCGCGGCAGCCCCACCTACCTGCAGGCCGACGCCGCGCGGCTGCCGGTCGCCGACGGCAGCGTGGACGTCGTCACCTGCACCGCCTGCTCGCACCACTGGACCGAGCCCGAGGGGCCGCTGGCGCAGCTGCGGCGGATCACCGCCGACGACGGCGTGCTGATCCTCGCGCACCTGCCCGGCATCGCCGGCTGGGACCTGGCGGCGTCCGCCGGCGCCGCGCGCAGGTCGGACGTGCGAGCCGTGCGCAGCGGCACCTCACGGCTGACCGAGCTGCTGTGCGACGCGGGGTTCCGCATCACCAAGGCGGCCCTCTACGCCGAGTGCCCGGTGATGCCGACGGCTGTCGTGCTGTGCGCGCAGCCCGACTCCGCGCCGCGGACGCGCAGCTTCGTCAGGCTGCTGCGATCGGGGGCGGCGCCGCGGTGAGGTGACGATCGCCTTCGGCTGGCGGTCGGCGGTGGCGCGTCTCTTTCGGCTGGCGGTCACCAGGCCAGGTTCAAGACATGCAGCGACCCGTCGCGCGGGATAACACTGTGCCCCATCGTCCCTTCCTCCTGCGGGGCGAGCCGCAGACCGGGCAGCCGTTCGGTCAACACGCGCAGCGTGGCCTTCGCTTCTTCGCGGAACAGCTGCGCGCCGACGCAGGCGTGCGGGCCGTGGCCGAACGACACCTGCCGCCCTGACGCCACGCGGGTGATGTCGAACTCGTCCGGCCGGTCGTGCACCGCCGGATCCCGGTTCGCCGACGCGAGGGCCACCAGCACCGTCGCCCCGGCCGGGATCTCGACGCCGCCGAGCGTGGCCGGCGCCGTGGTCACCCGGCGGACGCTCTGCAACGAGGTGTCATAGCGCAGCGCCTCCTCGACCGCGGCCGGGATCAGCTCGGGATCCGCGCACAACGCCTCCCACTGCTCGCGGTGCCGCAGCAGGTTGAGAACCATCGTGCCCAGCAGCGGGGTGGCGGTGATGAACCCCGCGATGAACAGGTTCTGCAGGTTCGACACGATCTCGTGCCGCTGCTCCAGGGTCAGCTCGCCTTCGCCTGGAGCGAAAGCGGCGACCAGGGCGGTGCACAGGTCGTCGCGAGGCTGCTCGCGCCGCCGCTGCGCGTAATCGTCGAACATCGACCGCATCGCCGCGAACTCCCGCGCGGCGGCGATCTTCTCCTCCTCGCCGACTGGCAGGAAGTGCATGACCAAGGCCTGCGACGTGCCCCGGACGGCCCGCCCGATGTCGTCCGGCTCCAGCCCGAGCAGGTGCCCGATCGCCCCGGCCGCCAGCGGTGCCGCGAAGCCGCTGACGAACTCCACCCGCCCCGCGTCGGCGAACACGTCGACCAGTGCTCGGGCGTGACCGGCGACGACCGGGACCACCGCCTCGATGCGGGCCGGCGTCAGGCCGGCGAGCAGTGGGGCGCGGTAGCGGCGGTGCTCGGCGCCGTCGGAGTTCACCACGACGCGGCCGCCGCCGACGCTGCCGGCGAGCCCGGCGCGCACGGCGGGGGACAGGTCGTCGTCCATCGGGAGGGTGTTCGCCGAGGAGAAGTCGTCGGCGCGGCGCAACGCCTCCAGAACGTCGTCGTGGCGCGCCACCACCCAGGCGTTCAGCGCGGGCACGAACGTCGGCCCGTGCTGCGCGCGGCCGTGCGCGTAGGCGGCATACGGATCCTGAAACCAGATGTCTGATTCGCTCGATGCGGTCATGTCTTGAGTGAAGCGCACGCAGCGCTTGTGGACCACCGGCGCCGGCGCGCACACCGATCGCCCGATCGCCCGATCGCCCCGTCACCCTGGCAGCGTCACCGTCACGATCAACCCGCCGTCCTCGCCTGGCACCGCCTGCAGCCGGCCGCCGTGCGAGCGCACCACGGCGCGCACGATCGACAGCCCCAGCCCGCTGCCGTGCGCCGAGCCGACGCGGTCGGTCAGGCGGCGGAACGGCTCGAACAGCATCGGCAGCTCGTGCGCGCCGATCACCGGGCCGGTGTTGGCCACCTCCAGCGTCGCCCCGCCCGGCGCCTGCCAGGTCCGCACCCGCACCGTGCCGCCGGGGACGTTGTAGCGCACCGCGTTGTCGACCAGGTTCCGCACCACGTGCTCCAGCAGGACCGGATCGCCGCGGGTCTCGGCCGGCTCCAGGTCGTCCGAGGCCCGCACGCCCCGGCGCGCCGCCTCGGCGCGGGACACGCTCAGCGCGTCCGAGGCCACCAGCTCGGCCAGGTCCACCGGCACGTGCAGGGACGGGGCCTGCTCGGCCCGGGCCAGCATCAGCAGTGCGTCGATCAGCCGCTCGTGCCGGGTGCCGACCTCCAGCAGGTTCTCGCCGAGGCGCAGCACCTCCTCCGGCGCCCCGGGCCGGTTCATCGCCACCTCGACCAGGGTGCGGTTGATCACGAGCGGGGTCTTCAGCTCGTGCGCGGCGTTGGCGATGAACCGGTCCTGGCCGGTGAAGGCGTCGTCCAGGCGGTCGAGCATGGCGTCGAGCCCTGCGGTCAGCCGCTGGATCTCCTCCGGCCCGCGCAGGTGCCCGACGCGCACGTTCATCCGGCTGCCGGTGACGGTGTCCACGATCTCCGCGATCTGCTCCAGCGGCCGCACCACCAGCCCCGCGGCGAACCAGCCGCCGATCCACGCGATGCCGGCCAGGCCGACCACGTACAGGCCGCCGCCGATCATCACGACCTTGCGCAGCTGGTACACGGCCGAGTACACGCGGAAGCCGAGGAACAGGTTGCCGACGATCGCGGTGGCCACCACCAGCAGGCCGAACAGGAGCGCGGCGAAGGCCACGGCGAGGCGGAAGCGCAGGGTCGGGGTCCGGGTCAGGGGTGGGGTCGGGGCGGGGGCTCGCGCCGGCGCCGGGGCTCGGGTGGGTCTGGCGGCTTGGGCCGGGGCGGCTGGGCGCTGGCGGTCGGGGGCGAGGGCGGGGTTGCGGTCCGTGCTGTCCATGCTCACCGGATCACGTACCCGACGCCGGTCAGCGTCTCGATGACGCCCGGCTCGCCCAGCTTCTTGCGCAGCGACCGGATGGTCACGCGCACGATCGTGGTGAACGGGTCGATGTTCTCGTCCCACGCCCGTTCCAGCAGCTCCTCGGCCGACACCGGGGCGCCCTCGGCCCGCAGCAGCTCCTCCAGCACCGCGAACTCGTTGCGGGCCAGCACCACGTGCCGGCCGTCGCGGGTGACCTGCCGGTAGCGCGGCTCCAGGCGGATGCCGGCGCGCTCCAGCACCGGCGCCACCGCCGGCCGGGAGCGGCGGCCCAGTGCCCGGATCCGGGCCACGAGCTCGGCGAAGGCGAACGGCTTGGCCAGGTAGTCGTCGGCGCCCAGGCTCAGGCCGTCCACCCGCTCGTCCAGGGTGGTGGCCACGGTCAGCATGAGCACCCGCTCGCCGCCGTCGCCGGCCGCGATCCGGCGGCACACCTCGTCGCCGTGCACCACCGGCAGGTCCCGGTCCAGCACCACCACGTCGTAGGAGTTCACCGCCAGCCGCTCCAGCGCCGCGCCCCCGTCGCCGACCACGTCGACCGCGAACGTCTCCTGCCGCAGCCCCTCGGCGATGGCGTCGCCGAGCATCACCTCGTCCTCGACCACCAGTACCCGCACCGGTCCCGCTCCTCGCCGTCCTGCCGCCGGCCGTCGGCCTGCGGCGCCGGGCCACCCGGCCGCGCCCCGAGCCTGCCATGCCCGATGTGAGCAGCAGGTGAGCGATATCGATCACCCTATATTCACACGCCGGCTGATGGTCTTCCCCCATGAGACGCTTCCTGGCCATCAGCTTCACGACGACCGCGCTCCTCGCCGCCACCGGCGGCGTCGCCTGGGCGCTGTACGACCGTCCGGCCGCTCTCGGCTCCGCCGGCGGGTCGGCGGGCTGCGAGGCCACCGACCACGGCACCGCCGCCGACGCCGCTCAGGCGATTTCCGGCCTCACGCCGGGCACGCGGGCCGCGCTTGCCAGCGCGACAGAGGCGGCGGGACATGCCGGGCTGAAGCTGATCGTGAACTCGGGCTACCGCTCGGCGGCCTATCAGCAGCGCGTCTTTGACTGCTGGGTCACTCAGACGGGGTCGACGCAGGCTGCGCGGGAGCACGCGCTGCCGCCGAACGAGTCGGCGCATGTGGGTGGGTACGCCATTGATGTTGTTCCGGCGGCTGCTGCTTCGTGGCTTGAGGAGAGTAAGGGGAGCTATGGGCTGTGTCGGCGGTATGCGAACGAGGCTTGGCATTTTGAGTATCAGGCTTCATATAAGCAGTCTGGTTGCCCGGCGTTGCTGAGCCATCCCTGACGTTGAAAGGCCGTTTGACCTGCGGTGGGTTCAACGGCGGTGAGCGTTTTCCGCTGGCTGTGACAGTATCCTGACTTCATCTGCTCAACGAGTCCGGAGGTCGAGTGGCTGTGCCGTCCCAAGAGCGCGTCGCGCTGGTCGTCAGTGGCGACGTCTTCAGTGATGGCGGCGTTGAGTCCTCCACGCAGCGCATTGCGCGTGGGTTGGCGCGGCATGGTCGGTTCGCCGTTGATGTGGTGATGCTGCGGCCTGATTTGGGGCGGTGGTACGGGCAGGAGTTCTATGATCCTGCTCCGGTGCGGGAGCGCGATGGGGTGCGCTTCTACGAGCTGCCTGCCTTGAGTGCGAGTGTCTTTCCGGCTGAGCGGGCCTTCCATACTCATCTGGGGCTTGTTGATCTGTTGCGGCGTGATCGTCACTGTTTGGTGCATGGGCTGTATGCGTCTACGGCGGGCTTTCACGCTGTGTATGCCGCTTTGGAGGCTGGCATTCCGGCCGTTGTCGGGCTGCGTGGCAACGACATCCATGCTGATGTCTTTCATGGGGGCCGCTTCGCTCAGCTGTGTTGGGCGTTGGAGCGGGCTGCGTGTGTCACTGCTGTGAGCTCTGAGGCGCTGCGGCGTGCGGACCTGCTCACGGGGTGTGGCGCGCGGGGTCGCGTGATCCTCAACAGCATCGACCCGGCCGGGTACCGGGATGGTGTCGTGACGCACACTGAGGGCTCGCCGGTGATCGGGTCTCTGGCCAACTTCCGCGGGAAGAAGGCTGCGCAGACGCTTATCGCCGCCTTCGCGCGGCTGGCCGCCGACCAGCCGCGGGCGCGGCTGGTGCTTATCGGCGGCTTCGGCGATGACGCGCAGTCCGATGTGTTGGACGCGGTCATCGCCTCCGATCTGGGGAGCCGGGTGGTGTTGACGGGTCCGGTGGAGCGGGTGGACGCTGTGGCGCACCTGCGGGCGCTGGATGTGTTCGTGCATGCGGCGCTGCACGACGGCAGCCCTAACGCCGTGCTGGAGGCGATGTTGGCGGGGGCTGCGGTGGTGGCGACTGCGGTGGGGGCGATTCCGGAGATGGTGGCGCATGGCCGCGAGGCAGTGCTGGTCTCGCCGGCGGGGTCCCCGGCCGCGCTTTACGACGGCATCGTCGCGGCGCTGGCCGCTGACCGGCTGGCGCTGACGGGGCGTGCTGCTGAGGCGCTGGCGAGCAGGTTCGCTCCGGAGCGGGAGATCCAGG
>JABFWL010000550.1 GCA_013362315.1 Catenulispora sp. | reverse complement strand
TTCGACACCCGCACCCCGCACGGGGTGGCGAACGCCGGCTCCGGCAGACCTGTTGAATACCTGATCATGTTCGGGCCCCAAGGCGAACGCCCACGGCCACGCACCTCTCCGGCCGCCGGCCGCGGCAACCGCCAACCGAACCGCGCCCAGGCTGGCCGCGAAGCGCAGCCGTAGAAACCGGAACCCGCTCCGACACGACAGCGAAACCGCGACCTGCCCGCACGATCACGGCCAAGGGCCACCCAGGTTCCTCGAACTCGCGCGCTACCGACCGCACGGCACAGATGATCCGCCGTCAGGAGCAGGGCCACGAGTACGCCGAGGCGAAGCTGATCGCCTCGGGCGCTCCGGTCCTCCGTGCCGGGGCAGTCCTCGGCTGTGGCTGCGGGATGCCCTGGAAGCGGTCGGAGCACGGAATCTCTGGCACCGGGGAGCCCATCGGTGCGTCTGCCGTCTCGGCAGAATCCGGCGCGAGCGGGAGATGATCCGGCTCGGCGGAGCGGTCCTCAGCCCGTATCCGAAGCGTCCGGATCGAGGCTGTGGCCCGGCCGGGGTGGGGCCGGTCAGGCCACGGTGGGGCTGCGGCGTTCGACGAGGACGACGTCGCGCCAGCGCCCGTGGTGCCGGCCGAGGCGCTCGCGGGTGCCGACGACGCGGAAGCCGGCCCGGGCGTGCAGGGCGAGGCTGGCGGTGTTCTCCGGGAAGATGCCGGACTGGACGGTCCAGATCCCGGCGGCGTCGGTGGAGGCCAGCAGCGCCTGGAGCAGGGTCAGGCCGACGCCGCGCCCGCGGGCGACGGGATCGACGTAGACGGAGTGCTCGACCACGCCGGCGTACGCGCACCGGTCGGAGACCGGCACCGCGGCCGCCCAGCCGAGCACCCGGCCGGTGTCGTCGAGGGCGACCAGGCGGTGCTCGGTGAGCCGGGTGGAGTCGAAAACGTCCCAGGTCGGGGCGGCTTCCTCGAAGGTGGCGTCACCGCTGTCGATCCCGGCCTGGTAGATCGCGAGGACCTGCGCGGCGTGCTCGGGGAGCATGGCGGCGACGGTCACCGCTGTGGTGGTCATGCCGCGGCCTCGATGCCGAGCTCGCAGAGCAGGCCGCGGATGCGCTGCTCGATCTGGTCGCGGATCGGGCGGACGGCATCGACGCCCTGGTCGGCCGGGTCCTCCAGCTTCCAGTCCAGGTACCGCTTGCCGGGGAAGTACGGGCAGGCGTCACCGCAGCCCATCGTGATCACCACGTCGGATGCCTGGACCGCCTCGGCGGTCAGCACTTTCGGGACCTCGGCGGAGATGTCGATGCCGACCTCGGCCAGGGCCTCGACCACGGCCGGGTTCACGGTGCCGGCCGGGGCGGAGCCGGCCGAGCGGACCTCGACCCGGCCTGCGCCGAGACGGGTGAGGAAGGCGGCGGCCATCTGGGAGCGGCCGGCGTTGTGCACGCAGACGAACAGCACGGACGGGACGGCAGCGGGATTACTCACGAGCGTTCTTCCTTCGGGCGGGCAAGGGGGGCGGGGGCTCAACGGCCAGTCGCGGCAGGGTGGTGCGCGCCGTGCGGGACCACGACGTCCTCGGCAGGGGTTGCGGCGGGGCGGCCGAACAGCACCGCAACCAGCACGATGCCGACCACCAGGCCGACGATCTGGGCGGCGATGAACGGCAGCACCGAGGCGGGGGCGATCCCGGCGAAGGTGTCAGTGAACGCCCGGCCGACGGTGACGGCGGGGTTGGCGAAGCTGGTGGAGGAGGTGAACCAGTACGCGGCGCCGATATAGGCGGCGACCGCGACCGGGGCGAGGTGCGCGCGGCCGACGCGGGCCAGGCCGAAGATCAGCAGGACCAGTCCGGCGGTGGCGACGACCTCGCCCAGCCACAGGTGTCCATACCAGCGGGCGTGGGTGGACCAGCGCACCAGCGGCTCGGCGAACATCGCGTTGGCGAGCACGGCGCCGCCGATCGCGCCCGCGATCTGAGCCGGGACGTAGGCCGCGGCCTCCCGCAGGTCCGGTCCCTCGCTGCCACGGCGGCCGGTCCACCAGGCGGCCAGGGTGATGACCGGGTTGAAGTGGGCGCCGGAGACCGGGCCGAGCAGTGCGATGAGCACGCCGAGGCCGAACACGGTCGCGGTCGAATTGGCCAGCAGCTGCAGCCCGGCGTCACCGGTCAGCTTGGCGGCCTGGATGCCGGAGCCGACGACGACGGCGACCAGCGCACCGGTCCCGACGAACTCCACAGCCGCCCGGCGGCCGAGCGGCGCTATCTCGCTCATCTCGCAACTTCCGCGACGGCGCCGGCCGGGGCCTGCAGCAGGGAGGAGAGTCTGGCCAGAGCGGCGGGCAGCACCCAGTAGTAGACCCAGGTCCCGCGCCGCTCGGAGCCGACCAGGCCGGCCCCGCGCAGCACCTTGAGGTGGTGGGAGATGGTCGGCTGGGAGACATCGAAAGGGCCGGTCAGGTCGCAGACACACGCCTCGCCGCCCTCGTGGGAGGCGATCAGCGACAGCAACCGCAGCCGGACCGGGTCCGACAGGGCCTTGAACATCTTCGCCAGGTCGGCGGCGGCTTCCTCGCCCAGCGGCTCGCGGACCATCGGCGAGCAGCACTCCGCCGCGTCGCCCTGGCCGAGCACCGGCAGTTCCAGATTCGACATACGTCTATGTTGACAGTCATCTATCCAGAGAGGCAAGCTCGCTGTATCGACAGACGTCGAAACAAGGATCTCGGATCGGGGAGACCGCCATGTCCCGTGTTCAGCTCGCCCTGCGCGTCGCCGACCTCGAAGGCTCGATCGCCTTCTACTCCAAACTGTTCGACACCACACCGGCCAAGCTCCGGCCCGGCTACGCAAACTTCGCGATCGCCGAACCGCCGCTCAAGCTCGTCCTGATCGCGGGCGAGCCGGGTGAGGACACCCGCCTGGACCACCTGGGCGTCGAAGTGGAGAGCACCGAGCAGGTCACCGCCGCCACCATGCGGCTCAAGGGAGCGGGCCTGGCCACCTTCGAGGAGAACGACACCTCGTGCTGCTACGCCGTCCAGGACAAGACCTGGGTCACCGGCCCGGGCAAGGAGCCCTGGGAGGTCTACGTCGTCAAGGCCGACGCCGACACCCTCGCCAAGAGCACCGAGGGGGCACCGGACGCCTGCTGCGGCACCACCGCCTGCTGCACCCCCGGGGAGCAGGCCGTCAACCCGGCCCAGACGCCGGCCGATGCCAAGGCGGCCGCGGGCTGCGCCTGCGCCAGCTAGCCGCGCATCCGTGACCGGTGCCGGGGACGGCGACGCACGGCCGGCCGCCACGCACAGACAGTCCCTACTGCCGCAGGACCGCCAAGAAGGGTGTGGCCGCCAGCACCTGCACCGCGATGCTCAACCGCCTCAACCGTGAACTCTGATGACGCTCTTTGAAATCGGCCACCCCCTACTCAGGGGCGACCCCACACCTGCTCACGATTCCCCAGATGCGGAATGAGCTGACTCTGTACCGGTTTGTTCCTCGGCCGATGGTCAGGGCTGGTTCGCGATCCGACGGCCGAGCTGTTCCAGGAACTCCTGCAAGCTGGACGCAGCGACCTCGAAGTCGTCGAACCATGAGGCCGTGGTGGACTTCCAGACTTGTCCGCTGTCTCCGATCGCGAACAGATGGCCCCCGCCATCGCTGGCGAAGACCAGCGCGATGAATTCGCCTTCAATCGGAGCGGGGCCGTACTCGCGGAAGTGCTCCGCCGCCGTCGCAGGTGAGTGGATGAAGTACCCGCTGTCGACGTCGGGCAGGGAAGCCTCGCTGATCACCCAGTAGAGCGTGGTCAGGTCGGAGGGGATCGGCGTCAGGTCCACGAGTGCGCCCGTTGCCTGGTGGCTGTCGTCGGTTGCGAGCATCACGGCGTTGTGGCCGGGCGGGAAGCCGTGCGTCGGGAGGAAGGACTCCATCAGCTTCGTCAGCGCCGACTCGGCCTGCTCCCACCAGGACCGGACCCACTCCGCGTCAAGCCGCTCACCAGGCACGCTTCCCCCTCGCATACGCGTCGGACCCACCGTCGCGGGCCCGGAAGAACATATCGGAGGGCTCAGCACGAGACTCGCTTGGAGCCGCGCTCTTC
>JABFWL010000010.1 GCA_013362315.1 Catenulispora sp. | reverse complement strand
TCGGCCGCATGTGCGGCAGCCAGCGCATCCACTCCCAGTCCTGCTGCGCGTGCGAGTCGGTGAGCAGCACGAACTGCACGTCGTCCGGGCTGGACAGGGCCGCGGTCTGGGCCACGAGCCAGCGGGCCAGCGCCCGCGGCGTGCCGGACGGGCCGGCGATGCCGATCACCCCGCGCTCGCGCAGCGAGATCTTCACCGGCGCCTCGGGCACCGTCCAGGCGACCGCCCGCCGGTGCTCGTCCTGCTCCGGGTCGTCCAGCACCACTTCGGACTCCTGGTCCAGGGTGCCGACGCGGAGCAGCAGGTGGTCGGCGTCGCGGCGGCGGCGCTCCCACAGCCGCTGGCGCGGGCCGATGCCGATGTCCAGCAGGGTCGCCGGGTCCGGGCACTCCTGGCGCCGGTGCGCCCGCTCCAGGGCCAGGGCGTCGCGGGCGTCCTGCTCGATCCGCGCCTTCTTGGCCTCGTAATCAGCGATCTGCTGGGCCCGGGTATTGCTTCCGGCCTTCTTGTCCTGCCAGTAGTTGCCCAGCATCATCATCGGCGACATCGCCGCCATCATCAGATACCGCGGCTGGTGCATCATCACGGCCATCGCGACGGCCATCAGCAGCGGCGCGATCAGCATGATGATCGGGAACGGCCGCTTGTGCTCGTCGCTGACCGGCTGCGGCAGCCGGAACTTCGTCTGCCGTTCCGGCGGCAGGATGCGCGGCGGCCGGTTGTAGTCCAGGAACGCGCCGTCGTCCGACGGCGTGAGCGCGGCGTCCGGCGGGGTGTAGTACCCGACCTCGATGATCGAGGTGCCGATCACCAGCTGCATGCCCGGCTTCCACTCGGCCTCGCCGACCAGGGGCTGCTTCTCCAGGGTCGCGGTGACGCCCTCGTAGGGGGCCACGCGTATCATCCCGTGGACATCCAGGCTGACCCGCAGGGCGAAGTCGGGTATGCCCGGGTCGTCGATCTTCACGCGGTTGCGGCGCGAGCGGCCGATGTCGGCGTAGCCGGGATTGATCCGGTGCACGCCGCCGGCGTCGGGGCCCCCCGCGACCCGGACCTCGACCGTTCCGTAGGGCTCGGCGGGCAGACAGCCCGAGGGATTGTGCAGCGACACCACCGACCCCTCCCGCAGCGGGGAGGACGCCAGCGTGTGCCGCTGGTCTATCAGGTTGCCGTCCACGAACAACAACGGGGGCGATCCCGGGTTCGGCCCCGTCGTCCCCAACATCCGGCCCAACTGGTCCGCGACCTGCGGAATCGTAGACTCCCCGTCCGCGTCCAGCAGTGCGTCCATCCAAGAGCCCTGGACCGGATCCACCACCGTCAACGTCATACGCATGGTTCGGAAGTCTACGGTCCTGCCGGGCAGGGGATAAGGTCCGCCCTGACAGGCGTGGAATCAGGACTGCATCCGCGCTCGGCGCCGGCCGGCGACAACGGCGGCGGCGGACGGCGCTGGAGGAGGTGGGCCGTGGACGTCGGCATGGCGACGGCGCTGGTCGGGGCCTTGTCCGGCCCGGCACTGGCGCGCGGGGTGTATCAGCTTTCGGTGGATGCCGGGACGCCCGCGCGCGGCACCTGCCGGCACTGCGGCCAACCGCTGCCGCGCGGCGGTGTCCGGTTCCTGCTTTGGACCGGCCGGTGCGGGTATTGCCGCACGCTGCTCGGTCCGCGGGTGTGGCTGGTGGCGATCGTGGCCGCGATCGGGACCTTCGCGGTCGGGCACCGCCTCGGCAACGATCCGGTGCTGCTGGCGTATCTGGCGTTCGCCTTGGGCTGTGTGCTGCTGGCCTTCATCGACATCGCGGTCCGCCGGCTCCCGGACCAGCTGACCGCGCCGCTGGCGGCGTTCGGGGTGGTGGGCCTGGGCACCGCGAGCTACCTGGCCCGCGACGCGACACCGCTGCTCAGAGGGCTGATAGGGGCGGCGCTGGCCGGCGGCCTGTTCCTGGCGCTGGCCTGGATCCGGCCGGACGGCGAGGGCATGGGCCTGGGCGACGCGAAGCTGGCCGGGGTGCTCGGGCTGTATCTGGGGTGGCTCGGCTGGGCGGACCTGACGCTGGGGATCCTGGCCGGGTCGACGGCGGCGACCGTCTTCGCCCTCTCCATGCTGCGCACCGGCCGCCTGACCCGGCGGTCGGCGATCACCTACGGGCCGTTCCTGGTGCTGGGGGCGGTGCTGGCGGTATTGGTGGGCTGACGGCGGACCCGGGCTAGGCGGCCGGGCACAGCGAAGGCCGACCGCTGCGGGAGCGGCCGGCCTTTGTCAGCTATCCGCCTTTGTCAGCTACCGCCTCAGCTCGCGGACGACGGCTGGAACTGCTGGTATATCCCGGTGTTCGGCTCGGCCGGGACGGACAGCGAGATGGCCGTGCCGCCGGCGAAGCTCAGCGAGACCGGCGAGATGTGTCCGGCGGTCACACCGGAGTTCGCCACCGTCAGCTTCGGCCCGGAGGGCGCCGCCAGGTTCAGCGCGGCGTGCGGGGCGATGGACAGGCCGGAGGAGCCGCCGAGCGGCACCGCCTTCCCGTTCAGGGTGACCCCGGTCAGCGTCGCGGCCGCGTCGCCGTTGTTGACGACGGTGCCGGTCAGTTGCGCGGCGCCGCCGGTCGGGTCGACGACCACGACCACGTTCTGGGCCTGCACGTCGCCGGTGCCGCCGGCGGCGAAGTTCGGCTGGATCTGCAGGGTCGCCGCGCCCGCGCCGGCGGCGCAGCCGGTCGCGACCGCTGCGGTGCCGGCGGCTGCGGCGATGACAAGTGCGATGCGAATGCTGCTCGTGCTCTTCACGGCGGAACGGCTCCTCGACGGTCCTCACGGCTCACAAGGCCGCCGCCGCACGGGCCGCGCCGGACCGCCGCCGCTCGTGCGACAACCCGACCACCCGATCAACGAGGGCGACGACTCAGTGTAAAAGGGCCTCAGATCCGTTCCGGCCGCGGGGGCACCGCTGCGGACGTGACGTTGGCAACGTCACGTCCGTCGCAGGCGCCGGCCCGCACGCGGGCCGGGCGCTACCAGGGCAGCACGTACCGGCAGAGCTGTCCGAGCCGGCAGCCGAGCCGGGCCGCCCAGCGCCATGGCGCCGTCAGCACCGCGCGCCATCTGGCCCGCATCCGGGCCCGCGCCACCTCGCGCCGGTAGGCCCGCACCTCCGCGTCGAGCGCGGAGATGTCGTCGGGCACGACGACGACCTGCAGGCCCTCGTCGTCCGGTTCGCCGAAGGAACCATAGGAATGTTCGCCGTTGTCGCGGCCTGGACTGTTCACCCTTGCTGCACCCCACCCCACGCGTCGTCGGGAGCCGTAGCGCCATTGTGCGCTTCGCAGAGGCTTGTGCCCAGAGCCGAGGGGTCGGCAATCTTGTTCCATTCCACCTTTTCTCAAGCGGTCCGCACGCGGGTGAAGAATCAAGATCGAAGCCGCCCGGAATCGGTGATCGCAGATGTCCCGGCGATGTCCCCCGAGCGGCGATTGAGCTGCGCGAGCACGCCGGATACCGGTTTGTCAAGCCCCCACGGGTACGCTGACCTGCGCAAACGGTCTTCAGAACGGGCGTACAACGTGGTATCCTGGAGAGCCACGGAAGGGGCACATATCACATGACGTTCAAGGTTGGCGAGACCGTGGTCTATCCCCATCACGGGGCCGCGCTCATCGAGGATATCGAGATCCGCGTGATCAAGGGCGAGCCGAAGGAATACCTCGTGCTCAAGGTGGCGCAAGGTGATCTGACAGTACGCGTGCCCTCTGAGAAGGCCGAGTACGTCGGCGTGCGCGACGTGGTCGACCAGGGCGGGCTGGAGCGCGTCTTCGACGTGCTGCGCGCGCCGCACACCGAGGAGCCGACCAACTGGTCGCGCCGCTACAAGGCGAACATCGAGAAGATCCAGTCCGGTGATGTCATCAAGGTCGCCGAGGTGGTCCGCGACCTGTGGCGCCGGGACCGCGACCGCGGCCTGTCGGCCGGCGAGAAGCGGATGCTGGCCAAGGCCCGGCAGATCCTGGTGAGCGAGCTGGCGCTGGCCGAGGCCACCAACGAGGACAAGGCGGACGCCATTCTCGACGAGGTGCTGGCTTCCTGACGGTTTGTGCCTGGTGAAGGTCTG
>JABFWL010000288.1 GCA_013362315.1 Catenulispora sp. | reverse complement strand
CGCCGTTCTCGGCCGCCCGCAGCGCCATCTTGGAGACGATGCCGCGCATGATCCGGTCCCGCCGCGCCTGAACCCAGCGCTGCTGCTCGGCGATCTCCTCCTCCTCGCGGCGCAACAGCTGTGCCAGCGCCGCCTGCGGGGCGATCGGCACGAGCAGCCCGGGGCTCTGCCGCGAAGCGCGGATCAGCGCGCGATCGCCGAGCTCGTCCAGCACCTCGCGGACCTGGGATTCGCTGATCCCCACCAGGTCGGCCAGCTCGCGCACGCCGGCCCCCGGCGCGGCGGCCATCGCCAGCCACACCTCGGACAGGTGTTCGTCGAGTCCCAGGCCGAGCAACGTCGGCACATCCACCCGCGGTTCCGCCGGCACCGTGCACCCCCTCGTCGGCGCCACTGACGCGCCGAGGCGAACAGTATCAGGACACAGATGTTAGTACTCTGATCCCGGATCTGCTCGCCCTCGGGCGGGTCGGCTGAGCCGATCCCCGGGGCCGTCCTCTACGATGCTGTCTTGAGCTCACGAGTGCCTGCCCGCCCGGTCCCCCCACCCGGACGCGGCGAGGCGACCGGGTCCGTCCGGTCGGCCGCGATCCACCGCACTCGAACCTGGATGGGGAACCGACATGCCTGAGTCCGTCCGCGGCGCCGTCGTCTGCGGCGACGGCTCGTTCCCGGCCGCGACCGCGGCCGTCATCGACGCGACCGCCGGCTGACATGGACATCATCCTCGTCCGTCTGATGCGCGGATCCGCCGCCAAGACCGTCGCCGCGGCGCAGGCCGGGGCTCCGGCGCTGAGCCCGGAGGCGGTGGTCGACGTCCTGTGGGCGGTCGCTGAACCGGATGACCGCCTCGAGCACGTCCGGGCGCGCTCGGGCCCGCACCCCGGCATCGTGGATCTCGCCATGTTCCATGGCGGAGCCGGCCCGGTCTCGTCGCGGGACCTGGCCCTGCGGCTCAGCCGCAGGGCACTGGCGACAGCTCCGTTGCTGTCCGGCTGGATCGCCGACCCGTTGGCGACCGTTCCAGGGCTCCTGACGTAGGGATACCTGGCTGACCATCCGGAGAACGTCGCGCTGTCACTCGATCTCGGCGAGGAGGCGGTCCGGCTCCCTGTCAGGAAGCAGAGATTCCAGGAATAGCGACTACGCCTTGGCCTACGGCCACGGGGACGGCGCCGGCGGCGGCACGACAGCCGGCCGGTCGGCACAGGTGATCGTGTTCGGCAGCTCCCAGGGCGCCAGCCACGCTCCGGTGGTGCCGCCGCCGGTGTTGCTGCCGAGGTCGGTCAGGGTGAACTCGGAGCCGGCCGGGGTGAAGTGGAATGAGCCGCAGTTGTTGACGCCCACCGCGCCGACGTTGCGGGCCTGCACGTTCTGGAACGTCGCGCCGCCGGCCGCGCGGGCCGAGACCACGGAGGTGCCGGTTCCGTCCACCTTGAGGTCGGAGAAGTGGACGTTGCTGATCGAGAACTGATCCTTCACCGGCCAGTCCGACACCATCATGAGCGCGTTGTAGGTGTTGACCAGGAAGGCGTCGCCGGTCACCTCCACGTCGGCGTCGATGCTGTGCTCCAGGGCGTAGATCCAGAGCGCGCCGAGGCCGATCTTCCAGTTCAGCTCGAAGGTGCCGGCACGGACCGTGGTGTTGTCGGCGACCGTGATCCGGCCGCCGAACGGCACGGCGCCGAACCGGGTGCCGAGCTGGATCGCCGAGCCCTCGCGGACCGGGTCGGCGACCAGGTTGCCGGTGGCGGTCAGGTCGCCGCCGCCGTAGAGCGCGATGCCGTTGGCCAGCACCGGGGTCTGCACCGTGTCGTGGTCGAAGACGTCGCGGCTGTCGGCGGAGGTCTGCGACCACATCGCCAGACCGTCGTCGCCGGTGTTGCGGATGAAGGTGTTGCGCACCACCGAGTCGGTGACGCCGGTGTGGAAGTTGACGCCGTCGGCGATCTGGTCGGCGATCTGGTCGTCGGTGATGGTCAGGTTGGCCATCGGACCGTCGAGCCAGATTCCGGCCTTGGTGTGGTGGATGTAGAGCCCTTCGATGCTGGACTCGCTCAGCGCGCCGCCGATGCCGTTCACCTGGTCGGTGTCGATGCGCTCGCGCACGTCGCCCTCGATGGCGAACCCGGACAGGCGCACGTTGTGCGAACCGCCCGTCGAAGCGTCCTTGCCATAGAAGCCTATGCCGGTGTGGACCGAGCCTATGCCGGTGTGGACCGAGCCGTCCGGCGCCGGGGCGGGGAGCGTCACCTGATGGCCCTTGACGACCGTGTACCAGCTGCCGGCGCCCTCGATCGTCACGTCGTCGACGATGATGTGCCGGTTCACCTGGTACTCGCCCGGCGGCAGATAGACCGGGAGGTGCGCCTTGCGGGCGAAGACGATGGCCCGGTCGATGGCGTCGGCGGAGTCCCGGCGGCCGGTCGGGTCGGCGCCGAACAGCAGCACGTCGGCCGCACGCAGGTCCACCTTCGGCGGGGCGACCAGTTGGGAGTCCATCAGGTCGACGGTGGTCGTGGCGGCCGGCGATGTGGCCGGGACGGTGAGCCGGATGACGTCTCCGGCGCGGTAGGTGCGGCCGAGCAGCAGACGCTGTTCGTCGTAGAAGTGGTTGGGGCGGAACGGGGTGGCGAACGTCGGCGCCGGGGTCGTCGCGCTCGGGACGCAGCCGCATTCGGTGGTCCACCAGTCCGGGTGCAGGGGACCGGCGGCCGGGTCGTTGCTGAAGGGATATTCGTTGTAGAGCCATGCGTACTGCGAGGTCAGCGTCATGACACGGTGCTCGTGACGGTTCGCTGAGACCTCCAGGGGCGCGGTGATCCCGCCGCCGGTCGGAGCGTCCGGGATGCTGTAGCGGACGGTGATCGCATTGGCGTCGGCCGGGAGCGTGAACTCCACGTGCTGACCCGGCTTGAGGGACACCGCGGACCGGCCGGAGGCTTCGGCGGCCAGGGTGTAGGCGTCGGTGCTCGGGCCGATGACGGTGCCGTCCGTCTTCGCGTTCTCGGCCTCCTGCTCGGCGAAGCCGAGATCGGCGCCGCGCCCGGCGACCAGGGCGGGGTCCAGCGCGGCGCGGGTCACGCGGGTCGACGCCGGGTGGGCGACTGTCGGCTGGGCGGCGGCCGTGACGGTCACGGTGCTCAGAGCGGCGGCCAGGAGCACCGTCGCCGTAGTTCCTTTCAGGGGTGTGGGCATGAGGGGACGGTAGGGCCGGCAGTCCTGGTCCGACAAGAGTTCTGCGCAACAATTTCGTAATGCCATCGCAATACTTCTAACTCTGTTTTATTTCTTGCAGTGTGAAGCTCACTTCTTGCAACTCTTGCGAAAGGTCCCTAATGGAGTAGCGGGATGGCGGTACCGAGCGGCCAGCCCTCTAGCATGCCGTGCATGATCGACCCCTTCGACCGGCTTGTCGCGATCCTCACCCAGCGCCTGGAGATCCCCGAGGACATGGTCGGCCCGGATGTCACCCTGCAGGACCTCGACCTCGACTCGCTGGCGCTGGAGGAGTTCGTGGTGCTGGCCGGCGAGGAGTTCGACGCCGACGGCGACGCGGTCGCCGACCTGGTCGGGCTGCCGCTGGCCGAGGCGGCCGACCGCCTGGCCGCCGGCGCCGGCGTCTGATGGCGCCTGCCGTGTCAGAGGTCGTGGTCACCGGGATCGGTGCCGCGACGCCGCTGGGCGGGGATCTGCCGACTTCCTGGAACCGGCTGCTGGCCGGGGAGTCCGGGGTGCGGGAGCTGACACGCATCGGCCATGATCCGGCCACCGCGCACGAGCGGTCGGACCGGGACGCCGACCTCGCGGTGCGGATCGGCGGACAGCTCGCCGTCGAACCGTCCGAGGTGCTGGGCGCCAACCGGTGCCGCCGCCTGGACCGGGCACAGCAGGCCGCTGTGGTCGCCGCGCAAGAAGCGTGGCGCTGGGCCGGGCAGCCCGCGGTCGAGCCGGAGCGGCTGGCGGTCGCCGTCGGCACCGGCGTCGGCGGGGTCGGCACGATCCTGGCCCAGGACGAGATCCGCAGGACCAAGGGGCAGCGCATGATGTCCCCCTACGCGATGCCGATGCTGCTGCCCAACGGCCCGGCCTCGGCGGTGGCGCTGGAGCTGACCGCGCGGGCCGGGACCT
>JABFWL010000736.1 GCA_013362315.1 Catenulispora sp. | reverse complement strand
GGGTCCGCCGCGGCCGGCAGCCGCTCGGCCGCGGCCTCGGCGCCGTAGGCGGACTCCCCCGCCCCGGCGACGGTCAGCGCGGCGGCAGCGCTGGTGACGAATTCTCGGCGCTTCACTGGGTCGTGCCCTCCAGATCGGTCGGCGGGCCGCGTGCGGCACAGCCCTGCCATCCGTCCGTGTTGCGTGCTTCCCCCAGCGGCGCCGACCTCGGACTCCGGTTCCGGAGCGGCCCGCCCAGTGGCGGCGATCGGTGGCTGCGACGGTTCCGGCCGCGGCGCCCACGGCACCGACCATCCGACCGAGAACCCCATCTGCGCGACGGAGACGCCGAACACCTCTTCCAGGACCCGCTGATACGCCGGCAGCGGACACGGCGGATCCTCACTCTCCCACCGGCGGACCTGCCGGACGGACAGTGACAGCACTTTACCAAGCGAACGCGAGGCTTTCTCGAACTCCGCGGCGAATTCCGCCTGCGTCCAGTGCCGGGACAGCCGCAAGGCCTTCAACGCGATGTTCCCCGCCGGCTTTCCGCCGGCCGGGGAGCCTGAATCCACCTGCATGGCAGAACCCTTCGGTCCATGCGCCTGGAGCGGAACGGCCCCGCGCCGACCGCAGCCGGCGCGGCGGCGGCCGGCCAGGGCCGCTCGTCGCAGAAGGCTGGTTCAGACGTTAGACCCGAACAACCCTCCAATGGTAGTACAACCACCCGAACGGACTATGGCGAATACCTGCGAAAACAACGATCACGCTGATCAGAGCCCTGAGAATCAAGACCGTCTTCCCGACAAAGGCCGAGGATACGGGTGGTGGCCGGGCGGTCACGGGGCGTCGCAGGGGGCGTCAACAGCGATGATGACCGAGTGCGACGCCATGAATACTCGGATGGAGCAGCGGGGAAAGGCGGAACCACCACGCGCACTCGCGGTGAATTCCGAGCGAACAGCGCAAAGCCTGTCGCACCGCGCCGCACATCGAAACGCGCTGAGAATATTCGGCCTCGTTTTCCGGGAACACCGCCCGCCCGTGATCCGTTACACCCGTAACCCGGTATTGCCGCTGTACGCCTCCAGCTAAGGCAGCTAGGGCACGGTGGGCGGCCGGCCGGGTGGGACACGGCAGGTGCGCGGGAGAGTTATGGAGGGGGTGAGCCGGAACAATGGCTCAGCAGACCACGATCCGAGGGGCCGTAGGACCGATACCGGCCCGCTCGTCGTCAGCCCGGACGGCGGCCCGGATCCCGCCGATCGCGGAGCTGAAGCTCGGCTGGCAGGAGCGCGGCTTGTGCCAGTCGGGGGACGCGACGGTGTTCTTCGCCCCGGATTCCGAGCGGATCCGGGAACGGGAGAAGCGTGAGGCCCAGGCCAAGCGGGTGTGCGAGGAGTGCCCGGTCCGCCAGCAGTGCCTGGAGCACGCGCTGGCGCTGCCGGAGCAGTTCGGCATCTGGGGCGGCCTGACCGAGATCGAACGCGCCGAGGAGTCGCGCCGCCGCCGCGGCGCCGCCGGCCCCGGCCGGGCCCCGGTGGTGGTGCCGATCCGGATCGGCGCGCAGCGCGACCGCGGCTTCGCCGACACGCAGGCTCAAGCTCAGACGCAGGCTCAGGCCGCGCGCGAGGGCACCGAGGTGGCGGCCTGACCGCCGTCGGAGTCCGGAACCCGGCACGACGACCGGCACGACTAGCACGACCGGCACAACCAGGACGACGCAGCACGACCAGCACAACACAGCACGCAGCCACGTGACATCGAAGCGCCGGGTAGGACCACACGGTCCCCCGGCGCTCGGTGTTGAGCCATCAGGGGTTCGCCGTCAGCGCATAGCAAGCGACCGCCGCGGCAGCCGCCACATTGAGCGAGTCCACCCCGGCCGCCATCGGGATCCGCGCGCGCAGATCCGCGGCCTCCAAAGCCGCGTCCGACAGCCCGTCGCCCTCGGTCCCGAGCAGCAGCGCCACCTTCTCCCGCGCCCCGAGCCGCAGCTCCGGCAGGTCCACGGCGGTCGGTCCCGGCGTCAGCGCGATCGTGCGGAACCCGTGCTCCCGCAGCGTCGCCAGTCCCCCGGGCCAGGACTCCAGCCGCGCGTAGGGCAGCGCGAAGACCGTCCCCATCGACACCCGGACCGAGCGCCGGTAGAGCGGGTCGGCGCAGCGCGGCGTCAGCACCGCCGCGTCCATCCCGAGGGCCGCCGCGCTCCGGAAGATCGCGCCGAGGTTCGTGTGGTTGACGATGTCCTCCAGGACCACGATCCGCTGTGCCCGGGCCAGCAGCGGCGCCGGCTCCAGGTCCGTGACCCGCTGCATCGAGGCCAGTGCGCCCCGGTGCACGTGGAACCCGGTCACGGCCTCCAGCAACGGCTCGGCGCCGACGTAGACCGGCGCGTCGGCGGCCTCGATCAGGGCCCGCATCGGCTCGACCCATTTCGGCGACAGCAGCATCGAGCGCATCGGATAGCCGGCGGTCAGCGCGCGCCGGATCACCTTCTCGCCCTCGGCCAGGAACAAGCCCTCGGCCGGCTCGCGCACCTTGCGCAGCTCGACGTCCGTCAGTCCGGAGTAGTCGTACAGCCGCGGGTCGGCCGGGTCGGTGACTTCGATCAGTTCTCCCACACCACCGCATCCTGCCGTACTGGCACCGTTCAGCCGGACGTCTGGGGCGGCAGGCCGCCGCGGATCAGCGCCCGGGACCGGTCGAAGGATGACCAGGCTCAGGGCGTGGGCGACGCTGAGGCCTCGGCTTTCTTCACGGCCACGGCGATAAGAAGCGCGGTGATCTTGTCGCCGGACCGAGTTCCGGCGACTCGCACGACCATCCCCGCCTGAAGCTGGTCCGGGCTGAGCGGACGAACCTTGGTGCCGAACTTGGTGTCGCCTCCGTAGACGACCGTGACCGGGTTTCCCCTGGCGTCGGTGCCGGTGAACGAGCCGGCGTCGAGCTTCGTGATCGTGACCCGCGCGGCCTGGGCGCCGTTCTTCGCACCGATCTTGGCCCGCTTCCCACCGCCGGCCGACGACGCGCCGGCGTCCTCCGGAAGCTGCTCCTGCACACGCGGCTGCGACGAGGAGGACTTCGACGAGGCCAACGCCGTCGCTCCCCAGGCCACGCCGCCCACCAGGAGCACCCCCGCGGCACCCAGCGCGGCGAGCTTGGGGGCGCCGAGCCCGCGCAGGCGTCGCCGCAGGCCGCCGCGCTCCGGCGTTCCCTGCCCGCTTCCGTACTCAGACGCGTCGCCGTCCGCGTATCCCGGCTCCGGGAGGGGCGCCCCGGCGGTGTCCGGGCCGATGTTGTACGGATCGATCGGCTGGAACTGCCGCGTCTCGGCCAGCGGGTCGTGGTCCTCGCTCATGGCGCCAGTAGATCACGCGCCGGATAAACCGCCGGTGAATAAGGGTTTTGTAAGCTCTTCAGGCGCCAGCACCTCAAGCACCGAGCTTCTCAGGAACTCAGGCCCAGCCCGACGACCGGCCCCACGACGACGATCGCCGGCGGCCGGATCCCGGCCTCGGCCACCGCGGCGTCGACCAGCCCCAGGGTGGTCTGCACCCGCCGCTCGCCGGGCATGGTGCCCTCCTGGATCACCGCGACCGGGGTCTCGGCGTCGCGGCCGTGCGCGATCAGCGTGGCCGCGATCGCGCCGATCCGCTCGATCCCCATCAAGATCACCAGGGTCCCGGTCATCCGGCCCAGCGCGGCCCAGTCCACCAGCGACTTCGGGTGGTCCGGGGCGACGTGCCCGGAGACCACGGTGAACTCGTGCGCCACGCCGCGGTGCGTGACCGGGATCCCGGCCAGCGCCGGCACCGAGATCGAGCTGGTGATGCCGGGCACCACCGAGCACGGCACCCCGGCCTCGGCGCAGGCCAGCACCTCCTCGAAGCCGCGGCCGAAGACGAACGGGTCGCCCCCCTTGAGCCGGACCACGAACTTGCCGGCCTTGGCCCGCTCGATCAGCACCTCGTTGATCGCCTCCTGGGCCAGCGCGCGGCCGTAGGGGATCTTCGAGGCGTCGATGATCTCCACGTCGGCGGCCAGCTCGTCCAGCAGCCCGCGCGGGCCGAGCCGGTCGGCCACCACCACGTCGGCCTCGGCCAGCAGCCGGCGGCCGCGCACGGTGATCAGGTCCGCGTCGCCCGGGCCGCCGCCGACCAGC
>JABFWL010000313.1 GCA_013362315.1 Catenulispora sp. | reverse complement strand
ACCGGTTCCCGCACGCCGGCGCGCCCGCCGAGGCGGTGCTGACCCAGGCCGCCGACGCCCTGCACGCCCTGGCGGTAAGCCACACCGGCCACCGGCCCGAGGCGGGCGCGCTGCTCGGCGTCGGGCTGGCGACCGGCGGCTGGGTGGACCGGGACGCCGGGATCGTGGCCGAGCACTCGCTGCTGGGGTGGCGGGACGTGCCGGCGGCGGCGATCGTGGCGGGGCGGCTGGCTGAGTTGGCTGAGTTGGCCGGGCAAGCCGGGGCGATACAGGACTCCCGGACAGCCGAGTCGGCCAGGCAGGCCGAGATGGCCGGGCAAGCCGGAACGGCCAGTCGGCCTGGCCGGGCTGGCACGGCCGGCCATGCCGGGCAGCCGGTCCCAGCCGCCCGAGCCGGCACGGCGCTCCCCGTCAGCGGCCGGATCCGGCGCGCGGCGGCTGGCAACGACAGCAGCGGTATCGCCGTCCACGCCGACTCCCACACCAGGGCGCTGATTCGCGCCGAGCAGCTGTTCGGCCGCCTTGACCCGCGGCACAGTGTGCTGGCGCTGTTCGCCGGTAACGTCGTGGACGCTGCGTTCGCGTTGGGCGCCCATGTCAACCGGGGGCCGCGGTCCGGCGCGGGCGATGTCGCGCACTGGCCGGTCACGGGCAGCCGTCACGCCTGCGCGTGCGGGCGCAACGGCTGCCTGCAGACCGCACTCTCGGAGCTGCGCCTGGTCGAGCAGGGTATCGCTGCGGGCCTCATCGACGACTCGGCTCAGGGGCCTGATCTCATCGAGAGCCTGCTTCAGATCGCCGAGGCCGGAGACGGCGCGGCGCAGGAGCTGTTCGTGGCGCGCTCCGAGCTTGCCGGCCGTGCGCTGGCGCCACTGGCCGACTTCCTGAACCCCGACGTCGTGCTCGTCGTGGACCGCGGTACGGCTCACTTCGGCTCGGCCCTCGCCGCGCTGAACGCCGCGCTGGCGGAGCACAGCTTCGTGGCGCGCACCCGGCAGCCCGCGGTCGTCGTTTCGAGCTTCATGCACAGTCCGCTGGCCGTCGCCGCCGGGACCGTGGCGCTCGACGTGCTCTACCGCGATCCGCTCGCGGTCGCGCCCTGGCGGGCCGCCTCGTGACGACCGTCACGGCTCCTGACTTAATTCAAACACGCCGAATATTGACGGCCCCTTCACCACGCGCGGATGATGGATTCATGTCCAGCATCCCGGCGCCGAATCCCGTCGCGTTCCCGCGATGCGCGTTCACCCGGCGCCGCGTCGTCGACCAGATGCGCAGGACTACCACCAGCTGTCGCTGACCTGGTTCGACCCCTGATTCGCCAGCCCGACCGGTGCGGCTTCGCCGAGCCGTCGGCGCATTCTTCGCCGCTTTTTCTGTGCGCTTTCTTTGGCATTCCTCTGCGCAAAAACCGCCATCCATTCATGCCCCGCAAGGAGAATTCGCATGACCGCCGTCACCACCAGGACCGCCCTGGACGTCCGCAAGGTCACCGCCCGCATCGGCGCCGAGGTCCGCGGGCTGGACCTGACCCGTGAGCTGGAGCCGGGCACCGTCGCGGCGATCCGCGCCGCGCTGCACGAGCACAAGGCGCTGGTCTTCCGGGACACCGGGCTCGACGACGAGGGCCAGCAGCGCTTCGCGCGCGCCTTCGGCGAGCTGACCACCGCGCACCCGACGGTTCCGGCCGAGCCCGGCGCGCCGCACATCCTGCCGGTGGACAGCGAGCAGGGCCGCTCCAACCAGTGGCACACCGACGTCACCTTCGTGGTGAACCCGCCGCAGCTGAGCACCCTGCGCGGGATCGTCATCCCGCCCTACGGCGGCGAGACGCTGATCGCCAACAGCGCCACCGCCTACCGCGACCTGCCGGAGTCGCTGCGCACGCTCGCCGACGGGCTGTGGGCCGTGCACACGAACGACTACGACTACGCGGTGCCGCAGGAAAGCGCCGACGAGTCGGAGAACGCCCGGCGCGCGCAGTTCCGCTCGATCGAGTACGAGACCGCGCACCCGGTGGTCCGCGTGCACCCGCTGACCGGCGAGCGCGGGCTGTTCGTCGGCGGCTTCGCCTCGCGGATCGTGGGCCTGTCGCGCGGGGAGTCGCGCGACCTGCTGCGCCTGTTCCAGTCCTACGTCACGCGCCCGGAGAACGTGCTGCGCTGGCGCTGGTCGGTGGGCGAGCTGGTGCTGTTCGACAACCGGATCACGCAGCACTACGCCATCGACAACTACGACGACCTGCCGCGCCGCCTGAACCGGGTCACCGTCGCCGGCGACATCCCGGTCGGCGTCGACGGCAAGAGCAGCTACTCCATCAAGGGTGACAGCTCGCACTACTCGGTGGTCGCCGACGTCAGCCTGGACGGGTGAGTGGCGATGACGGCCGCTGATACCGGCGCCGTGCCCGCACGGCGCCGGCCTCGCCGCCGGTGGTCGGCGATTCCGGTCCGGACGTCGCCCGGCAAGGCGACGGAAGCGCCGGGATCTCCGCCGGCATCGCCCATGTGGTTCGGGATCGGCGACGCCTCGAAGATCGCGCTGATCTCGATCAGCGCCGGGATCCCGATCTACGTCAACCGGTTCACCGCCATCCGCGGCGTGGACGCCCGGCTGGTCGAGATGGCCGCGGCGGCCGGCGCCTCCCGCTGGCGCCTGATCACCCGGGTGCTGCTGCCCGGGCACTGCACGGCGCGCTGGTCGGCTTCCGGTTAAGCGACCTTAGCCCCAGCGACACCGGCGACGTAGAGCGGCCCGCTCGCCCGGCTATCCGGTCGGCGCCGCCGCGTTGTCCGGTGCGCAAAGGATCTCGGAGATCCGAGTCTCATCGGTGGTGAAGACGACGGCCACTCTGATCGGCAGGTGCTTGCCCTTGGCGTAGAGGTCGACTCTGGCGTAGGTGATGCGGTAGCCGTCGACGTGCTGGTTGCACGTGACGCCCAGGGAGTCACGGCCCCAGATGGCTGCGAACGCGGCATCATCCTTGAAGAAGCTCCGGACCATCGCCAGGTCGACCTGGTCCGCCGTAGCCGGGTTCTGATACCGCACCGCCGCATCGAAGATCGCGTTCATGGCGATGCCCGGCCCCGGGTTGTCCTTGCTGGGTCCGGTCCAGGGGTGCGGCCTCGGGCTGCCCGTACCGGGGGACGACGAGTCGGCGGACCGGTACACCCCGACGGTCGCCACGACGGCGCCACTGAGCGCCAGAATCGATGCCGCGGCCAGCCAGGCCGGCCCGCGGCGCGTGAGCCAAGGGGGTGTCCGGCGGGCCTTCGCGCCGAAGGTCCCGGGGAGGTATTCCGGCGCCTGGAAGCGGTTCGTGAAGTCCGCCATCGCGTCCGCCAGTTCCTGCTCGAAGTCGGAGCGGTCCGTCGTGTCGTGATGTCCCGGTGTGGTCATGGTCAGGCCTCTCCAAAGCCTCGCTCGGACGTCAGGGAGCCGGCCGCTTCGACTTCGGCGCGGAGCCTGGCCAGGCCGCGGGCACACTGCGAGCGCACCGTCGCCTGGGAGACGCCCAGCAGCGCGGCGATGGCGGGGGCGTCGAAGTCGTCGAAATAGCGCAGGACCAGGACCGTCCGCATGCGCAGCGGCAGGCGGTGCAAAGCCCTGATCAGCTCGTCGCGCTGGTCGGTGCGCCGGAAGGGGTCGGCGCCGCCGACCAGTTCCTCGGTCAGCGGGAGGTCGTGCCGGCTGCGGTCGCGGCGCCCGTCCTTCACGAGGTTCACCAGGATGCGGCGGACGTACGCCTCGGGCGAATCCGCGCGCGCCACCTGGCCCCACTTGCGGCACACCTTCTCGAACGTCGCCTGGACCAGGTCGTCCGCCGCGTGGGGATCGCCGGTCAAGAGCAGCGCGGTACGGAACAACGCCGCGGACCGCGCCGCCAGGAACTGCTCGAAGCCTTCCTCCATGCCATCCAGACTCCGCTGGCGGCGCCGTCTGCTGACAGCCGGCCGGCGGCGTTACCGAACCGTTATCACCGGGCCCACGTCGGGAACGTGTAGCCGCGGGCTTTCAGGGTCTTGAGAATCCCGCTCAGCGCCTCGACGGTCTGGCTGCGGTCGCCGCCGCCGTCGTGGAGCAGCACCACCGATCCCGGGTGGACCTGGCTGAGGACGCGCCATCTGATGGCTGAGGCTCCGGGGCGGGACCAGTCGCGCGGGTCGACCGTCCACAGTGCGAGCTTCTTGCCGAGCTGCGCCGTCAGCGCCCGCACAGTGGCGTTCACCGCGCCGTAGGGCGGCCGCAGGCAGCAGGGGCGGTAGCCGGTGTGTGCGCGGATCTGCTGGTCCGTGGCGTTCACCTGGAACGCGAACTGCGCCGCCGACAGCGTGCGCAGGTCAGGATGGGACCAGGTGTGGTTCTGGACGCTGTGGCCGGCCCGGTACACCTGTGAGGTCAGGGAGGGGTGCGCGGCGACGTTCTGCCCCACTTCGAAGAACGTGGCGCGGACGCCGTACTGCGACAGCACCTTGAGGACCTTCGGGGTGTAGATGCTGGGCCCGTCGTCGAAGGTGATGTAGACGGCCTTGCCCGCAGCGGCGGCAGGCGTCGCGGAGAGCGCCACGGCGGCCAGCGCGAGAATGGCTGCGACGGCGAACGTCCCGATTCTGCGCGAAAGCCTGAAGATCACTTCAGTCGGATTCCCGGAGCTGCGCCGATAAATACCCCATTGACGAGGAAATCCCCCGGAAGGCCCTGTTGGCACGCCGCTTCCGGCACTATGCGCGCCCTCCCTTCTCTGCGAGAACTCCCGGCTAGGCACGCCCCTCTCGGTTGCCGATGATGCGGGGCAACTCGCCCCGTGACGAGACTCCGAGACGGCGGTACACCCGGCCCAAGTGCGCTTCGACTGTTCGCGGGCTTAGGAACAGCCGCTGAGCGATCTCCCGCGACCGCAGGCCCGCGGCGGCGAGCGCCGCGATCTCCCGTTCCCGATCGCTCAGCATGGCCAGCGGCCCGTCACCCGCTCCACGCGCGGAGCCGGCATCGCCCCGGCCGGTCCGCAACTCGGACTCCGCGTGGGCCGCCTCCTCGCGCAGCCACTGCGCGCCGAGCGTTTCGGCTTCGGCCGATGCGGCGTCCAGCCAGCCCAGCGCCGTTTCAACGCCCTGTGTCGCACCTACTGCGGACGCTCCCATCACCTGCGTCCAAGCGCGCTGGATCGGCGCTCCGGCACGGTGAAATCGGTCTGCGGCCTGCTCGAAGAGATCGACAGCGCGGTCCGGTCGCCCTTCGGCCAGGTGCAGTGCGGCTCGGGCGCGCAGGGCGCTCGCGGTCTGGCTGGGAAGCGCCAGCCGCGCGGCAGCGGATTCCGCATCCTCGGTCCAGCGTCGCGCTGCCGACATGTCGCCGCATCGGAGAGCGGCCATGGCCATCAGGGCTTTGAGCGAGGGTTCGAGGACCGGTTGCGCCGCCGCGACGTCCTGCCCGTCGGCACGTTCGAGCATGGTACGCAGCGCACCCTCGGGGTCGCCGGCGAGCAGTTGCACCTGTGCCGCCAAGCCGAGCGCGCTGAAGGCCCACCAGCTGGGCTCGGCTTCTACGTCCAGGATCGCGGAGTCGACGAGGAGGAGGATCTCCGGCAGGTCGCGTCGACCCCGACTCCAGGTCAAAGCGGACGCCCGGACCGCCTTGGCCAGGCCGACTCCTTCCCGGGAGCCGATCGCGGCGGCAAGCTGTTCGGCCTGGGCCACCCACTGCGCGGCGGTCTCCAGCCGGCTGGTGAACAAGTCGACGACCGACAGCCCAAGGAGCTGGTGCAGGACCACATGCAGCTGCGTGCCGCCGCCGGCGACTTTCAAACCGCGCTTCAGGTGCCGCGACGCGTCGTCGAAGCGTTCTAGATAGAACTCCGCGACGCCGAGCGTCACGAACATCTCAGGGGCCTGTCCGGCCTGCGGATCGGCCAGCGCGTCCACAGCGCCGGCGCACTGCCGTGCCGCCGTGAGCGCGTCGGCGACGTCACCCAGGTAAGCATCCTGACACACCGCCAGGCAGCGGATCGCGACTTCCGTCGGGTGCGTCGGCCGAGCGGTGGCGGCCACCGCTGTGTGGAGCATCGCGCGGGCTTGGACGTGGTCTCCGCGCAGCGACTGCACCAGCGCGTACTCGTAGAGCATGGTGACGGCCTCAAGCGGGAGCGCGCCGCCCTCCCCCGGCGGCGGCAGCAGGCCGAGGGCGGTGGCGGCGATGGCCTCGGCCTCGGAGTACCGGCAGAGCAGCCGCTCGACGTCCGCCGCGGCCCCGTAGGCCCGCAGCGCGAGCTGCCACGGCAGGTCCGCCACCCGGCCCAGCACGTCGTGGACCAGGGTCCTGGCCTCGTCCAGCCGGCCCACGGCGATCAGCGCCCGGCTGCGCAGGACCTCCAGCTCGGCGCGCGCCTGGCCGCCGTGCGGGGTGTGGTCGAGGGCCAGGCCCGACCAGTGCGCGGCGGCGGCCGGGTCACGGGCCACCACCTCGGCGGCGGCCCGGGCCAGGATCGGGGCGTTGGTCCGGGAGTCGGTGCCCAACAGGTGCTCGGCGTGCCGCGCCAACGCCGAGGCAGCGGTCTCCCGCCCGGCGAGCAGATCCAACGCCCGCCGGTGTCCCGCTGACTGTTCGGAGAGGCTGGAATGCTCATGGGCGGTGTGTCCCAGCACCGCATCGCGGAACCCGAACTCCCCGCGTTCGCGCGGCCGCACCAGATCGGCCCGCGACAGCTCGCCGAGGGCGATCAGGACGCGGTCGGCTGGGAGCCCGCAGACCTCGGCGACGTCCTCGGGCCGGAACGGGTCGCCCAGAATGGCGGCCGCGCGCAGCACGGAGTCGGCCTCCTTCGACAGGGCGCTGAGTTCCGAGGTCAGTGCCGCCGCCTCGCGCAGCAGCGCGCCGGGGTCGCCGCCGGCCTGGAACGGCCACAGCACCGGATCCCAGCCGGCCGCGAGCAGGATCCGGAGATTGCGAGGGCTGCCGCCGGCGGCGTCGGCCAGCCGGCGGTCGTGGGCGTCGTCCGCGCCTGTGGCGTTCGCCGCCGCGCCGCCGGTCCAGCGCGCGGCGAGTTCCCAGATCGCCTCCGCGGTCAGCGGCGGCACGGCGATCCGGGTCACGGTCCCGGCGCGGACGCCGTCGTCCAGCGCGTCCAGCAGCGCTGGGCTCGTCTGCCGCGGACGGTGCGACAGAGCGAGCAGGAACGGCCCCGGCACCGGGTTGCGAACCAGGTGCACGGCGATCTCGACCGACCTCGGGTCGCACCACTGCACGTCGTCGAGCAGGACCGCGCCGCCGGAGCCGGCCGCCCAACCGCTCACCAGGGACCGGGCCGTCTGGGGGTCCAAAGCGTCGCCGGCGTCCCGGGTCCCGAGCTCGGGATGCTCCTCCCAGGCGTTCCGGAAGATCTGGCCGGAGACGACGTCGCCGCGGACCGCGTGGCCGCGGGCCAGCCGCGGGCCCGACCCGGCGATCATCCCGGCGAGCGCGGCCAGCAAGCTGGTCTTGCCCATGCCCGGATCGCCGGCGATGTCCAGGACGGCACCGCGTCCCGAACGCAGGCGTCTGACGGCCCGCGTCAGGCGCGCGAGCTCCGCGCCCCGTTCCACCAGTGGCCCGTCGAAGCGCGAGGGGTTGATGAGAGGCGTCGACACATCGTATGACTCTCCATTTCGGAGCTCTGATATTCAACCCCGGCGCCACTCGCGCCACTCGCGAAGCCCGTGTCGGATCACGGCGATGTCGTTCGTAGTAGAGGGTGAGACTGTCCACCCCTGGTCGTGAGTCCGGAAGGGAACAGAGTGAACGACGTCGAGCAGGCGGCCGCCGAGGCCCACCGTACCGAGTGGTCCCGGGTGGTGGCCACGTTGACCAGGCGGTTCGGCGACCTCGACATCGCTGAGGAGGCGGCGGCCGAGGCGTTCGCGACGGCGGTCGAGCGGTGGCGGGCCGACGGCGTGCCGCCGAACCCGGGCGCCTGGCTGACCACCACCGCACAGCGCAAGGCCATCGACCGGATCCGGCGCGAGAACAAGCGCGACGACAAACACAAGGAGGCCCAGATGCTGCACGACGACACCCCGCCAGAGCCGCTGGGCGCCATCGACGACGACCGGCTCCGGCTGATCTTCACTTGCTGCCACCCGGCACTGGCGGTGGAGGCACGGCTGGCGTTGACGCTGCGCATGGTCGGCGGGCTGACGGTGCCGGAGATCGCGCGCGCCTTCCTCGTCGCCGAGAGCGCGGTGGGACAGCGGATCACTCGCGCGAAGGGCAAGATCAAGGCGGCGAACATCCCCTATCGCGTGCCGTCCGCCGCAGACCTCCCAGCGCGGGTCTCGGCTGTGCTCACCGTCCTGTTCCTGGTGTTCAACGAGGGCTATCTGGCCAGCGGCCCCGACACCGACCCGATCCGGCAGGACCTGACGACCGAGGCCATCCGGCTCACCCGGCTGATCCGGGAGCTGCTGCCGCAGGACGGCGAGGTGGCCGGGTTGCTGGCGCTGATGCTGCTCATCGAGGCCCGCCGGTCGGCCCGGGTCTCGGCCGGCGGTGAGCTGGTCTCCCTCGACGAGCAGGATCGCGGTGCCTGGGACCGGGGCCTGATCGCCGAGGGCCACCGGCTGGTGCGCGAACGTCTCGCCGCTGCCACTGCCGGCGCGGCCCCGGGCCGCTACCAGCTGCTCGCGGCGATCAACGCCGTGCACACCTGCGCCCGCGACATCCGGGACACCGACTGGTCGCAGGTCGTCGCCCTGTACGACCAGCTCGTACGCATCGACCCCTCGCCGGTCGTCGCCCTCAACCGGGCCATCGCGGTCGCGGAGGTCGACGGCCCGGAGGTGGCGCTGGCGGCCGTCGACCGCCTCGAGCCCCGGCTGGCGGGCTACCACGCCTACCACGCCACCCGCGCGGACTTGCTGCGCCGGCTGGGCCGCAGCCGAGAGTCGCGCGCGGCCTACGACCGCGCGATCGAGCTGGCCGGCAACACCGGCGAGACCGCCTACCTCATCCGGCGCCGCGACCAGCTGCGGTGAGGCGGTGGCGAATCAGGACCCGGCGATGGCCATCACGGCGACCGCCGCCACGGTCAGCGCCCCGGCCGCTCCGACGCTCGCGACGTTCAACCCGTGCACGGTCGCCGTGGCGGCGGTCGCGCCGGGGTGGGCGCGGTGGTAGGTCGCGGCGGCGGTGCCGGCGATCGTGCTGAGCAGCGCCGTGCCGAGCGAGGCGCCGATCTGCTGCGAGGTCATCACCAGCGCGCCGGCGGTGGCGGTGTCGCGGCCCGCGTTGAGCGTCGCGGTGCTGTTGGCCGTCACCAGCACCCAGCCGGCGCCGAGGCCGACCAGCAGGAACACCGGGAAGACGTGCGACCAGTAGCCGCTGTCGGTGCGCAGCAGGCCGAGCAGTCCGACGGCGACGGCCATGGTGAGCAGACCGGGACCGAGCAGCGCGCGGACCGGTGCCCGGGCCAGCAGCCGGCTCACCACGCGCACGCCGGCCATGAGCCCGACGGTGAGCGGCAGGAAGGCCAGTCCGGCCTTGACCGGTGAATAGCGCAGGACGTCCTGGAGGTAGAAGGTAAGGAAGAAGAGCGCTGCGAAGAAGCCGATCGCCAGGCTCAGCACGGCGAGGTAGGAGCCCGCGCGGCGCCGGTTGCGCAGCACGCGCAGCGGCAGCAGCGGCGCGCTGATCCGAGTCTGCGCGATGAGGAAGGCGGCGAGCAGGACGACGCCGGCGATCAGGGAGCCGATGGTGACGCCCGCCCCCCAGCCGTCGACTTCGGCGCGCGAGAACCCGAAGACCAGCGCGGCCATCCCAGCTGTGGCCAGCAACGCCCCGACCACGTCGACCCGGACTCCCGGCGCACGCGGGACCGGCCGGACCGCGTACAGGACTCCGGCGCCGGCGACCGCGGCGATCGGCAGGTTCACGAACATGCACCAGCGCCAGTTCAGGTACTCGGTGAGCACGCCGCCGAGCATCACTCCGAGCCCTGAGGAACTGCCCATCACGGTGCCGTAGACGCCGAAGGCCTTGCCGCGCTCGGCCGGCGTGGGGAAGGCGGCGGCCAGGGAGGCCAGGACCGAGGGCGTCATGAGCGCGCCGAAGACGCCTTGCAGCGCACGAGCGGTGAGCAGGGTCCCGGGGTTCCCGGCTATGCCGCCGAGGGCGGAGGCCAGGGCGAAGCCGGTCACGCCGATCAGCAGACCCCTGCGTCGCCCGAGCAGGTCGGTGAGGCGGCCGCCGAGGAGCAGAAGGCTGCCATAGCCGAGGGCGAACGCGGTGATGACCCACTGCCGGGTCGGGTCGGACATGTGCAGCGAACGCTGGGCCGAGGGCAGCGCGATGTTCATGATCGTCAGGTCCAGGCCCACCATGAGCTGGGCGGTGGCGACCGCGGCGAGGGTCCACCAGCGGCGCGGATCCGGGGCCGCGGCGGGCTCGGGGGCGGGGCTCGGAGGCCGGGCGGGTTCGGTGTTCGAAAGCTGCGACACCGGCTGGCGGATGTCGTCGGCGGGCGGGGAGATCGGGTCGGACGTCATCGAAGGCTCCTGATCGGAACGCGCAGACGGGGGCCCGGCCGCCGGGGGGCGGCGACCGGGCACGCTACAGCAGAACAGCTGTAGCACTACGTTGGTAGCGCTACGACTGTAGCGCTACGGGTGTCGGCCGTACAATGGCGGGATGCCAGCCACCGCCGCATCCCAGGCCGGGCCCCGCGGCCGCAACCGCCGCGGCCAGGGCGAACGCCTGCGCGAGGAGATCATCGAGACCGCCTGCCGGATGCTCGACGAGCTCGCCGACGACCAGGCGCTGTCGCTGCGCGCCGTCGCCCGGGAGATCGGCATCGCGGCGACGTCGGTCTACCTGCACTTCGCCGACCGCGACGCCCTCGTGCTGGCCGCGCTGGCCGACTGCCACGCCGACCTCACCGCGGCCGTCGACGCCGCCGAAGCCGCCGGCGCTCCGGACCCGGTCGCGCAGCTCCGGGGCCGCACCCTGGTCCTCGGCCGCTGGGCGCACGACCATCCCGGCCTGTACAAGGTCCTGCACGAGAGCACGCTGAATCAGCGCAACGCGATGGCGTTCAAGAAGGACTTCGCCGAGCGCTCAGTGGCGGCCGTCCGCCGCTGCATGGACGCCGGCCTCGCCCCGGCCGGCGACCCGGAGCTGGTCACGCTGGATCTGCGCGCGGCGGTGCACGGGACGGTCTCGATGCGCGTCAACCAGCCCGACCTGCCCTGGCCCTCGCTGGAGGATCAGGTGGACCGGTTTCTGGAGAAACTGGTCGGCGTCGCAGTGAACTGAGGAGGCTCTGCGCACAGCGTCAACGACAATCAGCGACGCTCGGGATCGAGCAGATCGGCGAGCGCCGCGAAGGACGGTCCGGCCTCGCTCTGGCTACCCCGCGCACTCAGCACGGTCCAGCCGCCGACGCGCGGACCCGGGGTGGACAGCCGTGCCGGGCTGCGGGCGGCGGTCGTAATCTGCGTACATGACGACTTCCTCGACGCTGACACCTGACGAGGCCTTCTCGATGCTCCTGGCTGGAAACCGGCGGTTCGTCGCCGGGGCGCCGGAGCATCCGAACCAGGACGCGGCGCGGCGGGCCGATCTGGCTCCGGGGCAGGCGCCGTTCGCGGTGCTGTTCGGCTGCTCCGACTCGCGGCTGGCCGCCGAGATCATCTTCGACCGGGGGCTGGGCGACATGTTCGTGGTCCGGACCGCCGGGCATGTCATCGGGCCGGAGGTGCTGGGCAGTGTCGAGTACGGAGTGGCGGTGCTGAACTGCCCGCTGGTCGTGGTGCTGGGCCACGACTCGTGCGGGGCGGTGGGTGCGGCTCGGGAGGCGGTGGCCGAGGGCACTACCGCTGACGGCTATGTGCGGGACGTGATCGAGAAGGTCATGCCTTCGGTTCTCGCGGCGAAGGCCGCCGGCCACACCGAGGACCGGGACTTCATCACCGAGCAGATACGACACACCGTGGATCTGCTCCTGGACCGCTCTCGGATCCTTTCGCAGGCGGTGCAGGCCGGTGAGACCGCTGTTGTGGGCCTGGTCTACCGGCTGGTCGATGGCAGCGCCGAGTTGGTGACGCGCAACGGGGTCGATGCCGCTGGCGCGGTGGCGGACGCAGCCGCGGCCGCGTCCGCCTGAGCCGGGCAGGGCTGTGTGGCGCGGCGGGAGCTACGCGCCGGGGCGGTGGCTGCGCGGGTTGGTCTGCGCGGGTCTGCGCGGGTCTGCGCAGGTCCGTGCGGGCCTAGTAGGTCTGCGCGGAGCTACGCGCCCGGGCGCGGACCGGCAGCGCGGCCGAGCCGGTTCGCGATGGCCAGCCCGAGCCCTTCGCGTGGCGGCAGACAGGCGATGACCAAGTCGCACCCCTGCCGGTCGAACTCGCGCAGGAAGCCGTACAGTCCGCGTGCGTAGTCCGCGTCCGTCGCCGGGACGGTGATCACGGTGTGCGCCGTCACCGGCATCCCGGTCTGCGAAGCCGGCAGCAGGACGCCTACGCGATGCCCCTGCTTGTCGGCCAGCTCCGCCTCGGCGACGACCTGCTCGGCATCGACCAGCACGACCTTGGCCGCCGGCGCGTAGTGCGAGGGGTGCTGCCCCGGCACGCGGACGCCGTCGGACGCGCCGTCGGGAACCGCCTGACCCAGGACCGTCTCGAGTTCTTCGCGGGTGACGCCGCCGGGGCGCAGCAGGCGCGGTGCGTCGCCGGAGAGGTCGACGATGGTGGACTCCACGCCGACCGTGCACGGTCCGCCGTCCAGCACCACGTCGACGGCGGCGCCGAGTTCGGCGCGGACGTGCTCGGCGGTGGTGGGGCTGACGGAGCCGAAGCGGTTGGCCGACGGAGCGGCGATGCCGCCGCCGAACTCCGCCAGCAGCGCCAGGGCCACCGGGTGGTCGGGCATCCGGATCGCGACGGTTTCCAGGCCGCCGGTCGCCGCCAGCGGCACGCGCGCGCAGCGGCGCAGCACGAGCGTCAACGGCCCCGGCCAGAACGCCGCGGCCAGCAGCCGCGCCGTCTCCGGCACCTCACGGACCCAGCGGTCCAGGTGGTCGGACTCGCCGATGTGCACGATCAGCGGATGAGTCGGTGGACGGCCCTTGGCCTGGAAGACGCGCGCGAGCGCCGCCGGGTTCTCGGCGTCGGCACCCAGGCCGTAGACCGTCTCGGTCGGCACCGCCACCAGGCCTCCGGCCCGGAGCGTCTCGGCCGCCTTTTCCAACTCCTCGCTACTCACCGTCACATAAGCGATCCTCTCATGGGGAGCGGGCTGCCCTGGTCATGCGGAGCGGCCTGGCCTGCTTATGTGGAGCGGCCTGCCCTACGCCCCGAACAACGAGAACAGCTCACCGGTCTCCGGCGTCGTCAGCTGGACGTCGACCGAGCCGGTCGCGGCGTTCCGCTCGTCCATGGTCATGCCGACCGGGCGGAGCTGCGGGAGCTGGCCGCTGCGGAGCGCGTCGGCTTCGGACAGGTACTCGTAGCTGCCGGGACGCCACCAGAAGAGCTGGTCGGTGATGGCGCGCGCCGCCTTGCCGCCGATCTGCTCGGTGGCGTTCTTCATGTCGAACATCGACTCCAGGGGGTGGGCCTGGCCGAGCGGATACATCAGCACGTAGTCGGCGGACGGGAAGGAGACCAGCGCGCCGTGGGGGTGCTCGGCCGGTTTGACGTGGCGGGACAGGACGTGCAGGTGGGCGGCGGCGTCCGGGCGCTTGGTCTGGACGTAGGTGAGGACGCCGTAGGCGAACTCGTGGGTACCGACCGAGTGCTCGCCGGCGAGCGAGCGGCTGACGGCGGCGGCGAAGACGTCCTGCTCGGCCGCCGGGAGCCGGCCGCGGTCCAAGCCGGAGAAGCCGCCGTCCGGTTCGTCGGTCATGACCATCTGGAGCAGGCCCGGCGCGACGTCGCGCAGCATCAGGTTGCCGCCGCGGTACTTGCCGACGGCTTCCTCGGTGTAGAGGAAGACCGAGAGCTTCTCCGATGCCAGGTCCGGTCCGGCGGGGCTGGCGGGGCCGCTGGCGCCGCCACTGTGGCTGCCGCCGTGGCTGCCGCTGCCGCCGCTGTGGCTGCCGCTGTCAAGGGCCTGAAGTGCCCAGGTGACGAACTGGTCTGAGAAGCCGGGCAGCTGGGAGGGGTGCAGCGGTGCCGCCTCGCGCAGCCACTGGGCCGCTTCCACGTGCCGGGCGCCGCTCGGCGTGATCAGCTGCACCGTGGTGCCGTTGAGGAGCAACGCCCGGTGGCCCCGGGCTTGGAAAGCCTGGAGCAGAGCCTGTTCGGCGGGCGTGGATATGTGCTCGGCCATGGTGTCTCCCCGTGTAATTCACATTAGTGACAGCCGCTTCACTCAAGGTCAACGAGTCGCGACTGGTCAAATACTACCGGCAGGCTATGATCGAATTCACAGTTTGTTGTTAGATACCTGGTCAAGTGGAGCAAAAGGGCGGGGCCGGGGCTGGCGGAGAACCGCACGTGAGAGCGTTTCTCAGGCCGTGTCACGATTTTGTCGACACCGATTCCGGTTGCTTTCGGCACTTCCTCGCCTCGATTCCCACCCTCGATCCGTCTCGATTTCTTTCTGTGAACACATCATTACTGCCTGCCTTCGTCGGTGGGAAGAGCCGTTCCGTTCCGACTCGTGAGACCCGCGGCGGCGACCGTTCGCCGTGGCGGTCGCTGCGCCACCGCGGCATGCGGTGGTGGTCCGCCGCGAACCTGCTGTCCAAACCGGCTGGCAGCTGGCTGGGCCGCCGCTGCTGGGTCGGTTGATTCAGGTGGCTGGAGCTCGTGCGGCGCTGGGGGGGGGGTGGGCTGGTGTCGGCGTCGGTCAGTG
>JABFWL010000162.1 GCA_013362315.1 Catenulispora sp. | reverse complement strand
CGGTGCGGGAAGTAGGTGCGGACCACGACCGGCAGCAGGACGTTGCCCAGGGCTATGCCGACGCCGGCCAGCACCGAGCCGGCGAGCAGGCCCGGGACGTCGGGGATGCCGCGCACCGCGGAGCCGGCGACCAGCACCGCCAGGCTCGCGGCCAGGACCGAGCCGGCGCCGAAGCGGCGGGCCAGGCTGGAGCCGGCCGGGCCGGCGAAGGCGAAGATCACCACCCAGAGCGTGGGCAGCAGCGTGACGACGGCGCCGCCGAGGTGCAGGCGGTCGCGGAGCTGGTCCAGCAGCGGGCCGGTGGAGGACACGCCCAGGCGCAGGTTGGCTGCGACGACGACGATGCCGGCCAGGATCAGCGCGCCGCCGGCCAGATTCTGCTGGCGGCGTTCGCCGGGGTCGGCCGGGCGGGACGGCTCGCCGAGGCGCTCCGCGCGTTCGCCGAGGCGCTTTATGGAGGCGGGGCCGGGGCGCTCGAGCGAGATCGTCATGCATCCGATGGTAAGACGTATGATGTTTAATGGCAAACGGCGCGCGAGGGTGTGGCCAGGGTTTCCGGGAGGGCGGCCGGGATGTGGCCTACGGCACAGCAGAGGTGCCCACACACCGTGAGTACGCTGGGGACATGCCTGACTTCGAGTACGCCGACCTCCTCCCCGCGGGGCCGGACGAGACCCCGTACCGTCTGCTCACCGCCGAGGGCGTCAGCACCATCGAGGCGGGGGGCCGGACCTTCCTGCAGGTCGAGCCGGAGGCGCTGCGGCTGCTCACCGAGACCGCGATGCACGACATCGCGCACTACCTGCGGCCCGGGCACCTGCAGCAGCTGCGGAACATCCTGGACGACCCCGAGGCCTCGCCGAACGACCGGTTCGTGGCGCTGGACCTGCTGAAGAACGTCAACATCTCCGCCGGCGGCGTCCTGCCGATGTGCCAGGACACCGGCACCGCGATCGTGATGGGCAAGCGCGGTCAGAACGTGCTGACCTCCGGCGGCGACGAGGCGCACATCGCGCGTGGCGTGTACGACGCCTACACCAGGCTGAACCTGCGCTACTCGCAGATGGCGCCGCTGACGATGTGGGACGAGAAGAACACCGGCTCGAACCTGCCGGCGCAGGTGGAGCTGTACGCCACCGACGGCGACGCGTACAAGTTCCTGTTCATGGCCAAGGGCGGCGGCTCGGCGAACAAGTCGTACCTGTATCAGGAGACGAAGGCAATCCTGAACCCCAAGGCGATGCTGAAGTTCCTGGAGGAGAAGATCCGCTCCCTGGGGACAGCGGCCTGTCCGCCGTACCACTTGGCGATCGTCATCGGCGGCACGTCGGCGGAGTTCGCGCTGAAGACCGCCAAGTACGCCTCGGCGCACTACCTGGACACGATGCCGAAGCAGGGCTCGCCGACCGGCCACGGCTTCCGCGACCTGGAGCTGGAGGCCGAGGTCCTGGAGCTGACCCGGCGCATCGGCATCGGCGCCCAGTTCGGCGGCAAGTACTTCTGCCACGACGTCCGCGTCATCCGCCTGCCCCGGCACGGCGCCTCCCTGCCGGTGGCGATGGCGGTCTCCTGCTCCGCCGACCGCCAGGCCCTCGGCAAGATCACCAAGGACGGCGTGTTCCTGGAGCAGCTGGAGTTCGAACCGGGCCACTTCCTGCCCGAGACCACGGACGACCACCTCGATGACGAGGTGGTCCGCCTCGACCTCAGCCGCCCGATGGCCGAGATCCGCGCCGAGCTGTCCCGCTACCCGGTGAAGACCCGGCTGTCCCTGACCGGCACGCTGGTCGTCGCCCGCGACATCGCGCACGCGAAGATCAAGGAACGCCTCGACGCCGGCGAACCGATGCCCCAGTACCTGAAGGACCACCCGGTCTACTACGCCGGCCCGGCCAAGACCCCCGAAGGCTACGCCTCAGGCTCCTTCGGCCCGACCACAGCCGGCCGCATGGACTCCTACGTCGCCCAGTTCCAGGCCGCCGGCGGCTCCATGGTGATGCTGGCGAAGGGCAACCGCTCGAAGCAGGTCACCGACGCCTGCGCCGAATTCGGCGGCTTCTACCTCGGCTCGATCGGCGGCCCGGCCGCCCGGCTGGCTCAGGACTGCATCAAGAAGGTCGAGGTGCTGGAGTACGCGGAGCTGGGGATGGAGGCCGTGTGGCGGATCGAGGTGGAGGACTTCCCGGCTTTCATTGTTGTCGATGACAAGGGGAATGACTTCTTTGCGGACACGACTGGGCCGGTGATGCGGATCGGGTCGAAGCCGGCGTGACGGCTTGACAGGGTGCTGACGTGCCTCGACGCTGAGGCGAAGAGGCACGGATTACTAAGGGGGGCGGCGCTCGTGAACTGGTTCAAATTGCTGTGGGGCGGTGTGGCGCTCGTCCATGGCGCCACGCTGGCCGCCAACCTGCGCGGCTATGCGGACATGTGGGCGCGCTGGCTGACCGGCGGTCCGGACCTCCCCTCAGCCACCGGCGGTCTGGACCGGCAGCCGGTTCAGCACTTCAACGCCGCCGCACGGCAGTGGCGCACCGGGCGTGCCGGACTGGCGGTGCCGGACGTCGTCCCCATGCTGCGCGCCGCCGGTGGCCTGCTGGCTTTCATCGGTGCTGTATCGCTGGTCGAGGCACTTGGGGGTTTCTCGGCGTTCTGATCCGCGTATGCAGGTCTGCGCGTTGTGTCCGACTTCCAGCGTCGCTGAGGCTCGGCGAGCACTGGGTCGGCGACGCTTCGTGCGGCGCAGGAATCGGCCGTCCCGCTGTATCAGCCTCCCGCGCCCCCGCCCCGCTGCCGCGCCATGGCGGCCTCCAGGATCTCCCTGGCCCGGGCCTCTGCGGCGGACTCGTCGTCGAGCAGGTATGGCGGGCAGGGCTCGCCGGTCGGCGCTGGGGGCGGTTCGCCGAGGGCTGCCAGCACTGCTGTCAGTTCCGGGATCTGGTCGGCGCCGAGGTGGTGGGGGCGGAGTTCGGTGAGGCCGGTGAAGAGGAAGGCCACTTGTTCGCCGGGGGTGTAGCGGAACTCGAAGTCGGCGAAGCCGGCTACGGCGCCGCCGATCTGGGTGCCGCTGTGGTCGTCGGTGGCGGAGCCGCGGGCGGTGCCGCGGGTCAGGGATTCGCCGAAGACGTGGGCGTCCTGGCCGCGGCGGGCGTTGGGGCGGGCGAGGAAGGGACAGGTGAAGGCGGCGAAGAGCATGCACTCGCGGTGGCCCGGGGGTTCGGGGGAGGGGGCCTTGTTGGTGGCGGTGCGGCCGGCGGCCTGGGCGGCGGCCAGGGCCTCGGTCTCGGCGGCGGCGATCACGCGGTAGACCGGGCCGGGGGCCATCGGGGTGCCGCAGATCGAGCAGCGCCGCTCGACGGCGCAGACCAGGGTGCGGGCGGTGCCGGTGATGGCGAACGTCGGGCTGCCTTCGGCGTCGCGCGGCGTGATCGCGGGGATCGGGTAGCCGCGGGGGTCGCGGGGCAGCGCGGCTATCGCGGGCGGGATCGGGCTCGGCCGGGGCGTCATGGGGTTCATTGAAGCAGGGGCACCCTGGTGTGCGGCGCCCGAGCGTTGCACAGAGGGTCACGAATCGGTCATCCCCGCGCAAAGGTTGATAACTGATCGGCAACAAGCCTTGGCGTATCGCGGAGTTCTAAGCACAATGCTCTGGTGGGCCGGGAGCTGAGGCTTCATTTGCGGCGGGGACAGATGAAGTGTCAGCTCCCCGCCGTCACCTCGGAAGACTTCTCTTCGTGGCCAAGCTGCTGCTCTGCGTACCGGGCTCGTGGGCAAGCATCACACCGGTGACGCCGCCGGCCCCACCGCATCCACGAAAGCCTTCGCCCGCCGCGTGATCTCGTCCCAATCGCCGGCGGCGACCACGTCCGGCGGCACCACCTCCGTCCCGGCACAGACCGCCAGCGCGCCCCGGGCCAGGAAGTCGGCGGCGTTGTCGGCGTTGACGCCTCCGGAGGCGACCAGTGGGACGCCCGGGAACGGGCCTTGCAGATCCTTGAAGTAGCCGGGGCCGAAGGCGCGCGCCGGGAAGATCTTCACCGCGGCGGCCCCGAGTTCGAGGGCGGCCGCCACCTCGGTCGGCGTCAAGGCGCCGAGGACGACCGGCACCCCGGCCTCGTGCGCGATCGCCGCGACCTCCGGCCGCACGCCGGGCGTCACCAGGAAGCCCACGCCGGCCGCGATCGCCTCGGCGGCCTGGGCCGCGGTGAGCACGGTCCCGGCGCCGACCCAGTGCCCGTCGGCGACCGCCGCGCGCAGCGCCGGCACCACGTCCGGGGTGCTGAACGTCAGCTCGGTCCAGGCGATGCCGCCGGCCGCCAGCGCGGCGCACAGCGCCGGCGGGTCGGGGATGGACGGCGCGCGGACCACGGCTATCACCGGCGCGGCGGCCAGCGTCGCGCGGAAGTCCCGGTGCGGAAGCTCGAACGTCATAGTGCTGATACCCCTGTCTCGGTACGGCGCAGCGCCCGGCCGGGCAGCGCGCCGGTCGGCCGGCCGCCGGTCAGCACGGCCACGCCGTTGACCAGCACCTCGTGCATGCCCACCGCGGGCCGGCGCGGTTCGGCGAACGTCGCGGCGTCGCGCACCGTCGCCGGATCGAACGCCACCAGGTCCGCGTGATACCCGGCCCGGACCAGGCCACGCCGCTCCAGACGGAGCCGGCGGGCCGGCCGGCCGGTCATCCGCTCGACCGCCTCCTCCAGCGTCAACACCCTGAGATCGCGGCCGTAGTGGCCGAGATAGCGCGGGAACGTGCCCCAGGCGCGCGGGTGCGGCCGGGCGCCGATGAGGAGTCCGTCGCTGCCGACGGTGTGTGCCGGATGGCGCATGATGGCGCGCACGTTCTCCTCGTTGCCGACGTGGTGCAGGATCGTGGTGCCGAGGCGGTCGGAGACGAGCAGGTCGAGGAAGGCCTCGGTACCGGTGACGCCGCGCGTCTGGGCGATCTGCGCGACCGTCCGACCGATCAGCTGCTCCGCTCGGTCCGGTGCCCGGACATCCGAGGCGTCCGCGAGGTCCAAGGCGTCCGAGGCGTCCGCGAGGCCCGTGGGATCCGCGAGGTCCGTAGGGTTGGCAACGGCACAGATCTCAATGGTCCGCCAGTCGATGACCATGCCGCTGTTGCCGTCGCTGCCGTTCTCCTCGACGTCGCGCCGGATCCGCTCGCGCGCGGCCGGATCCGCCAGCCGCGCCAGCGTCGCCTCCGGCCCGCCCTCGGCCGACCAGCTCGGCAGCAGCGCGGCGAGGGTCGTCGAACCGGGCAGATACGGATACGTGTCCAGGGAGATGTCGCAGCCTTCGGCGATGGCCGCGTCGATCAGCGCCAGGAACTCGGCGGCGCGGCCGGCGTTGACGCCGAAGTTCATGGTCGCGTGGGCCAAGTGCAGCGGACAGCCGGAGCGGCGCGAGATCTCGATCATCTCAGCGTAGCCGCTGAGCGCCCCGGCGCCGTATGAGCGCTGGTGCGGCGAGTGGTAGCCGCCATGAGCGGCGACCACCGAACACAGCTCGACGAGCTCATCAGTGCCCGCATACATGCCCGGCGGGTACGACAGTCCGCTCGACAGACCCACCGCGCCTTCGCGCATGCCCTGCGCGACCAGTTCCCGCATCCGATCGAGTTCGGCGCCGGTGGGCTCCCGGTTCTCCCACCCCATCGCCAGCATCCGCACGGTGCCGTGCGGCACCAGGTAGCAGGCGTTGACCGCCATGCCGCGGTCGAGCCGGTCCAGGTATTCGCCGACCGTTCGCCAGTCCCAGGCGAAGTCCTCCGGATCGCCGTTCCAGCCCGCGATCTGGCTGCGCAGCGCGGGCAGCGTCGTGTCGTCGACCGGTGCGTAGGACAGCCCGTCCTGGCCGAGGACTTCAGAGGTGATGCCTTGCGTGACCCGGGACGGATGCTCACGCTCGACGAGCGTCCGCAGGTCCGAGTGAGCGTGCATATCGATGAAGCCGGGAGCCACTACCAGGCCGTCGGCGTCGATGACGCGGTCCGCGTCCGCCAGCCGGCCGGCCCGCGTGGCGATATCGCTGATCACACCGTCTGTGACCGCCACATCCGCGCGGTAGCGGTCGGCCCCGGTGCCGTCCACCACCGTCGCACCGCGGAATACCAGGTCTGCCATCAGAAGAACGTCCTCACCAGGTCGACGACCTTCGGATCGGCCTGGTCGGCGTCCTCCACGACCGGGATCAGCGACCACTTGTCGAACGCGGTGCACGGATGCGACAGACCGAGCCGCACCACCGCGCCGACCGGCGCCGAATCGCCGGCGTCGCGCAGGAAAGCGTGCTGATCGTTCACCTTGGTGATGGTGCCCGACGCGGCGCCCGCGCCCCGGACGAGCTGGGGAGTCGGCAAGCCCTCGTCGAACGGGAAGTCGCGCTTGCCGCCGTCGAGCAGCGAAAGCCCGGGCTCCGGACGAGAGACCACGCGCGCCCAACCGTGCATCGCGGCGCGGAACGGCGTCGCACCGGCACCGCGGGCGAGCGGGGAGATGCCGTGGTAGAAGCCGTCATCATGCGCGATGTACGCGCCGGAGCGGAGAACGACTTCGGTCTCTGATTCTCCGGCCAGCGGAGCCAGGACTCCCGCGACGAGGTCGAAGTAGGCACTCCCGCCGGCCGAGACCACCGGATGCTCAGTCTCGTAGTGAGACTCCAGGCGATGGTGCAACGCCGCGAGGTCCCGCAAGTAGCCGCTCACCGTGTCGAGCGCCTCGGCCGACGCGTCGTGCGCGAGCGCTCCTTCGTACCCTGCGACACCGGCGAGCCGAAGCGTCGGCGCCGCTCGGATCGCCTCCGCCACGGCTTCCGCCTCGGCCAGGCTCCGGGCGCCGGTCCGGCCGCCGACGCCGCCGAGCTCGACCAGCACCTCCACCGGCCGATCGGTCTCCGGATCCGGTCCGGAGCCGACCCCGGCGGCGCGCAGCGCCGCGTCCATCAACGCGACCGTCTCCACCGAGTCGGCCCACGCCACGAACGCGAACTCCGGATCCGCCGCCAGCTCGCCCGCGACCCACGCCAGCCCAGCCGGGTCGACCAGCGCGTTGGCGAGCAGCACCCGCTGCACCCCGAAGGCCCGCGCGACCCGCACCTGCGGCAGGTTCGCGACGGTGATCCCGACCGCACCGGCATCCAACTGTGCCTGCCACAAGGCCGGCGCCATCGTCGTCTTGCCATGCGGGGCGAGCGTCACACCGGCGTCGTGGCACCACGCGGCCATCGTCCGCAGGTTGTGATCCAGCGCCCCGGCGTCGAGGGTGAGCAGCGGGGTGCCGAATTCGGACAGCCGCGGCCCGGAAGCCAGATACGCCTGCACCGTCCGGCCCCAGGCCTCCGGCGGCACCGCCTTGAACCGCCAGTCCAGCCACTCCTCGGCCAGGGCGTCGACCCGCGCTCGATCGATACCGGCGGACTCGGTGCGGCCACCGAACATCGAGTGCGGCATGCGATTCCTCTGCCTGTGTGATTGCACTATGTGCAACGCTCGTTGCGTATGCTGTGCTTCGGTTCTAGCATTCGGCCGGACGACGGTCAACGACATGACGGTGAACCACAGGCCCGGATTACAGCGGCTTACTTGCAGCTCACAGTGGCTCACAGTGGCTCACAGTGGCTTACGGCCGCTTAAAGCGGCTCAGGGCGGCTCGCAGCCGGGGAGGGAGTGCGGACGGCGATGCGGGATTCGCGAGATGAAGAAGCGCTGCCTTGGGCGGTCTGCGTCGGCGAGTCGATGGCGGCGCTGCTGCCCGACGGCCCCGGGCCGCTGGAGAACGTCGGCGCGTTCGCGGTCTCAGTCGGCGGCGCCGAGTCCAACGTGGCGTGCGCGCTGAGCGCGCTCGGCGTGCCGAGCGCCTGGATCAGCCGGGTCGGCGATGACGGCTTCGGCCGGCGGCTGACCGCCGACTTGGCAGCGCGGGGCGTCGACACCTCGGGCGTGATCGTCGACCCGCTGCTGCCGACCGGCTTGTATTTCAAAGAGGTCGGCGGCTCCGCTCACGCCGCGGACCTCGGGATCGGTCGCAGCAGGATGCATTACTACCGCCGCGGCTCGGCGGCGTCCGCCATGTCGGCGGCGATGCTGGCCGCACCGAACATCGCGCGGCTGCTGGCCGGCGCGCGCGTTATCCACCTGACTGGGATAACGCCGGCGCTGTCGCCGGAGTGCTCGGCGATGGTCCGGGAACTGCTCGCCGCACCGCGCGGCGGACGGCTGGTCAGCTTCGACCTGAACTGGCGGCCGATCCTGTGGCAGGGCTTGGACCCGGCGGCCCTGCGCGAGTTCATCAACGCCGCGGACATCGCATTCCTGGGGGCCGACGAAGCCGAGGTCGCCTTCGGGACCGGCGATCCCGGGGAACTCAGAGAACTGTTTCCCGGTCCCGCGACACTCGTGGTGAAGGACGCCGAGCGCGTGGTGACCGCCTTGACCGAGGACGGCGCGAGCGTGTCCGAGCCGGCGCTCGCCGTCGACGTCATCGAACCCACCGGAGCCGGGGACGCCTTCGCCGCCGGCTACCTGGCCGGCACCCTGCACGGCTTCGACCAGCGCCGCCGCCAGCGCCTCGGCCACCTCGCCGCGGCGTCGGCGCTCGTCGCGCACGGCGACGTCGGCGAGTCGGGCGCCCTCGGGGCCTTGACGCGGCACGCCCTTCTCGACGCGTCCGACGAGGACTGGCGCGCGGCGTGGATCACCGCGCGCGGCATCGAGAACATCGAGAAGGTACGGGAGATGGTTCAAAGCCCATGAGCCAGACGGTCACCCGCGCCCTGCGCCTGCTGACCGAACTCGGCGACGGCGAGCGGTCCCTGGAGCAGTTGGCCGGCGTGCTCGGCGTCCACAAGACGACGGCGCTGCGCCTGATGCAGTCGCTGGAGGACGAGCGCTTCGTCTACCGCGACGCCGACTACCGCTATCACCTCGGCGCAGGGCTGTTCGCGTTGGCGAGCTTAGCGATGGAGCAGCGCGGGATCCGGCGGATCGCCGCGCCGCACCTGGCCGCGTTGAACGCCGCGACCGGGCAGACCGTGCACCTGGCCGCGTACGAGGGCGGCGAAGTCGTCTACATCGACAAGTACGACTCGCGGCACAAGGTGCGCATGTATTCGCGGATCGGGCTGCATGCCAGCCTGCACACCACGGCGGTGGCGAAGGTGCTGCTCGCCGACCTGCCGTTGCCCGAACGGCGGCGCGTGGTGGCCGGCATCGACTTCGCGCCGCACACCCAGAACACCATCACCGGGCCGCAGCGGTTGCTCGCGGAGCTCGAAACGGTGGCGGCGCGGGGCTGGGCCGACGATCACGCCGAGCACGAGACGTTCATCAACTGCGTCGGCGCGCCGGTGCGGGATGCCTCCGGACGTGCCGTGGCCGCGGTGTCGATATCGGTGCCGGACATAGTGGCGCCGTATGAGCAGGTGCTGGAGCTGCTGCCGCAGTTGCTGGAGACGACGCGGGCGATATCGGCGGACGCCGGGGCACCCTGATCCGTTGGAGACAGAAGTCCTCCTCCTCGGCTTAGTCCCGAGGGATGACGCGCTGTGCATCGCTGGGATGAGGCGGCCGGAACTTACATTCGTGGGCTGATTCGGCAGTACGCGGCTCGCTCGTAGCTTCTTGCCATGGCTACTCCACGACGCCGCCTGGCGGCTTCCGCGATCGTCGCTCTGTCCATCACCGCTGCCACGGTCGCATCGTCCGGTGGGGCGTTCGCGGCTTCGGCACCGCATACCGTTTCGAACTCCGTGCCGGTGGCGGCTGCGGCTTCCACCCCGGACGCCACGCCGTTCTCGCTGCCCGCGCCGACCGGTCCGTACGCGGTCGGCGAGGACACGCTGCACCTGACCGACACCAGCCGGCTCGACCCGTGGCGCCCCGCGTCGGGGGACCGGCAGTTGACCGTTTCGATGTACTACCCGGCGCGCCAGGGCACCGGGCAGCCGGCGCCCTACATGAGCCTCGGCGAGGCGCAGGGCTTCGTGCAGTACCGGGTGCCGCCGGGCTACGGGGTCACGGCGGACGCCCTGGCGGCGATCGCGACGCAGGCTTTCACCGGTGCCAAGGCGGCGCCGGGCAGGTTCCCGCTGGTGGTGCTCTCGCCGGGGCTGGAGAATCCGCGCGCCACCTTGACCTCGCTCGCGACCGACCTGACCAGCCGCGGCTTCGTGGTGGCGCTGATCGGGCACCCGGGGGAGGACAGCGGCGAGCAGTTGGCCGACGGGAGCATCTCGCCCTGCGTCACCTGCGGTGACGGCCCGGGGCTGCCGACGGTGGAGCAGATCACCGCGAGCCGCGGGCTGGACGTGAAGTTCGTCATCGACCAGCTCCTCGACCACCATGTCTGGACCCTGAGCCACCTGATCGACAAGCACGCGATCGGCATGGCCGGGCACTCGATCGGCGGCGCGGCGGCGCCGGTGGCGATGCAGGACGACCCCCGGATCCGGGCCGGAGTGAACATGGACGGCTCGTTCTATCCGGTGGTCCCGGCGGGCGCCTTGGGCGGTCGGCCGTTCATGATGCTGGGCCGGGCGGAGGACCACACAGCCGGAGGCAGTGACACCACCTGGGGCGAGACCTGGGCCGACCTGGACGGCTACAAGCGGTGGTTCGCGGTCGACGGGGCGTCGCACGCGTCGTTCACGGACGTGTCGATCCTGGGGCAGGAGGTGGGGATCCCGAACCGGGGCTATCCGCTGGACGGGCTCCGCGGCGCGAAGATCACGCGCGACTACGTCGCAGCCTTCTTCAACAAGACCCTGAGGGGATGTCCCGAGCCGCTGCTCGACGGGAACTCAGCGGCGTATCCGGAGGTCGCGATCCAGCCGTAGACACGTACGTACACGTAAGGAGACCCGGACTTGGCCGCGGCGGCGCTGCGGGCCAGAGAGGGCTTGGCAACGGCGTTACGTACGGACGTGCGTATTTGTACGTAATCCGTTACTGACGTTTGTTTCAAGCGGCTTATTGAGGTGGGACAGCGGCGCGTAGCTGGTTACGGTGTGGAGGGTCCTAGACCGTCGTCGCCGCGGCTACGCGCTCGACTTGTTCCCTGGAGGATTCCGATGGCCGAACCGACCCTGCCGGGACAGCCGATATCGGGGCCGCCCCCGTCTGAGTTCCCGCCGCCGGCTCCGGGTTCGCCGGCTCCGGGTTCGCCGGGTCCGCGCACGCCGAACGTATGGCTGGTGGGACTTGTGGGAGCGGTCGTCGGCGCCCTGGTCGCCGCGGTCCCGCTCCTCCTCACGCGGGGCGGCGGTGGCGGCGGCCTCGGAGCGAGCAAGGATTCCATCTCTGCTCCGGAGGCCCTGGGCGCGTATCGCCCGATGCTCAAGAACTCAAAGGTGAACGGGGACACGGTCAAACGGCTCACCGACACCGAATCGGTGAGCGGCAAGAACCTCTCGGCGGCCTACGGTGGCGCCGGGGCGGTATTCCGTCAGTACGCTGATGACAGCATCCAGAACTCCTTCACCCTGGAGGCGGTGCGCGCCGAGTCTCCGAAGCCGTTCTACCCCTACGTCAACCCGGCCCAGATCGGCCTGGCCGAGGCGGAGCAGGACGTCGAGGCCTTCGGCCAGGTCAACTGCCTCATCCACTACCTGCCGGTGCAGCAGGGCCAGACAGTGGAGCCGGACCAGGTCCAGGCCCTCATCTGCGAGCGCACCTCATCCCACCTGACGGTACGGCTGCGCTTCAACTTCGGCGACGCCTGGCACAAGCCGGCGGACGCCGCCGCGCTGACGGACCAGGCTTGGTCGCAGCTTTCCTGAGGCGCTGGGAGAGCAATGCGGGCCTCGCGCCGTAGCGCCTCACGGGAGACAGCGCGGGACACCGTTAAGATCATTGCCATCGTCAACAGCGTCGCCGTGCCGCTGAAGGCGCAGGACTCGCCGGCCTAAGCAGCACCCTGCTGGGCCGGCGTCCGGACCGCCGTCTTCCCCCTCGTGACGATCTCCGAGGCGAGGAAGACGGCGGTCGTGGCGCATCCGGACAGCAGGGTGGCCATCGCGCCCCAGGCGGCGCCGGCGCCGGTGCCGACGGCCAGGATCAGGGCGGCGGCGATCAGCCAGCGGCGGCAGAACTCCCATTCGCTGACCCGGCGCAGCAGCGCGATCGTGGCCAGGAACAGGGCGATCGGCACCGTCAGGGACAGGGCCAGCGCTGTGTCGCCGACGCTTTCGTCGTGCTTCGAGACCTGCTCCAGCAGGGCCGCGAGGGAGCCGCCGACGGCGGTCAGGGCACCGAAGACGAAGCAGTGGCCGTAGCCCCAGATGAAGGCCGTGCGGACGTTCTTCAGGTCGTAGTCGCCGAGGAAGTCGAAGTACAGCCACCACAGACAGAACGCCAGCACGCCCGCGCTGATCGCGCCGGTCAGCAGGGCGGCCAGGTGGAGGTGGTCCGCCAGGGCGCTGTTGAAGGCGTCGGAGGCGACCAGGACCATCTCGCCCAGGATGATGATCGTGAACAGGCCGTAGCGTTCCTCGGCGTGCTCGGGGTGCGGTATCGGGGCGGTCTCCACCAGCTGGGCGAATATCGGGACGGCCAGCTCCACCACGACGCCGATCAGGAACCACGGGATGGTCTGGACCGGTGTCAGATGCCGCAGCCCGAAGCCGAACGCCACCCAGCCGACCTGCACCGTGCAGATCCCGATGGCCCAGCGGTGGCAGTAGCGGCGCAGCGCCGGGTTGGCACCGCCGGCGCGCAGCCACTGGGCCGCCATCACCAGGCGGATGACGACATAGCAGCCCACGACGACGCGGAAGTCGTCGTGCTCGAACACGTACGGGATGCCGGTGGCCAGCCCCAGGGAGGCGAGCAGCTGCACCAGCACCATCAGCCGGTACGGCACGTCGTCGGAATCGAAGAAGTTGGCGAACCAGGTGAACCCCATCCACGCCCACCAGACCGCGAACACCGTCTCGACCAGCGACACCAGGCCGTGCTCCAGGTGGCCGCCGGACAACGCGTGGTGCCACTGGGTGGCGATGGCGCTGATCGTCACCACGAAGACCAGGTCGAAGAACAGCTCCAGGGTCGTGGAGGTCCGGCCTTCCTCGGTGGGGTCGCGCAGCAGTATCGGACGGATCAGGTCGATCGGCGAGGACGGCATAGCTGCATTAAAAGACACCGGCGCCCCGTTCGCGCGCAAGCCGCACGCGCCGAACGGGGCATCGGTGGGGGAAGCAGAGCTCCGGCTAGGCGCCGGTACTAGCTCGATACTGCGGGGATGCCGGTTCTAGTACCAGCTGTGCGACTGCCAGAAGGACCAGGCGCCGCACGGCGAGCCGTAGCGGGAGTCCATGTAGGACAGCACCCACTTGATCTGCGTCACCGGGTTGTCGCGCCAGTCCGAGCCGGCCGAGGCCATCTTGCTGCCCGGCAGCGCCTGGCCCAGGCCGTAGGCGCCGGAGCCGGGGTTGGTGGCGTGCACGTTCCAGCCGGACTCGCGCTCGATGATGTTGGCGAAGCAGCCGAACTGGCCCGAGGGCACCATCGACTTGGCGATGTCGTAGGCCGACCCGGAGGACGCCGGCGGCTTCGTCGTCGTCGGCGGGGTGGTCGGCTTCGGGCTGGTCACCGTCGGCTTCGGGGTGCTGGTGGTGGTCGGCGTGCTCGACGGCAGCTGCTGGCGCTGCGCGTCCCGGTTCGCCGCGGCGGCAGCCGCCGCTCGGTCCGCCGCCAGCTTGTCGGCAGCCGCCTTGTCAGCGGCGGCCTTGTCAGCCGCAGCCTTGTCCGCGGCGGCCTTGTCGGCGGCCGCCTTCGCAGCCGCGTCCGCTGCTGCCTTGTCGGCTGCAGCCTTGGCAGCGGCGTCGGCCGCAGCCTTGTCCGCCGCCGCCTGCGCGGCCGCGTCCGCGGACGCCTTGTCCGCCGCAGCCTTCTGGTCCGCGACGAGCTTCGCGTGCGCGGCGTCAGCGGCGACCTGCTTGTTGTGGTTGGAGACGTCGTTCTGGTGAACCGCGTACGCGGTGCCCGTGCCGCCCAGGACCAGGGTTCCGACAGCCGCGGCGGCGACTATTCGGGAGGCCTTGCTGGGGAGCTTGGCGGTCATGAACGAGACGGTCTTCTCCGCGACCGCCGAAGCGGCGCCCCCGATCCCCGACTTCGGGGTCTCCGGGGTGGGGTTGTGCTCCTGGTGGTGCTCAGTGCCGGAATGGCCGGACAAAACATTGCCTTTCGCAGTGCCTCACCCCTTTTCGACAGCCGAAATCGCACAGCACGGATCGTCCCGTGTCGTGTGGGAAGTCGGCCGGCTCCCCCTGATGGGAGCGGCGCATGGGCATCGAATGTGCGGCAACTCTGCCGCCGTCATCCACCCCCCGGTGGATCAGCGTCCGCTACGGACACATCTCCCGCGAGCCCGAGCGCGGGGTCTTCCAGAAATCGACCCTCTCCCGGAAGCTTGATCGAAGACAAGCCGGGAGAGGGTCGGGAAAATCACAGTGCGCTGAGTTGTGGTTCCGTCACCGTGGGGCACGGTGACGGAGGATGCTGCTTCGCTGCGGATCAGTAACCGAACCAGCAGGAGCCGCCGCAGCGCGCGGAGACCACGTTGTCCAGCGACCCGTAGCGGTCGGCGGCGTAGCGGGCGCCGGCGATGATGTTGTCGACCGGGTTGTAGATGTTGCCGTGGCCCTTCAGCATGTACGCGTTGAAGGTCGGCTGGATCACCTGCAGCAGGCCGATCGACGGGGTGCCCTTGGCGGCGTTGGAGTCCCAGCCGTTGACGGCGTTCGGGTTGCCCGCGGACTCGTGCATCGCGGCCTGGTACACCGCGTTGTAGGAGGTCGGGGTGCCGTTGGCGTTCAGGATGGCGACGGCCTGCTTGATCTAGCCGTC
>JABFWL010000301.1 GCA_013362315.1 Catenulispora sp. | reverse complement strand
CCACCGGTGTCTCTGAGGCGCTCGCCGAGCTGTACGAACTCGCGCGTCAGCTGCACGCCGACGGGCGCGCCGAGCCCGACGACGTCCTCACAGTGCGCCGCGCTCAGGCGTTCGAAGCGCGGCGGGTGACCGAAGACGGTGTTGAGGCTGGCGACGAGGAGGCTCTCAAGATCTTCGAGGCGTCGGTTGATGCGCTGCTCGCTGACGCCGAGGAGTTCGGGATGCCCGCGCGTGCGGCAGCGGCGCGGACGATGCGGGCCGAGATACTGCAACGGCGGGGCGATCCGGAGGGGTCGGTTACCGAGCTGCAAGAGGCGATTGAGTTGTATGAGTGCGCCTCGCGGCCTTGGGCGAATCTGCATCCGAAGATGCTCCTTGCGCAGGCTTACCTTGCGCTCGACCGGGATGCCGAGGCTGAGCAGGCGGGTCTGGCGGCGCTGGACATCGCGGCCCGGTGGCCGGAGCAGCAGTTCCCGGCCGGGTATACGCGGCAGGTGCTCGCCAATGCGACCGGGGCGCAGGGGCGGTACGACGACAGTGCGGAGCATGCGCTGGAAGCCGTGGCTTGGGCCGATCGGCACGGCGTGGGTGACCTGGCGGCTAGTGCGCGGCATAGTTTGGCGTTCGCGTACGAGCAGTTGGGGCGGGACGCTGATGCGGCCGCGATTCTGGAGTCTGCGCTTCCGGAGTTGGTCCGGCATCTTGATGAGCCGACTGTGGTCAATGCGCGTTGGACGCTGGCTCGGTGCCTTGGGCGGTTGGAGGACTATCGCGGCTCGGCTGAGCAGTATCTGCTGGCGGTCGCTGTCGCTGAGCACTTTTCGCAGCAGGGCGGGCATGCGATGTTGGCCGCCTCTGCTGGGCATGCGCTGCGCGCTGCTGGGATGCCGGAGGAGGCGCGGCGGGCGTTTGAGCGTGCGGTGGGGCTGCTGCGGGTGCTGCCGGATCCGATCAATTTGGCGAAGACGCTTAGGGCTCTGGCTTGGGTGACGTTCGGGGAGTCGGACGACATCGCGCACGATGGTGAGCGCGAGGAGGTGCTCGACGAGGTGCTGCTGTTGTTCGCTGAGGCGGCGCAGGTGCTGGAGGCTGTTGACGGGTCGGCGGAGTATGAGCGGGATGCGCAGGTGATCGCGTATGAGCTTGCTGAGACTGATGATCAGTTGGCGCGGTTGCATCTGAATGCGGATCTGGCGGATAGGGCGATGCCTTATGCGGAGCGGGCTGCTGCGGGGTTTCGGGCTCTGCTGCCGCATAGTGGGATGGATTATGACTTCTCGGAGCAGATGGTTGCTTGGCTGCTGGAGCGGTTTGAGGGGCGGGAGGCTGCGTTGGAGCGGTTGCGGTAGGCGATTGGGGTTTGTGAGGGGGTGGGGGTTGAGGCGGTGCGGTGTCGGGCTTTTTTGGGGCAGTTGTTGGGGTGAGGGGGGTTGGTGGGGTGAGGGGGGTTGGTGGGGTGAGGGGAGTTGTAGGGGTGAGGGCAGTTGTTGGGGTGAGTTTGCGAGATCAAGGTCAAAGGCAAGATCAAGAGCATGGTGAAGAGCCGGCGCCTTCAGCGGGAGCCTCGGTTCCCTCGGGGAACATGCGCAAGTCCATAGGGCGGTCCGGGCAGGACACGTCGCCTCAGGCGCGCCTTCGGGGGGAGGTGGGCACGTCGGGCGGTCGGCCGCCGGTTCGCGGTCGCTGGAAAAACAGGGCGCAGAAAGGATGCAACGGTCTGGGTGCGGCCGGGGCTCTTCCCGAGCATGAGGAGCGGGGCGAGCGGCACGAGGGGGACGGGTGCGCGGCGAGGACTATGACGCGGAATTCCGCGAGTTCATGGCTGGGCGCTGGGGTGGGCTGGTGCGCTTCGCGTATGGGCTGACTGGTGATCGGGGGCATGCTGAGGATCTGGCGCAGACTGCGCTGGCCAAGGCGTATGCGTCGTGGGGGCGGGTTCGCCGCGCTGATGATCCGGATGCGTATGTCCGCCGGATTCTTATCAATGCCAATCACCGGCGGTTTCGGAAGCAGCGGGTTGTTGAGCACAGTGGTGAAGCGCCGGTTGAGCCGTCGGTCGAGGACGGTACTGAGCTGTTCGACCAGCGGGCGGCGTTGGTGGCGGCGCTGATGGAGCTGCCGGTGAAGCAGCGGGCGGTGGTGGTGCTGCGGTATTGGGATGGGCTGACTGAGACGCAGGCGGCTGCGATCCTCGGCTGCTCGGTCGGCAATGTGAAGAGTCAGGCCTCGCGGGCGCTGGCCAAGCTTCGCGGTAGTGCGCAGCTCCGGGACGGGAGGTTGGTGCCGTGAGAGGACGGGGTCGGGACTGGGGAGTCATGAGCGAGGGATACGTGATCGGGGACGAGGCCGGGCCCGACGACGTGGCGGGCGAGGATATGTTCGTCGAGCTGGGGCGGTTCGAGCCGGGGGCGATTCCGTTCGACGCCGTGATGCGGCGGGGCAAGGGGATCCGGCTTCGGCGGCGGCTGGTTGGGGCGGGGGCGCTGGCGCTCGCGGCGTGTCTGGTGGTGCTGGCGCCGGTGGCGTTGCGTGGGGGCGGCGGGGCGGGGGGCCCGGTGTCGGTCGAGGCTGGGTCGGCCAGGACGGGCGTGGCCCATACGGTCCAGCTCAGTCCGCCCACGTACGATCCGCGCAGTCGCATCGACTTCTCCGGCGGCGTCGATGGCCGGCGGTGGTCTTACAAGCTCGGCGGGCCCTGCGGTGACCCGGGTAATCGCTGCATGGACCTGGTGGGCCTGGTCCTGCCTCCGGTGTCGCTGCTCCTGGAGCCGACGAGGGACGGCAACGTCGGCATCTCCGCGGAGTTCGGGCGGGAGACCACCCGCGCGGTGCTGACGCTGACCGACGGCGAGCAGATCACGCTGACCGGCATCACCGCCATCACCACCGAACCCGTCGCGATCGTGACCGATTACTTCGAGCTGCCTTCCGGGGTGGACGTCGCCAACATCGCGGCCTACGGAGGCTGGCCCGACGGCCTGATCGCGCAGGCCGATCCGCGGCCGCTGCGTTCGGACGTCCCCACGGTCGTGCCGTGGTATCGGCCGGACGGCAAGCGTCTCTCCCTGGAGGCGCCCAAGGTGCGCCTCGCAGAGGGCGGCTCGGGGGAGAGCGCGTGGACTCTTGATGTTGAGGTCGGCTCCTGGACCAACTACTTCGTGTACACCGACAGATCGGGAAGCCACACTCAGGAGCGCGCGGCAGGCTTGCGGATCGGGTCTTTTGCCGGCGCGACGATCCCGAACGGGGTGTCGGCCGTCTACGGTCTGGTCAGCGGCAATGTCCGGCGCGTGGACGTCACCTTCTCCGACGGATCGGTCACCCATGTGGTTCCCGTCGTCTCCGGCGACAGGGTCTACGCCGGCGCCGTCGCTCCGCCCGGCCGCACCGTAGTCAGCGTGGCGCAATTCGACGCCGCTGGACAACCGTTCCATCCGTACCCGTGAAGCCGGGCGCCTGACCGGCCCGAACAGCCGGCGGGACAACCCGCGGTCGGGGGACCGGAATGGCCAGCACCGGTCACGACGCGGTAAACTCTTGCCGCAAGAGCCCCTGTCGCCGCTTGCGACCAGGGGCTTCGGTCGTTTATACAACGACGCGTCGCCCTAGAGGGACCTACTGGCAGCTAGTAGGCGTCTAGCGTTGCTGTGTTGATCAAAGGAAGGGGCATCTCCATGCCCGCTCTCGTGCTCGTCGGCGCCCAGTGGGGCGACGAAGGCAAGGGCAAGGCCACGGACCTGCTCGGCGGATCGGTCGACTACGTCGTGCGCTACCAAGGCGGCAACAACGCCGGCCACACGGTCGTCATCGGCGACCAGAAGTACGCGCTGCACCTGCTGCCCTCCGGGATCCTGTCGCCCGGTTGCGTGCCGGTGATCGGCAACGGCGTGGTCATCGACCCGGCCGTGCTGTTCGCCGAGCTCGACGGCCTCGAGCAGCGCGGGGTGGACACCTCGCGGCTGCTGATCTCGGCGAACGCGCACCTGATCACCCCCTACCACCGGACCGTCGACAAGGTCACGGAGCGGTTCCTCGGCAAGAACAAGATCGGCACCACGGGCCGGGGCATCGGCCCGGCCTACGCCGACAAGATCAACCGGATCGGGGTCCGGGTCCAGGACCTGTTCGACCCCTCGATCCTGCGGCAGAAGGTCGACGGCGCGCTGCGCGACCGGAACCAGATGCTGGTGAAGGTGTTCAACCGGCGGGCGATGTCCGCCGAGGCGGTGGTCGAGGAGTACCTGGGCTACGCCGAGCGGCTGCGGCCGATGGTCGCCGACACCGCGCTGGTCGTCAACCGGGCCCTGGACGAGGGCAAGGTGGTGCTGCTGGAGGGCGGCCAGGGCACGCTGCTGGACGTGGACCACGGCACCTATCCGTTCGTCACCTCCTCCAACCCGACCACCGGCGGCGCCTGCACCGGCTCCGGCGTCGGCCCGACCCGGATCACCCGGACCATCGGCATCCTGAAGGCCTACGCCACCCGGGTCGGGTCCGGCCCGTTCCCGACCGAGCTGTTCGACGAGGACGGCGCGGCGCTGCGCCGGATCGGGCACGAGTTCGGGGTGACGACCGGCCGGGACCGGCGGTGCGGCTGGTTCGACGCGCCGGTGGCCCGGTACGCCGCGCGGGTGAACGGCCTGACCGACTTCTTCCTCACCAAGCTGGACGTGCTGACCGGCTTCGAGCGGATCCCGGTCTGCGTGGCCTACGACGTCGACGGGGTCCGGCACGACGAGATCCCGATGACCCAGACCGACTTCCACCACGCGACGCCGATCTACGAGGAGTTCCCGGGCTGGACCGAGGACATCTCCGGCTGCAAGAGCTTCGAGGACCTGCCGGAGAACGCGCAGTCCTACGTCAAGGCGCTGGAGGAGATGTCCGGCGCGCCGATCTCGGCGATCGGCGTGGGCCCGGAGCGGAACGCCACCATCCAGGTGCGTTCGTTCCTGTGACCCGGCGCTGATCCGGCGCGGCTGTAAAGCCGGCCCGCCGATTCCCTGACAGGTTGCGGCCTCCCGGACGGGAGGCCGCAACCTGTACGTTTTCGGTATGACTGACAACTCCTGCGACGACCTGAAGGCCATCGGAGCCAAGGCCTTCGCCGACGACCGCGCCCACGTGTTCCACTCCTGGTCGGCGCAGGGAGCCATCAGTCCGCTCCCGGTGGCCGGGGCCGAGGGCTCCTGGTTCTGGGACTACGAGGGCAACCGCTACCTGGACTTCTCGTCCCAGCTGGTGAACACCAACATCGGGCACCAGCACCCCAAGGTGGTGGCCGCGATCCAGGAGCAGGCCGGCAAGCTGTGCACCATCGCGCCGAGCTTCGCCAACGACGCCCGCAGCGAGGCCGCGCGGCTGATCGCCGAGCTGGCCCCGGGCGACCTGGACTACGTCTTCTTCACCAACGGCGGCGCCGAGGCCATCGAGAACGCGGTCCGGCTGGCCCGGCTGCACACCGGCCGCAGCAAGGTGCTCTCCGCCTACCGCAGCTACCACGGCTCCACCTCGACCGCGATCGCCCTCACCGGCGACCCCCGGCGCTGGGCCAACGACGCCGCGGGCCAGTCCACCGGCGGCGCGGTGCACTTCTTCGGCCCGCACCTGTACCGCTCCCACTTCCACGCGGCCACCGAGGCCGAGGAGTGCGAGCGCGCCCTGCTGCACCTGGAGCAGGTCATCCAGTTCGAGGGCTCGGCCACCATCGCCGCGATCGTGCTGGAGACCATCGTCGGCACCGCCGGGGTGCTGCTGCCGCCGCCGGGCTACCTGGCCGGCGTCCGCGCGCTCTGCGACAAGTACGGCATCCTCTACATCGCCGACGAGGTGATGGCCGGGTTCGGCCGCTCCGGCGCCTGGCTCGCGGTGGACCACTGGGGCGTCACCCCGGACCTGATCGCCTTCGCCAAGGGCTCCAACTCCGGCTACATCCCGGTCGGCGGCGTGATCATCTCCCGGCGCATCCGCGACACCTTCGACCAGCGCGTCTACCCCGGCGGCCTGACCTACTCCGGGCACCCGCTGGCCTGCGCCTCGATCGTGGCCACCATCAACGCCATGCGCGAGGAGGGGATCGTGGAGCACGCGGCCCGCCTCGGCGCGGAGGTCTTCGGTCCGGCGCTGCGCGAGCTCGCGACCCGGCACCCGAGCGTCGGCGAGGTCCGCGGCATCGGCGCGTTCTGGGCGCTGGACCTGGTCCGGTCGCGGGAGACCCGCGAGATGCTGGTGCCGTACAACGCCTCGGGCGCGGACGCGGCGCCGATGAACGAGCTCGGCGCGGCGCTGAAGGCGCGCGGCGTGTGGCCGTTCATCAACTTCAACCGGTTGCACGTCGTGCCGCCGTGCAACATCAGCGAGGCGGACGCGCGCAAGGGTCTGGAGGCGCTGGACGAGGCGCTGGAGGTCACCGACCAGTACGTACTCTGATGCGCTTCACACCGCGGCGTTTTTGAGAACCCGGCGTTCGCGTCCTGAGATCGATCCGTGCTTGCCTAAGAAGATCTTGCTCGGAACACCACTAAAGTTGGCGCATGAGCCACGAGGTGGTGTTCCTTCCGCACATCCTGGGCCAGACCTGGGCCCAGGCCCTGGCCGCCGCGCGCACCGCGGCCCGCGAGGAGGACCCGAGAATAGTGGCCGCGCGCCTGGAGCCGTGGCCCGACCTCGTACTGCACGCCGCGCAGATCCTCGGCCAGATCCAGGAGTACCGCGGGCGCGGGCAGCGGGAGCTGGTGCACCCGGTGACCCGGCTGCGGTTCACCTTCTTCGGCGAGGACGGCGTCATCGCGCTGCCGTACTGGTACGACGGCCCGGTGGCGCGCATGGCGGCGACGATGGCCTTCCGGTTCGCGCGGGCCGTCGAGGAGGACACGGGCTTAGCGGCGTACGACCCGCAGCAGCGCACCCCGCTGGCCGAGATGGGCCTGGAGAAGTTCATCGGCGGCTACCTCCGCGGCCGGGACAAGGCGCTGCGGCAGCCTCAGGCGCGCGGCCCGGTGCCGGTCGGGCGCGAGCTGCCGACGGCGCGCAGCTCGTCGCGGCGGGAGCTGACCGAGGGACCGCGGCCTCGCAAGCAGATCGGTAAAGAGGCGGCGGCGGAGCAGAAGGCCGTGCAACCGCCGCGACGGCCGCGGGAGTTGCCGAAGGGGCGCCGCTGAGCGGGCTGCTACTTGCTCCTTTTGCTGACTAAAATCGGGCGTTGATGATCTCACGTTCGGAGTTCCAGCTCGTACTGTTGCGCAGAATGGCCGACTATCAGCCGGCCATGGTGGAGCGCGCTCGGCTGGGGCTGGGGTTCTCTATTACGGAATCGCGCGAGGCGAACGCTTGGTGGCAGCGCTTTGTGCGGTCGCGCTCCGCGCCGCGTGGTCTCGAACGGTATCGAGCCATCCTGGGGCCGCCTGAGGCGACGCTTGAGCAGCGCACCGGGGATCTCCTATGCCAGCTGCACCACTGGACGCTGCCGCTGTGGCCTGAGCTCCGGTGGGAAATCGTGGCCGGGCCGGGAGGACAGGTCTGGCAGGAGTGGCTTGTGAGGGCTCCAGAGACGGAACCGCCTGTGGCGGATGCAGATCAGGTGCTTGAGCCGTGGAAGTACGTCGTGGGAGATCTGGAGCGGATGTACACGCGGGTACGTCATCTGCCCGAGGACGCTCCTACGCGGTGGGTCAGTGAGTACGGCTATGAAGTTGGCAACGGCACTTTGGTGCGGCGCCGTGCTCGGTTCGTCTATGGGCTTCTGCAGGAGGTCTCGGAGCCTCTAGAGAGCTCCTAGACCTTCTTATTCGCTGAGCCGCTCCAACAACCCGAGCGCCCGCACCACCGTCGCCAGCTCCTCTTGCGAGAACCGCTCCCGCAGTGTCTGCTCCAGCCACTCGTCGCGAGCCCGGCGGGAACCGCTGACCACCTCGTCCGCCGTCGGCGTCAGCTCCAGGACGTGCCGGCGGCCGTCCTCGGGGTCCGGGCGGCGGGTGATGAGGCCGCGTTCCTCCAGCACCGCGACCGTCGCGGCCATCGACTGCGGCCGGACGCGCTCGGCCTTGGCCAGGTCGCTGGTCGAGGCAGGACCGTCGCGGTCCAGGCGTCCAAGCGCCGCCAGCTGCGAGGCGGTCAGCTCCTGGACGTCGTCGACCTCGCGCAGCCGACGGCGGAGCCGGCCGACCAGGACCCGGAGGTCGCGGGCGGCCAGTGCGGCGTCAGGTGCGGGATCTGAGCCCATGAAGCGCAGCCTAAGCTGGGCAGTTCCGCCTGTCCATCTCGGCCGCCGGTACCCTAACGACCATGAAGGTCCTCGTCATCGGCAACGGCGGCCGCGAGCACGCCATCGCCCGCGCCCTCAGCACCGATCCCGCCGTCACCGCGCTCTACTGCGCCCCGGGCAACCCCGGCATCGCGGAGGTCGCCGAACTGCGGCCGGTCGACGCGCTGGACCCGGCGGCGGTGCGCGACCTCGCGGTGGAGCTCGGCGCGGACCTCGTCGTCGTCGGCCCCGAGGCGCCGCTGGTCGCCGGAGTCGCCGACCCGGTGCGCGCGGCGGGCATCCCGGTCTTCGGCCCCTCCAAGGCCGCCGCGCTGCTCGAGGGCTCGAAGGCGTTCTCCAAGGAGGTCATGGCCGCTGCCGGGATCCCCACGGCGAAGGCCTACGTCTGCCAGACCGAGGACGAGTACACGAAGGCGCTCGACGAGTTCGCCGGCTTCCCGTACGTCGTCAAGGACGACGCCCTCGCGGCCGGCAAGGGCGTCGTCGTCACCGAGGACCGCGAAGCCGCCCTGGCCCACGCCCGCGCCTGCGGCCGCGTCGTCATCGAGGAGTACCTGGACGGCCCCGAGATCTCGCTGTTCGGCATCACCGACGGCCGGACCGTCGTGCCGATGATGCCCGCGCAGGACTTCAAGCGGATCGGCGACGGCGACACCGGCCCGAACACCGGCGGCATGGGCTCGTACTGCCCGCTGCCCTGGGCGCCGGAAGGCCTCACCGAGGAGGTCGTCACCACCGTCGTCCAGCCGCTCGTCGACGAGCTGGACCGGCGCGGCACCCCCTTCGCCGGCCTGGTGTTCGCCGGGCTAGCGCTGACCGCCAAGGGCCTGCGGGTGGTGGAGTTCAACGCCCGGTTCGGCGACCCCGAGACGCAGAGCGTGCTGGCGATGCTCGACTCCCCGCTGTCCGAGCTGCTGTACGCCGCCGCCACCGGCACCCTCGCCGAGGTCCCCGCGCCCCGCTGGCGCGACGGCGCCGCCGTCACCGTGGTGCTGGCCGCCGCCGGCTACCCCGGCACCCCGCGCGGCGGCGACGCGATCACCGGCATCGCGGACGCCGAGCAGCTGGAGACGGTCGTCAACCAGGCCGGGACCCGGCGCGACGGCACCGGCACGCTGGTCACCGGCGGCGGCCGCGTGCTGGCCGTCACCGCGGTCGCGGCCGACCTCGCGGCGGCCCGGGCCAAGGCCTACGCCGGGGTGGCGGCCGTCCGGTTCGACGGGGCGCAGTACCGTACCGACATCGCGGCCGAAGCAACAACCTGACACGCCGCGGGTGGCCCGAATCCCTTGTCGTTCCATCCGAAAGTGTGTATTCACGCCACGCTGCTGACCTCCCCAGGCCTTTCGCGCTAGCCTTCGCAGCAGGCTCGTAAGCGGCCTGGACGCTTGGGGGATCCATCAGCACGGTGACTGCGACCACGGCGCGCGTGAGCGCCCACAGGGCGGCTCGCGCATTGCTGCGCGTCCGCGCGTGGGTGATAGCCGGCTACGCTTTGTCCGCCGCCGCGGCCTGCGCGGTGCTGATCGCCGTGGCGGACGCGCGCGGCTGGGCCGCCGACGCCCCCGGGGCGCTCTCGGCCGGGGCCGTGGTGTGCCTGCTGTGGGCGCTGCCCGCGGTGCGCGTGTACCGCAGCGCCGTGGTGCCGCCCAAGACCGTGCCGCTGACCGGGGAGTCCGCACCGGAGCTGGAACTGCTGGTCCGCCAGTTGGCGCTGCAGCTCCAGGTGCCGAACCCGGCGGGCATCGAGCTGTCCCCCGACTGCGACGCCTGGCTCGACCCCCGCCCGGGCGGTCCGGTGCTGGTCATCGGCGCGCCGTTCCTGTGGTGGCTGCGGGTCAGTGAACTCAGGGGCCTGCTGGCCCCGCTCGTGGCCGGGATGGCCGCGGCGGGCGACGACCGGATCGTGCGGGCCCGCGCCTTCGCCGCCCGGGCGGTCGGTGCGCTGGGCGGCCGCCCCGGGCGCGGACCGCGGGTGCTGCCGGCCACGCGGCGGCGGCTCGCCGGGTACTTCGAGGCGCGCGCCGAGGCGCTGGAGCGGGTGGTGGCCTGGGAGGCGGTGGCCGCCTCGCGGATGATCGAGCCGGCGGCGCGCGCCTACGCGCACGAGCAGATCAACATGGCGGCGGCCGGCTGGGACCGGGTGCTGACCCGGCTCGCGCAGCCCGCGTGGGCGTCCGGCTACTGCCCGGTCGGCCTCAACGTGGCCCTGGTCGGGGCGCTCACCTCGCTGGGGCGCCGGGACCGGATGGCGGGCTCGCTGGCCACCCGGCTGAGCGAGCGCCCGGCCTGCGACCTGCTGGAGGAGCCGGGCACGGTGGACGCCCACACCTCGCGGATGGCCGCGGAGCTGTTCGACGGCCACCGCATCGAGCGCACGGTGACCTGGGAGCGGTACGTCGCCGCGGTGACCGAGCCGGAGCTGGTGCGGCAGGCCGGGACGGTGCCCGAGGACCATCCCGCCGCCAAGCGGATACGGACGATGATCGCCGAGGCCGGGGTTCCCGGGGCCCGGTGCGGGGAGCCGGAGGGGCGCGGCCCGGACCGGGCGGCCGGCAGCTCCAGCCTCGGCCGGGCGGCCGGGCGCGCCGATCGGTCGGTCGGCGGCCGGATCCCGGCCCCGCGCGCGGCGGCCGGCGAAACCGATCCGGCTCCGCACATGCCGCATCCCTCGGCTCGGCTGGAGCAAATCGCGCAGCCTGACACCGATTGCCTCGCCGCCTACCTCGCGGTCCGGCTGGTCGAGGCCCGGCTCGCGGCCTGGGGCCTGGACTGGCTCGACGGCCCGGTGCTGCGCGACCGCGCCGGCGACCCGGTGCCGATCCACGAGATAGCGGCCGCCCTCGCCGACGCCGGCGACAGCTCCCGCTTGTCGGACTGGCTGGCGCGCAACGCGGTGTGATCGGTGTGATCGGTGTGATCAGTGTGATCCGCGGGCGCAAAGCAACCTGAACCGGGCGGGGACGTCCCTATGATGAGGACGCCATCCCGATCTTGAGGAAACCCGTATGCCCGCCGCCACCGGCCGCCAGCTGGACCAGGCTGTATACCTGCTGCCGCTCCGAGCCTTCCTCGGCATCACCTACGTCTACGCGGCCTGCCAGAAGCTCCACGACCCCGGGTTCCTCGATCCGTCGGCGCCGGGCTCGTTCGCGGCGCAGACGGCGGCGTTCAAGCACAGCTCGCCCATCGGCTTCGCGCTCGGGCCGGCGCACGTCGCCATCCCCGCCACCGGCGCGGTCCAGCTCACGGCCCCCGGTGGCGATCCGGTCTTCGTGTCCCGCACCGCCGACGGCGGCTATAAGGCGTGCAGCGGCATCTGTACCCACGCCGGCTGCCCGGTCGGCATCGACCAGGCCAAGGGCGTGCTCGCCTGTCCCTGCCACGGTTCGACCTTCGACCCGAAGACCGGCGCGGTGATCACCGGCCCGGCCAAGGACCCGCTGCCGTCGTTCCCGGTCACGGTCACCGACGGAGTCCTGCGCGTGCAGAAGGCCTGACTCGTCCGACCGCTCAGTCCCGGCTCGACAGCGCGGCGGTGGCCGCCGCCTTGCACGACGCGACGTCTGCGGACGACGTCAGCTGCCCACCCTGCGCGGGGTCGGTCTGGTTCAGCTTCTCGACCACCTGGTCGCGGACCGCCTCGTAGTGCGACGGCGGCTGGACTGAGGTGGCCGTCGGGGTGGGCGCAGTGGGCGAGGCCGGCGGCCGTGGAGGTGGCAGTGGCGGCAGTGGTAGCGGTGGTGGCGGCAGCCGGGCCGGCCCCGGCCGTCCGCGGCGAGTCGGCGCCGGCCGCCGGAGCCCAGCCCACCATCGCCACCGCGATCAGCCCGGCCACCGTCAGCCAGATTGCCGACAGACAGGCTGTCCACAAGGCGAAGTCCCCCCGCGAGCGCTTCATGACAGAAAGGTAGCCGATGGCGTGACAACCTTCTGTGAGCCCGCCCTCGTGTATCGGGTGAAACCCAGAAGGAAACGAGGGGGCGGTCGATGCGGCTCTTGGACGGACGCCAGCTGTTGGGGGAACGCCGGCCTGATGACCGGGAGTTCGCCGAACTGGTCGCCGCGCGCTCGCCCGCGCTCCGGCGCACCGCGTACCTGATGTGCGGCGACTGGCACCAGTCCGAGGACCTGGTGCAGATCGCCTTCATCAAGCTGCACGCGGCCTGGGGCCGGGTCAGACGCCGCGAGGATCTGGACGCCTACCTGCGCCGGACCCTGCTGCGCGCCTGCATCGACGAGAAGCGGCACGTGCGGTGGCGGCGCGAGCAGCTGTCCGCCGACCTGTCCGCCGACGCCCCGCCCGGCGCCGTCGAACCGGCCGGAGCCTCGTACGGCCCGGACCCGGAGGCGCTGGCCGACCGCGAAGCCCTTGTCGGGGCTCTGCGCGCGCTGCCGTCCGGGCAGCGCGCCGTCCTGGTGCTGCGGTTCTGGGACGACCAGAGCGTGGAGGAGACCGCCCGGCTGCTGGGGTGCTCGACCGGCACCGTGAAGAGCCAGACGGCCCGGGGATTGACGGCGCTGCGCGCGGTATTCGCGAGCCCCGCGCACGCCGCCGATCCCGACCGGTACACGACCACCGAAAGGAAGGCATGACCCTCATGGGCAAGGGCGCCGGGGAAACGGAACACATCGAGGACTTGGACTGGGCTCGCGACCTGTTCGACGGCGCGCGCGCAGATGCCGAGCCGCTCTGGAGCGCGGACGCCGCGACCATCACCAGGGCCGGGGACCGGCGGCGGCGCCTGCGGGCCGCGGGCACCGGCGGGGCGCTGCTGGGGGTGGTCGCCGTGACCGCCGCCGTGGCGGTGACGCTGGGCGCCGGGACGACCGACTACGGCTCCAAGCCGGGGCCGGGCGGCTCCTGGGAGCACCGCAAGCTGCAGGACGTCTTCCGTTATGCGCAGGTCAGTGGGGGTGGCGGCGACAGTCCGAAGCAGGTGAACTACTTCGAGCACGTGCCCAGAGCCGCCGCCGCGGACGTCGCCGCGCTGATCGGCCACCTCGATCCGGCCGGAGCGCATCTGAAAGGCTCGCCGGCCGGTCCGGCGAACCCGCAGCCGCGGATCGTCGGCGACGGCGACTCCGCGCTGAAGGACACCTTCAGCTTCATGATGAGCTCCACCTGGACCGCGGACGGGTCGTATCCGGACCGGATGGGGACCGCTGCCCAGGCCCGGCTCGCGTACCGCTTCCTCAAAGCCGACACCTCCCTCGGCGGGGAGATCCTTGCCGACGGCACCAGGGTTCCGCGGCCGTGCGGGTTGAACGTGGACCCCGAGCTGCGGTTCCGGGCGCCGGGCAGCACCTCGCCGCTGCCGCAGTGGTCGCCGTGCCAGTACACGGAGCTGTCCGACGGATCCAAGATCGGCACGACCCAGGCCGGATTCGGCACCGGCACCGAGACCGTCGCGGTCCGGATCTTCGACACCGGCGCCGTGGTGGCGTTGATCGGCTTCGACTACCCGATGCAGCACCGCTCCGACCAGGACGCGCCGCCGGATCCGAAGACGGTGCTGGCGCCCTCGCCCTGGTCGCAGGCCGGTTTCCGGGCCGCCCTGGCCGATCCGGACGTCGTCCCGGCCTTCCCGCCGATGCCGGCCCCGAACGCCGACGGGAAGCTGCTGGACCCCGTCGACCTGGGCCCGCGGTGGGAGTTCGGCACCCGGGTTCCGATGAGCACCGGCGAGTTCGTCATGGACAACGGCTGCAAACCTGACCACAGCATCTTCGGTCTGGCGCCCGGCCGCGCCTTGCAGTACACCGGCCCGGTGACCGCGGCGGGCGGCACTCCCGGCTCGGTCTTCGAGGGCGAATACCGCCTGCCGCCCGGCACCGGGCCGGCGACCATGAAGGACGCCCGCACCTACGCCAAGGGCGGCTGCGATCCGGCACCCGCCTTCAAGTTCTCCGACGACACCGTGACGGAGCTGCCGTCCGGCATCGGCGACGACGCGTTCATCGAGAACCAGCCGTCGCAGGGCAGGGTGCGGGTGAACGTCCGGGTGGGCGACACCATCCTGGAGGCGATCGTCCTCACGCCGGATCCCCAGCGGCTGGACCTGACCGCGCCGGCGAGCCGGGCGTGGCTGGAGGGGATCGCACGGCAGATGGCGGCGCACTGGACCGCCGCCCCGAGCAGGACCGCGGGCGAGTAGGCCCGGTGGGACCCAGATCACACCGGCCCTGACCTGCACCGGTTAGGAGCGGCGGCGGCCTGCTGGGAGAATCGGGTGTCAAGACCTGCACTGGATCTCCGTCACCACAGCCCCCAGGAAGGCCGCCATGATCGAGCGTTACACCCTGCCCGAGATGGGCCGCGTCTGGTCCGAGGCCCACAAGTACGAGCTGTGGGCCCGGGTCGAGACGCTGGTCGTCGAGGCGCACGCGGCGGCCGGCACCATCCCGGCCTCCGCGGTCGTGCCGGTGCGCCGGGCCGCGCCGCCCACGCCCGAGGCGGTCGCCGAGATCGAGGCCGTGACCCAGCACGACGTGATCGCGTTCCTGTCGGCCTGGGCCGACAACACCGAGCCGCGCGAGGCCGCCGCCTTCGTGCACTTCGGCATGACCTCCTCGGACCTGCTGGACACCGCGCT
>JABFWL010000735.1 GCA_013362315.1 Catenulispora sp. | reverse complement strand
AGCAGGTGGCATTCGCTCTCCCGGGCCCAGTAGAACGCCGGGCCGTAGAAGCCCCAGCGCTCGGCGGCCGGCTCGCTCCAGTCGATGCGCTGCATCTGCTTGCGCTCCCGCTCCAGCGCGGCCAGGCTGCGGGAGCCCTGGCCGGCCGAGGCGTAGACCCGGGCCGTCATGTCGGCGGTGTAGGCGCGGGCGTGCCGGCTGGTGCCCCGGCGCGCGGCCTCCTCGGCGGCCTGCGCGTGGTCGATGGCGCTCTGGTGGTCCCCGGCCGTCATGCTCAAGTGGGCTTGAGCCGCGAGGATGTTCGCGGCCAGTTCGTAGTCGTCGGCTTGGTAGGCGGCGCGGCGGGCGTCCTCGTAGTAGAAGTAGGCCAGCTCGTCCTGCCCCATGTTGAACATCATCCAGCCGAGCAGGTGCGCCAGGTCGCCGTAGACGACCCAGGCCCGGCCGGTGAGCTGGGCCGGGGCGTCCTTCACCACGGACTCCAGCATGGAGCGCATCGCCAGGCCGGTCTGCACCGTCGCCGACGGCCCCAGGGCGGCGTTCTGCTGGCGCAGGCCGCCGACGATCAGCCCGGTGTTGGCCACCATGGCCTCGTCCACCCGGCCGGCCGGGGACGGCACCGCCTTGTCCGCGGCCAGCGGCGCCGCGGCCGCCACCGCGAACAGGCTGGACAGGTTCAGCAGCGCCGAGCGCCGGGACAGGCTGTTGCCGCCGTCCGGGAGGCCGATCAGGGACGTGATCTCAGGGACCGATGACACCGACGACATGGTGGCCCGCAGCAGCTCGTCGGCGTCGTCGCCGGCGGCCCGATGCCCCGGGCCCGGATGTCCCAGGCCTGGTTTTCCCGGGTCCAGTCTTCCCAGGTCCAGATGTCCCATGCTCGGATGTCCGGCGCCGGGGTGTCCACCGGGATATCCCCCAAGGGTGGCGGGACCAGGCGGGGCCGCAGCCGTAAGTGCGTACGGCTGCGGGGTCGGGCGCGGTGGTGGCACGATGGGACCGCCACCGGGTACGGGCTCGCGGACCTGGCTCAGCGCCGGGCGCCGCTTGGCTCCGTAGTCGTGCAGGTCGGACAGCAAGTCTGCGACGCTGCACTCGTACAACTGGGCCATCCGGTCCAGGACCTCCAGCGACGGCGCGTAACCGGTGGCGCTGGGCCAGGCCTCCCAGTAGGAGAAGTTCTTGAAGGTCTTGGGATCTTCCGGCCATCGCCGGTTCCAGCGCTCGGCGGCCTCCGGCTGGGTCCAGCCGCGCGCCTGGCGCAACGCGACCCGCGCGTTGACGTGGAAGCGGCGCTGGAACTCCCGGCCGATCTCGGCCCAGGAGTGGTCGGTGGCCCGCAGCTGGTCGGCGAGCTGTGCCTGGATCTGCTTCAGGCTCCTGGGTTTCCTGGTCATGAATCGGCAATCCCTGCCTCGGCGGCCGGCCCCCGTACCGCCCGGAACCGTCACACTCCCCGTGCACTTCGACTGTGCCGCGCGGCGGGGGCGGGGACGGGACGGAAACCGGTTCCTCCCCGACGCGCCGGGAGAAACCGCCGCATCCCGCATTGTGGCACCGCACAGCGTGATGATGTGGGTCAGTCAGCGAAATCGCAGCGGACTTCAGGAGGACTCGCCGTGTTGACGACGCAGGAGTCGGAGAACTGGGCTGTCGAGTTCATCCAGGCCGGCGGGGAGGAGCGGTCGGTGCGCGACGGTTTCGTGACGCGGGGGGACGCGGAGTACTTCGGGCAGTGCACCTGGGCCGGTCCCGGGGGGCGGGGCATCGAGCAGGTGCGGGTGCGGCAGCTGCCGCGCGGGCCGTGGCAGCCCGTCTCGCCCGCGTCGGTGTGTGGGGGGATCCGCTTGTAGCCGGCGGCGTCCGAAGCGCCGGTGGACGGCCCGCCCCGCCGCGGGTCGTCCATCGGCCCTTCCGCGTTCGGGGCTGCCACCGGCGGTCGCCGGAGCCGGGCGGCAGCACCCGGGTGACAGATCTTCGGCACGGTTCTTCGGCACGGTGCTGGTCGGCGGCGATCACCTCAGAGCCCTTCGTCCTGACGCGCACCTGAACGAATCGCAAGTCCCCACATCAGCACCTGTTGTCCTTGTCCTGGACGCACACGGTTCGCGAAGATGCCGAACACTGTGTGCCGATCCAGAACCCTGACGAGGAGAACTCGTGTCTAGAGCCCGTGCACTCACTGCCGCCGCGGTCTCGGCGACCACCGTCGCCGCGCTGCTCGCGCTGCCGTCCGCGCAGGCGACGGTGTCCACCGACGTCGTCGTGAACGAGGTGTACGGCGGCGGGGGCAACTCCGGCGCCACGTTGAAGAACGACTTCATCGAACTGCGCAACAACGGCTCCGCGCCGGTGTCCCTGGCCTCGTGGTCGGTGCAGTACATCTCGGCCTCGCCCGGGGCCACCACGACGTGGCAGGTGACCAACCTGTCGGGCAGCATCGCGCCCGGAGCGACGTACCTGGTCGCCGAGGCGGCGGGCACCGGCGGCAGCGCGGACCTGCCGACGCCGGACGCGACCGGCGCGATCAACCTGTCCGGCACCGCCGGGACGGTCGCGCTGGTCACCTCGCAGACCGCGCTCACCTGCAAGACCGCCGCGGACTGCGCGGCGGACACGAGTATCAAGGACCTGGTCGGCTACGGAACGGCGGTCGTCCACGAGGGCACCGCCGACGCCCCGGCGGCGAGCAACAGCACCTCCGTCGCCCGCAACGCCTCGGGCGCCGACACCGACCAGAACGGCGCGGACTTCACCGCCGGCGCCCCGACGCCCACCCCGGGCGGCTCCGGCACCAGCGGCCCGCCGCAGCCCGGCCCGCTGCGCATCCACGACATCCAGGGCGCCGGCTGGGTGTCGCCGGTCAACGGCCAGGCCGTGACCAACGTGCCCGGCGTCGTGACGGCGCTGCGCACCAGCGGTTCCAAGGGCTTCTGGATCCAGGACCCGGACCCGGACGCGAACCCGGCCACCAGCGAGGGCCTGTTCGTTTTCACCGGCACGGCGCCGACGGTCGCGGTCGGCGACTCGGTGCTGGTCTCCGGCAAGGCGCAGTCCTACTACCCGCTGGCGAGCGGCGACACCGTCGCCACCACCTCGAACCTGTCGGTCACCGAGATCGGCACGGCGACCGTCACCAAGGTCAGCAGCGGCAACCCGCTCCCGGCCCCGATCGTGCTGTCCGCGGCGAACGTCCCGGCGGTCTACGCCCCGGACCTCGGCGGCGCCGACATCGAGAACACGCCGGTGAGGCCGGCGCGCTCGGTGCTCGACTTCTACCGCTCGATCCAGGGCATGCGGGTCGAGGCCGACGACGCCCGGGTCGTCGGGCCCTCGGACAAGTACGGCGAGCAGTACGTGACCATCAAGCCGGCCGAGGCGGTCACCTACCGAGGCGGTACGGAGCTGCTGGGCGAGAACCAGATACCGTCCGGCCGCCTGGAGGTCGTCCCGGCCGACGGCTCCAACCCGCACGTGAACGTCGGCGACGTCCTCACCGGCGCCACCGTCGGTCCGCTGGACTACTCGCAGTACGGCGGGTTCCTGATCGCCGCCTCGACCCTCGGCGCGGTGCAGGCGAACCACCTGGCGCCGGTCGTCGCCGACCCGGACCCGGCCAAGCAGCTGTCGGTGGCCACCTACAACGTGGAGAACCTGGCCCCCTCGGACTCCGACGCCAAGTTCCAGCGCCTCGGCTCCGGCATCGTCACCAACCTCGCCGCCCCGGACATCGTCTCGGTGGAGGAGGTCCAGGACAACAGCGGCGCCACCGACGACGGCACCGTCGCCGCCGACCAGACGCTGACCAAGCTGACCGCGGCCATCGCCGCGGCCGGCGGCCCGCAGTACGCCTGGCGCGAGATCGACCCGGCCAACGACAAGGACGGCGGCCAGCCCGGCGGCAACATCCGCACGGTGTTCCTCTACAACCCGGCCCGGGTGGCCTTCGTCGACGCAGGTCCCGCGGACGTGAACCGGACCACCACCAGCACGCAGGTGGTGACCCGGCACGGCGACCCGGCGCTGACCCTGTCCCCGGGCCGCATCGACCCGGGCAACCCGGTCTGGACGTCCAGCCGCAAGCCGCTGGTCGGCCAGTTCTCCTTCCGCGACCACGACGTCTTCGTGATCGCCAACCACTTCGACGCCAAGCTCGGCGACCAGAACCAGGACGGCCGCTTCCAGTACCCGGCGCAGTCCTC
>JABFWL010000449.1 GCA_013362315.1 Catenulispora sp. | reverse complement strand
CTGCGAACTGCCCGCCGTGAGCCTCATTCGGCGTGTTTAGGTCGGTTCCGTACCCTTTCAGTCTAAATTCTCGACCATGGAGGCACAGACACTCGCCGAGGTCCCGCCGGCCGGCTCGCATCTGCGCCGGGACATCGGGCTGATCGGGCTGATGTGGGCCTCCGAGGGGTCCATCATCGGGTCCGGCTGGCTCTACAGCGCCAAGGAGGCGCTGCTGGCGGCGGGGCCGGCGGCGCTGATCAGCTGGGGGATCGCCGCGGTGGCGATCATCTCGCTGGCGTTCGTGCACGCCGAGCTCGGCGCCATGTTCCCGGTGGCCGGCGGCACCGCGCGGTATCCGCACTACGCGTTCGGGGGCGCGGCCGGGGCCTCGTTCGGCTGGTTCACGTGGCTGCAGGCGGTGACCGTGCCGCCGATCGAGGTGCAGGCGATGATCGGCTACGCGCAGCACTACAGCTGGGCCGACGGGTGGCAGCACAAGGACGGCACGCTGACCGCCTCGGGGCTGCTGATCGCGGTGCTGCTGATGGCGGTGTTCGTGGCCGTGAACTTCCTCGGCATCCAGAAGCTGGCCGCCGTGAACAACGCCGCCACCTGGTGGAAGGTCGGGGTGCCGCTGCTGGCGATCTTCGCGCTGGCCATCACCCACTTCCGCACCTCGAACTTCACCGCGTCCTCCGGCGGCGGGTTCCTGCCGTTCGGCGCGCACGGCGTGATGGCCGCCGTCTCCACCTCCGGGATCATCTTCGCGCTGCTCGGCTTCGAGCAGGCGATCCAGCTGGCCGGGGAGTCGCGCAACCCGCGGCGGGACATCCCGCGCGCCACGATCGGCTCGATCCTGATCGGGGCGACGATCTACATCCTGTTGCAGGTGGTGTACATCGCCGCGCTGCCGGCGGCGACCTTCGCCGCGGGCTGGGCGCACCTGGACTACAAGGACATCAGCGGCCCGTTCGCCGGACTGGCCACGCTGGTCGGCCTGGGCTGGCTGGCCACCGTGCTCTACATCGACGCGATCATCTCCCCCGGCGGCACCGGCCTGATCTACACCACCTCGACCTCGCGGATCACCTACGGACTGAGCCGCAACGGCTACGTCCCGGTGCAGTTCGAGCGGGTCACGGCGCGCGGCGTGCCGTGGCTCGGCATGCTCGCGGCCGGCGTGGTGGGCTGCATCTGCTTCCTGCCGTTCCCCAGCTGGCAGAAGCTCGTGTCCTTCATCACCTCGGCCAGCGTGCTGATGTACGCCGGCGCGCCGCTGGCCTTCGGCGTGTTCCGGGACAAGCTGCCGGACGTCGAGCGGCCCTACCGGCTGCGCGCCGGGACGGTGCTGGCGCCGTTCTCGTTCATCGTGGCGAACCTGATCATCCTGTGGTCCGGCTGGGACACCGACTGGCGCCTCGGCATCGCGATCGTCATCGGCTACGTGCTCGTGGCCGCGTCGCGGGTGTTCCACCTGAACCCGGCGCACCCGCCGCTGGAGCTGCGCTCGGCCCAGTGGCTGCTGCCGTACCTGCTGGTGATGGGGCTGATCGTGCGCACCAGCGCGTTCGGGCCGATGCGGAACCCGTGGTTCACCGAGTGGACGTCGCTGGCGGTGGTGGCGGCGGTGAGCCTGGTGGTCTACTACTGGGCGAAGTCTGTGGCGCTGCCGGCCGAGCGGATCCGGGCGCACGTGGCGGACGTGACGCTGGTCGAGACTCCGGAGCACTGAGCCGCGGGGGCGGCCGGTGCTTGTCAGCCGCGCCGGTGGCGGATCAAGCTGGGCGCATGACGACGCGGACCAGCCGGACTCCCCGAACTGCCGCCGCCACCCGGCGCGCGCAGCTGACCGCGATCGCCGGCGCCCTGTTCGCCCGCGACGGGTACCACAACGTGACCGTCGGCGACATCGCCGCGGCCGCCGGGCTCTCGGGACCGGCGATCTACCGCCACTTCCCCGGCAAGCAGGCGATCCTGGCCGAGGTGGTCCGCTCCGGCTTCGACGAGATGGCCCAGGCCGTCGCCGCCGACCTGCCCGGCGCTGAACTGGCTAGCACTGAACTGGCTGGCACCGAGCTGGCCGGCACTGACCTGGCCGGCACCGGCGACCCGGCCGCTCGCCTGCACACCACCTACCGCGACCTGGCCGCCTTCGTGATCCGCCGCCCGGAGTTCGGCGTGATGTGGCGCCGCGAGTACCGGCACCTGGCCCCGGCCGACGCCGCCGAGCTGGCCAAGCGCATGGGGGAGGCCTCCGAGGCGACGCTGGTCGAAATCCGCCGCCTGCGCCCCGACCTGCCGCCCGAGGACGCCGAGCTGCTGTCCTGGGCGGCGCTGAGTGTGCTCGGCAGCATCTCGGACCACCGCGTGCGTCTGCCGCGCGCGGCATTCGAGGAGCTGCTGGCGGGGATGGCGATGGCGGTAGTCGGGGCTCGGGTTGACGGGGGAGATTTGGATAACAGGCCCCAAGACCAGAAGCCGGAGCCAAAAACGGAAGGCCGCCGCGAACAGCTACTCCGAGCTGCGGCGCAGCTGTTCTGGGACCGCGGTTATCACGCGGTGACGCTCGAGGAGATCGGCGCCGAAGCCGGCATCGCGGGGCCGAGCATCTACAGCCACTTCGCCGGCAAGACCGATCTGCTGCGCACGATCACCGAGCGGATCGGGGAGCGGCTGCGGTTGACGATGGTGGGGGACCCCGCCACCGACCTGACCACCGCCCGTGCAGCCCTCTCCACCCTCGCGGACCGCTACGTCACCACTGTCCTCACCTCCCGCGACCTCGTCGCGGCCTACTTCACCGAGGGCCACAACCTCCGGGAGCGCGATCGCGCCGAGACGCGACGCTTCCAGCGTTCCTACACCGCGCACTGGGCGGCGTTGCTATCGGCGGCGTGCCCCGGATTGTCGGCGGAAGAGGTGCGGATCCGCGTGCTGGCGGCGTTCGCCGTCGTCAACGACACGGCGCGGACACGGCGGCTGATGGACCGGCCGGGCTTGGGCGCGCAGCTGCGGCAGCTGATGCTGGCCGTGGTCTTGACACCGGCGGGCGGTGCGCGCGATGTTAATCGCCATTAGGTTGGTGGCCTGCGCGAGACTGGGAGCTGGTGATGAGCGGATCCACCTGGGAATCCGATGATGTCGCGGCCGTGCGGGAGCTGGCCAGGGCTTTCTTCGTCAATGAGGCGCTGCCGCGCGAGGATGAGTTCGCGGCGCAGGGCTTTCCCAGTAAGGACATCTGGCAGGCGGCCGGGAAGCCCGGTCTGCTGTGTGCGTCGATCCCCGAGGAGTACGGCGGCGGGGGCGGCACCTTCGCCCATGAGGTCGCCATCATCGAGGAGCAGACGCGCTGCGGCGCCGGCGCCATGGCGATCGTCGTGCACGCCGGCATTGTCGCGCACTACCTCAACGCCTACGCCACCGAGGAGCAGAAGCGCCGATGGCTGCCGCGGATGGCCGACGGCACGCTGATCGGCGCGATCGCCATGACCGAGCCCGGTACCGGCTCGGACCTGCAGAGCATCGCCACCCGGGCGGTCCGCGACGGCGACGAGTACGTGATCAGCGGCGCCAAGACCTTCATCACCAACGGCCACAACGCCGGCCTGATCATCGTCGCGGCCAAGACGGATCCGGCGCAGGGCGCGCGCGGTGTCTCGCTCCTGGTCGCGGAGGTCGACGAGGGCAGCGGCCGGCAGATCCCCGGTTTCCAGCGCGGCCGGGTTCTGAAGAAGGTCGGCCAGCACAGCACCGACACCGCTGAGCTGTTCTTCGACGAGCTGCGGGTCCCGGCCGAGAATCTGCTCGGCGGCGTCGAAGGCCAGGGCTTCGGCCAGCTGATGGCGCAGCTGCCGCAGGAGCGGCTGCTGGTCGCGGCGATCGGAATGGCGATGCTGGAGGCCGCCGTTGCACATACCGTGGCCTACACCAAGGAGCGGCAGGCCTTCGGCCGACCCTTGTTCACGCTCCAGAACACGCGTTTCGAGCTGGCCGAGTGCGCCACGATCGCGCGCGTGGCCCGGGTGTTCTTCGACGACTGCGTCGGCAAGCACCTGGCCGGCGAGCTGGACGCGGCCACTGCCTCGATGGCCAAGTACTGGATCACCGACCGGCAGACCGAGGTCGTGGACCGCTGCGTGCAGCTGCACGGCGGCTACGGCTACATGCTCGAGTACCCCATCGCCCGGCTGTTCGCCGACGGCCGGATCCAGCGGATCTACGGC
>JABFWL010000418.1 GCA_013362315.1 Catenulispora sp. | reverse complement strand
ACACCCCAGGTCCGGCACTGTAGGACGAGCCCTGCCGACGTGACCGAGGGGACCGAACCGAAAACCCGGGGGAAGGTGTGTGGGTTTTTGCGGGGGGGGCGAGGTGGGGGCTTCGTCGTCTCGGCGGCGGTCAGGTTCGGGTGGGCGGGTCGGAGGCGCGGCGAGGCTCTGCGGCCCGGCTGGCGGCTAGGTGGGCGGGTGGGAGGCGCGGCGAGGCTTCGTCGGCTCGGCGGCGGTCAGGCGGGAGGGCGCGAGGGCGGAGGCGCGGCGAGGGTTCGTCGGCTCGGCGGCGGTCAGGCGGGAGGGCGGAGACGAGGCGGAGGCAGGCGCGTGAGGACTCTGTGATGTGGCGGGCGGTTGAGGGGGCCAGGGGCTGGCGTGTCAGGGCTCTGTTATCGAGCGAGGGGGGCGGGTGGGTGGCCCCCGCTGCGCGGGGCGGGCGTGGATGGGCCGCTTTAGCTGGCCTTAAGAGGGCCTAGAGGGTTGTCCGTACCGTGAGTGCGACGGTAGGGGTGGCCTTTCGGAGGTGCAGGCACATGAACGTTCTTCCTCGGCGAGAAGACAGCTTGATGGGGGTGGCTGTGGCTGGCTTTGATGCGGTGGGGGCGCCGGATGAGGACTATGCCACGCTGCGGAAGCTGGTTCACACGGAGAAGATCGTTGTGTTGAAGGACCAGGGGCTGAGTGCGGGGCAGTTCGTGGAGATGGGGCGGCGGTTGGGGGAGATCGAGGTCTACTACCAGCCGATGTACCACCATCCGGAGCATCCGGAGATCTTCGTTTCGGGGAATACCGGGGAGGCCGGGGTGCCGCAGACGGGGAAGTTTTGGCATCACGACTACTCGTTCATGCCGCGGCCGTTCGGGATCACCGTGCTCTATCCGCAGGTGGTGCCGCAGGTGAACCGGGGGACGTACTTCATCGATCTCGGGCGGGCGTATGAGGGGCTGGAGCCGGAGCTGAAGGAGCGGATTCGGGATACCACTGCGCAGCACAGTGTGCGGCGGTACTTCAAGATCCGTCCTACGGATGTGTACCGGCCGATCTCTGAGGTGGTTGCGGAGGTGGAGCGGGAGACGCCGGCGGTGTCGCACCCGACTGTCATCACCCATCCGGCGACTGGGGAGTCTGTTCTCTACATCAGTGAGGCTGTCACCTGCCGTATCGACGACGCGCAGGGGCGGGCGCTGGATGATGGGGTGCTGCGCGAGCTGTTGACGGCCGTTGGGCAGCTGGATGAGACCTTCAAGCATCCGAACATTCACCTGCAGACATTCACGCAGGGCGACATCTTGTTGTGGGACAACCGCAGTCTGGTCCACCGTGCATTGCACGCTGTTAAGCCGGAGCCGACGCTGTCGTATCGGGTGACGGTGCACGACGAATACGACTTCTATCCCGGGATTGGCGCATGAGCACGCTCGATGCGGCCTTGGCTACCGAGGGCCGTCATCCGTACGACGCCGACCTGTTGGCGCAGGTGATGAAGGTCTACAAGCTGGAGTGCCGCTATCTGTTGTCGGCGACCTTTGAAGCGGACGGGGAGCCTGGGGATGGCGGGCGGATCTGTGTGCGCGGGCGGTTCCGGATACCAGAGTCCTGCTATATCGCGGACACCGGGCATTTCAATGCTGTGGAGTTCAACATCTGCTACAACCAGATGATCTACTTCACCATCGCTAAGGCGGTGAAGGAGGCGGCGGTGCGGGAGCTGAGCGGGTGGACCATGGCGCAGTTCTTCGATCGGCAGCTGCCTGACATGTTCATCACGGATTACCGTGCGTCCTTCCGGCGGCACATGCGCGGGCGGGAGTTCTGGGGCGAGTTGGACGTGGTTGGCGCCACCCGCCGCGATGGGGGCAACGGCCCGCTGGTCATCCTGAGTACCACGACCCGTTTCGGTGAGGACGCCAAGCCGGCGTGCCGGGGCGAGGTCAAGATCGTGCTGCGCGATCCGGCCGGCCTCGGCTAGGGGGCGCCGATGTCTTCCGATCACGGGGAGCTGTGGCGGCGGCTCGCGGCGCTGCCGTCTCCGGACCGCCTCGCGGCGCTGCAGCACGCGGTGACGGCCGAGTTCAAGACCGCGTTGCTGATGACGCCGGATGACGATCTGCCTCCGGCGGGGAACCTGTTCGATCTCGGACTCACCTCGCAGCGGGCCGTGGAGGCGCGCGAACGCCTGCAGGCAGCCCTCGGCTGCGAGATCGGGATCAGCGAGCTGTTCGAGCGGCCCTGCGTGGGCGATCTCGTGGCGGCGCTGGCTCGCGGCCCGGTCGCCGAGCTGTTCGGCGGTCCGGCGCCGGCTTCGCTGTCGGATTCGGCGGCTTCGCCACAGCCATCGGCGTCACCACCGGCACCCGCCTCGTCCCACGTCGCATCCCCGCTCCCCGCTGACCTGCGCACCGCCCTCCAGGAGCGGCTGGAAAAGCTCCGCCGCGGCTGACCCGACGACCGATCGGAGTCCCCACCATGTCCGGTTCGCTGGCCGCTGATCAGAGCGCTGACGACCGTCTGTCCGACTTCCTGTACGAGAAGTACGAGCCCGTCGCCATCGTCGGCATCGGCCTGCGCTTCCCCGGCGGCAACGACACTCCCGAGGGCTTCGCCGAGTTCCTGCGCCAGGGCCGCTCGGGCCTCGGCCCGCTGCCCACCGACCGCTGGGACGCGGAGGCGTTCCTCTCGGAGGATCCGGCTGCGAAGGGGGTGATCCGGTGTGCCGCCGGCGGCTTCCTCGAGGGGGTGGACCGCTTCGACGCGAGGTTCTTCAACATCTCGCCGAAGGAGGCCGACTTCGTGGACCCGCAGCAGCGGCTCGCGCTGGAGGTGGCCTGGGAGGCGCTGGAGGACGCCGGAATCGACCCGACTCCGCTGCGCCACGGCGACGGCGCGGTCTACATGGCTGTCAGCAACATGGACTATGCGGCCGAGATGAGCCTGATGCCAGCGGAGGAGCTGAACAGCTACATCGGCACCGGTATGGCCCACAGCGCCGTCTCGGGGCGCCTGTCCTACTTCCTGGGGTGGCGCGGGCCGAGCATCACCGTGGACACCGCGTGCTCGGCCTCGCTCGTCGCCGTCCACCTCGGAGTCCAGGCATTGCGCGGCGGCGAGTGCGGCATCGCGCTGTGCGGCGGCGTCAACACCATCCACAGCCCGCGCGGCCACGTCCTGGCCACCCAGTCCTCGATGCTCGCCGCCGACGGCCGCTGCAAGACCTTCGACGACTCGGCCGACGGCTACTGCCGCAGCGAGGGCGCGGGAGTGGTGGTGCTCAAGCGCGTGTCGGACGCGCTGCGCTCCGGCGACCGGATCTACGCCCTGATCCGCGGCTCCGCCGTGCGCCAGGACGGCGAGAGCAGTGCCCTGATGGCGCCGAGCGGAACGGCGCAGCAGGACCTGCTCCGGGCCGCCCTGGCCGGATCGCTGCTGGAGCCGGCCGACATCTCCTACGTCGAGGCGCACGGCACCGGCACGTCACTGGGCGACCCCATCGAGATCAGTGCGCTGAGCGCCGTCTTCGGCCGGTCGCACTCCCCCGCGAACCCGCTCACCGTCGGCTCGCTCAAGACGAACCTGGGCCACATGGAGGCCGCGGCGGGCATCGGCGGCCTGATCAAGACAGCCCTGCAACTCCGCGACGGCGAGATCTACCCGCACCTGAACCTGACCACCCCGTCGCGGCACATCCCTTGGGAGAGCGCACCGGTCACCGTCCCTGTCGAAGGCACGGCGTGGAGCGCGCCGGTCCGGCGCGCGCTGGTGGACTCCTTCGGCTTCGCCGGAACCATCGCGTCCGTCGTGCTCGAAGAGCCCCCGGCCAGTTCGCCGGCGCGGCCGGAGGAGGACGCGCCGCCCCTGCCGGCGCACGTGTTCACCCTGTCCGCCCGGACCGACAGCGCCCTGCGCCGGCAGGCCGAGCGCTACCGTGCGCATCTGGAGCAGCGACCCGACCTTGGCGTAGAAGAGCTCTGTCAAAGCGCCCACCTGTCCCGAGCCCACTTCGCGGAGCGCGCGGCCGCGGTCGTCCGGGATCGGGAAGGGATCCTCGCCCTGCTGGATCATGTCAGCGGCAGGCCGGCCCGGGACACCGCCCGACGCACGCCCGAGAAGGTGGCATTCCTGTTCAGCGGCGGCGGATCGCAGTACCCGGGCATGGGTGCCGCACTCTACGAGCAGGCGCCAGCCTTCCGCGAGCACCTGGACGCCTGCGACGAGCTGTTCGCCGGGCACTTCGGGCGGTCGATCACCGAGCTGATCCTCGGCCGGTCGCCCCGGACCGACGACCTCCACCAGATCACGTATATGCAGCCGGCCTTGTTCGCGTTCGAGTACGCGGCGGCGCAGCAGTGGCTGGCGTGGGGAGTCCGGCCGGACGTGATGATCGGCCACAGCATCGGCGAGATAGCGGCCGCCACTGTGGGCGGGATGTTCACACTGCCGGACGCCGTCACGCTGATGTCGGCGCGCGCGTTCCTCATGGCCGACACCGAGCCGGGGGGCATGGCAGCGGTGGAGACCCCCGAGGCGGACCTGCTCCCGCTGCTGGCTGACCATCCCGACTTGGCACTGGCCGCCGTCAACGGTCCCAGTCAGTGTGTCCTGTCCGGAGCTTCCGGTTCGCTGGAGGCGGTGCTCGACGTGCTGAGCGCCCGGGGAGTCAGGACGAAGCGGGTCGCTGTCTCCTGCGCCGCGCACTCGCCCTTGATGGCCCCGGCGGCGCCGGCCCTCGCCGAAGTCGTGCGCTCGCTCACGCCCGGCGAGCTCGACCTCGCCCTGATCAGCGGCCTCACCGGCGAATCGGTGACCTCCGCGACCCTGGCCGATCCCGAGTACTGGGCACGTCACCTCTGTGAACCGGTCCGGTTCGGGGACGCGATGCGCGCCGCCGAGCAGCGCGGCAGGCACACCTTCCTCGAAGTCGGCCCGGCGACCGACATGCTCGGGATGGGCAAGATCTGCGTCAACGCGGCCGATCACGCGTGGCTGGGAACAGCGCACCCCGAAGACACCGACGGGACTGTCGCCCGGGGCTCGCTGGCCCAGCTATACACCGCCGGAATCCAGGTCGACTGGGCCGCCGTACACCGAGGCCGTCCTCGACGGACGGTGCCCTTGCCGACCTATCCCTTCGAGCGCAGAAGGCACTGGCTGCCCGCCGTCGCGCCGGGCGCGGTCGCCGGATCGACGGCCGCCGGCCATCCGCTGCTGGGCCGCGACATCACGACCGCGGAACAGCGGGAGGCGGGCGAGCGGGTGTTCGCCGCCGCTCTGAGCCCGTCCCGTCCGGGCCACCTCGCCGATCACGCGGTGCTCGGCCGTGTCGTCTTCCCGGGTGCCGGCTATGTGGAGATCCTGCTGGCCGCCCAGGACGCGGTGTTCGGCGAGACCGGGCGCGTGATGACGGACGTGCGCATCCACGAAGCCCTGATCCTGGATGCCGAGCAGGACACGGAGATACGGACCCGCATATACGCGCCGAGCAACGGCGACAGCGGAATCGAGATCGTCAGCCTGGCCGGCGGCGAGGGTGCGGCGGTGGAGCGCCGCCATGTGAGCGCCGTCGTCACCGCGCCCGGCTCGGCGACCGCGGACCGGGACCTGCCGGAGGCGGCCGGTCGCCTCGACGCGGTGGAGAAGGACCTGCGCGCGGCGGCCCACGCTTGCGGCGAGCCCGTCGGCCGCCGCGACGCGCAGGACCTGTACTCGGACTTCGCCGATCTCGGCGTCGTTTACGGGCCCGCCTACCAGGGCCTGCACGAGGTCGTCCGCTACGCCGATCTACTTGCCGTGGGCCGGCTCGCCGGGCCGACGGCATCGGCCGGGACGACCGCCGAGATCCTGCCGCCCACGATCCTGGACTGCGCGTTCCAGACCATGGCCGCGCTGGCCGATGACGACGACGTCGCCATGCCGGTCCAGTTCGACCGCTGCCGGTTCTTCAAGAAACCGCGCGGAGCCGAACTCACCAGCCTGCTCCGCATGCGGGCCGGAGAGCCGGAGGCGGACGACACCGACGGGCCGACCGCCGACGTGCTCATCCTGGACGGCGACCGCACTGTCTTCGTCCTGGAGGGGCTGCGGTTGCGCCGGGTGGCCGGGGCCGCTGCCAATCGGGACCGTATGTACTCCGACCTCGCCTGGAGTAAGCGGGAGCTGCGGCCGGCCGACGCCGCTGCTGCCGCCCCCGCTGCCACCGCCGGTGGACAGGTGCTGCTCGTCCGTCCGCCGGAGACGGCGCGTGCCGTGCTCGTGGAGGTCGCGGCCGAGACGGGCACGGAGCTGTTCCTCGCCGACAGTCCCGAGGAGATCGCAGCCGCGTTGCGCCGGGACGACATCACCGATGTCTGCTGGTTCTGGCAGCCCGCTGAGGCCCAGCAAGCGGCCGTGTCCGCAGATTCCACAGATTCCACGGACTCCGCCGTAGCCGCGCTGCGCCGCGAGTGCGAGAACAACTTCACCGACCTGCTCGGGCTGCTCGACCGGCTCCAGAACCGCGGTCCGGCCCGTGACCCCCGGCTGTGGCTGGTCACCGAGCATGCCCAGACGGTACCCGGGGACCCGGTCGACGACGACTTCGGCGCGCCTGCGGCGGCCACGCTGTGGGGGTTCGGCCACGTGATGTGGACGGAGTATCCGTCCTACCGGGTCACGCTGGTCGATGTGCCACGCGGCGACTATCGGCGGCTGGCCGAGGAGTGGCGCGCCGGCGACGCGCCGGAGTTCCAGGTCGCGCACCGCGCGGGCGGAGCGCGGCACGTGCGCCGGATCCGCCCGGTCAGCACGCGGCCGGACTCGGACTTCGAGCTGACAGTCACCGAACCCGGCCGCCTGGACTCGATCGGCCCGGTGCCGCTCGCCGAGGTCCCGGCCCCGGTCGGCGACGAGGTCGAGATCCGGGTCCACGCCGCGGGGCTGAACTTCAAGGACGTGCTGAACGCCCTCGGGCTCCATCGCCAATACGCCGACCGATCCGGGGAGGAATTCCAGGAGCTGCCGCTCGGCCTGGAGTGCGCGGGCGTCGTCACGGCGGCCGGTCCGCAGGCCGCCTTCGCCGTGGGCGATGAGGTCGTGGCGGCCCACCTCGGCACGCTCAAGCAGCGCATCACGGTGTCTTCGGACATGGTCTTCGGCAAGCCGCGTGCCATGGGATTCGCTGAAGCCGCCGCCCTGCCGACCGCCTTCCTGACGGCCGAATACGCACTGCGGAATCTGGCGGACCTCAAGGCCGGTGACAAGGTACTGATTCACGCGGCGGCTGGCGGCGTCGGCCAGGCCGCGGTGCAGCTAGCCCTGCACGCCGGCGCAGAAGTGTTCGCCACCGCCAGCCCCCGCAAGTGGCCGCTGCTGCGGGCCCAAGGCCTGCGGCATATCATGAGTTCCCGCAGTCTGGACTTCGCCGACCAGATCCTGGAGCAGACCGGTGGGACCGGTGTCGACGTGGTCCTCAACAGCCTGAGCAAGGAGTACGTCGAAGCCGGCGTGCGGGCGCTGGCGCTCGGCGGGCGCTTCGTCGAACTGGGCAAGATGGGTGTCTGGACGGCCGAGGAGTTCGGCCGGGCGCGTCCCGACGCCGCGTTCCACACGTTCGACTTCGCCGCGCTGTCTCCGCAGGAAGCCAGGACCCTGACGCGCGACGTACTCGGCCCGGTGTTCGAGCTGATCGAGTCCGGGGAGCTGACGGCGCTGCCCACGACTGCCTACCGGGCTCAGGATCCGGAGGAGGTCCACGCCGCCTTCGGCACCTTGAGCCGGGGCGAGAACGTCGGCAAGGTCGTCCTCGACTTCGGCACCGGACGGCCGGATGTCGCCGCGGCGCCGCCGGCCGCCCTCGACCCGGACGCGGTCTATCTGATCACCGGCGGTCTCGGGGCGCTCGGACAGCTGACCGCGGAGCAGTTCGCTCTGCTGGGCGCGCGGCACATCGCGGTGGTGAGCCGCAGCGCCGATCCGGAGCGGACCGCCGTGCTGAGCGAGCGGCTGGGACCGGACGTCGACCTCGGCGTCCACGTCGGCGACGTCGCAGAACCCGACGACGTGGCGCGGCTCGCCGACGAGCTGCGCGGGGCCGGGCGCCCGCTCGGCGGGATCGTGCACGCCGCCGGGACCCTGGCCGACGCGCCGGTGTCGGCGCTGAGCTGGGACCGGCTCGACGGCGTCTTCCGGAGCAAGGTGTACGGCGGCCTGCTGCTGCACCAGATGGCGTCGTCCTTCCCCGAGCTGCGCTTCTTCGTGGGCTACTCCTCGGTCGCTGCCGTCGTGGGGTCCCGGGGACAGGCGAACTACGCCGCCGCCAACGCCTATCTGGACGAGCTGATGCGCCGGCGGCGGGCGCGCGGCGAGGCCGGCCTGAGCGTCGGCTGGGGCGCGTGGGGCGAGATCGGGCTGGCCGCCGCCATGGACGCCCAGCACACAGCCCGGGTCGAGGATCAGGGCTTCCGCTTCTTCAAGCCGCTCAGCGGTATGCGGGCCCTGCTGCGCGTCCTCGACGGATCCGCGGCGCACGTGATCATCGCGGACGTGGACTGGGGCCGGTACGCGGCCACGAGGCCGCTGGCCAACTCCCTGTACCAGCGCGTGGCGCGCGATCAGGGCCCTGCGACGGCGCTCACGGTCGACCGCGAGGCGCTGCTGGCCCTGTCCACGAACGACCGCCGCGCCGCCATCTCCGAGACGGTGCGCACCGGGATCGCCGGACTGCTGCACTACGACGGCGCGGACGACATCCCCGCGGAAGCGAAGTTCTTCGAACTCGGCATGGACTCGCTGGTAGCGGTTGAGCTCAAGAACCGTCTGGAGGCGGCATTCGGCATGTCCCTGCCCGCGCAATGCATCTTCGACAATCCGTCGGCGCCGCTGCTGGCCGCCTATCTTGACGATCGTCTCGCAGAAGACTGCGACAAGGGCGGCGCGGCCGAGCCGGATCCGCCGCTGGCCGATGCGGCACTCCCGGAGACGGCCACCGCGGGGGCGGGATCATGACCGCGCCGAGCATCGCGGCCGTCAGCGCCGAGCACGCCGCGCAGCGGGGCGGCGATCCGGCAATCGCTTGCGAAGACCGAGTGGTCTCCTTCCAGGAGCTCGAGCACCGTAGTAACCGGGCCGCCCACGCGCTGCGGGCCGCGGGCATGGTCCCCGGCGATCGCGTCGTGCACTTGGGGCGGGATTCCGAGCACTACTACGAGCTGTTGCTGGCCTGCGCGAAGGCCGGCACGGTACTCGTGCCTGTGGACTCTCGGCTGACTGCTCCGGAAGTCGCGCACATCCTGGCGGATTCCGGAGCCCGCCTCGTCTTCGTCGAACGCGACAGCCTGGCCGCGATTCCCGGCGTCCCGGCGCCAGGGATCCAGAACGTGATCGTCTTCGAGCGCGGTTCGGGACTGCGCGACTGGACGGCCGGGGAGGTCGTCGCCGATCCGCTGCCCACCGCCGACCCCGAGGCGCCGCTGATCCAGCTCTACACCAGCGGCACGACCGGAGCGCCGAAGGGCGTGGTGCTCAGCCAGGGCAGTTTCTGGGCCGTGTACGACCTGCTCGAAGAGCACGCGCTGGACTGGCTCGACTGGCAGCCCGGCGACCGGAGCCTGAACGTCCTGCCGGGGCATCACATCGGCGGTCCCTGGTGGTTCCTGCAGGGGTTCCGGGCCGGCGGCCTCAATCTGCTCGCGCCCGGCTTCACCGCCGACAACGCCCTGGAGCTGATCCGCCGGGAGAAGGTCAGCACGACCCTTCTGGTGCCGTCGATGATCGACCTGCTGCTGTCCGAGCGCGGCGCAACGCCCGAGGACTTCTCGAGCCTGCGCAAAGTGGTCTACGGCGGCTCTCCGATGCCCGGATCCCTGTTGCGGCGCGCGCTGGACACCATGGGCTGCGAGTTCGCGCAGATCTACGGGCTCACCGAGACCTGCGCCTCGGCGGTGTGCCTGCCTCCGGCCGATCACGACCCGAGCAGTCCGCGCGCCGCGGCGGTGGGCCGTCCCTACCCCGGCGTCCGGCTCCGGGTCGTGGACCGCGCCGGTGTGAACGTGCCGACCGGACAAGTCGGAGAAGTCCTCATCGACACGCCCGCGCGGATGGCGGGCTACTGGGGCCGGCCGGCGGCCACGGCCGCGGCGCTGGCCGGCGGCTGGCTGCACACCGGGGACGCCGGCCACCTCGACGAGGACGGCTACCTCTTCCTCCACGACCGCATCAAGGACGTGATCATCACCGCCGGGGAGAACGTGTACCCGGCGGAGGTCGAGAACGCCCTCACCGAGCATTCCGCGGTGGCCCAGGCCGCGGTCGTCGGCCGGCCCCACCCCCGCTGGGGCGAGACGGTGCAGGCGTTCGTGGTGCTGCGTCCGGGCAAGCGGGTCACGGCTCGCGAGCTGCTGGCGTTCCTCCGCGACAAGCTCGCCGGCTACAAGCGCCCCGCGGACTTCGAGTTCGTCGAAACCCTGCCCCACAACGCCGCCGGCAAAGTCCTGCGTCGCGTGCTGCGTGACAGCCCGCCGGGCTCCACTGTCGAGGCTGCGGTTGGTTCTGCGGTTGATCCTGCAGTCGAGTCCGCGATCGAGTCCGCACCCGAGCTTCCCGATCCGGCCACCGAACGCCACGTGCCACCCCAGCGAGGAGACGGAACAGCATCATGACCCTGACATCCGACCCGGTGGCGCACGACGCGCCGCTGCCCGCGCTGCCGCCGCTGCCCGACGAGCGCTGTCCGTTCGGCCCGGTCCCGGAATACGCCGAGCTGCGCGCGCAGGAGCCGGTGCGCCGGGTCCAGTGCCCGACCGGGATCACGGCCTGGCTGGTCACCCGCTACGAGGACGTCCGGGAAGTGCTCGGCGACGCCGAGCGGTTCAGCAGCAGCCCCGGGCAGGCGGCGCACGTGCTGGCCCACATGAACCCGGACCGGCCGCCGGCCGAGGGCGAGTTCACCCGCCTGGACGGCGAGGACTACCAACGGTTCCGCCGCCACATCGGGGCCGAGCTCAGCGCGCCCTCGGCGCTGCGGCGGCTGCTTCCGCAGATGCAGAGCGCGGTGGACGAGTGTCTCGACGCCCTGTCCGCCTCCGCTCCGCCGGCCGACTTCTACACCCGGTTCGCGATTCCGGTCACCACGGCCGTGGTCGGCGGCCTGATCGGCGTTCCGGCCGAGGACCACGAGCTGTTCCTGCGCGCCGCGGCCGGGATGTTCGGCTCGGCCACCACCGAGCAGAGCATCGTCCTGGCCACGCGGCCGTTGTTCGGCTACGTCGGCGAGCTGCTGGCCGCCCGCCGCGCCGAACCGGCCGACGACACGGTCAGCCGGATGATCGCCCGCAGCGAGCAGAGCGCGCGCCCACTGTCCCCCGTCGAGCTGACGATGATGGTGGCGGGCATCCTCATCTCAGGGTTCGACACCACGGCCACCACGATGACCCACGGCCTGATGACCTTGTTCGCCAACCCGGGCCAGCTGCGGCTGATGCGCGAGCAGCCCGCACGGATCCCGGCGGCCGTCGAGGAGCTGGTCCGCAGCATCGGCGGCTCGGCCGGGCTGACCCGCCGCGCCACCCGGGACACCGAGATCGGCGGCCAGGCGGTGCGCGCCGGCGACTTCGTCGTGGTCGCGGTCCAGTCGGCGAACTACGACGAGAAGGTCTTCGCCGACGCCCACATCCTGGACATCGGCCGCAGCACGACGGGGCATCTCGGCTTCGGCTACGGGGCGCACCAGTGCATCGGTATGCAGATCGCCCGCCAGGAGCTCACGGTGGCGTTCACGACGCTGCTCACCCGAGTCCCCACGCTGCGGCTCGCGGCGCCGATAGAAGAGGTGCCGTTCAAGACGGGCACGCCGGTGATCGGGCCGGCCGAGCTGCCGATCGCTTGGGACGAGATCCTTCCGGCCTCGGCTTGAGGGCGCTTGAGGGCGGCGGGTGGCGCCCGGGGTTGACGAAAGAAACGAACCCCGGGGCGCCTGCCCCTCCCCCGCTCAGGCCAGCCCAGGCCTGGCTCAAGCCCGCTTCAGGCTCGGCTCACGCGTTGGTGCTGAGCAGCGCCTGGATGCCGCCGACAGCGATCAGGGCGCCGGTTGGTGCCGAGGAGAGCTGCGACAGAACGCCGGACACGTTCGGCACGGCGACGTTGTTCCACGCGGTCCCGTCCCAGTGCTGGAAGGCGGGGAGAGCGGTGCCCGGCTGGTATCCGAGTGCCCAGGCGTCGGTGGCCGACAGGGCGGTCACGCTGGACAGCGCCTGTGGCGTCGTGGTCGTGGTGCCGGTGCCCGACGGCGCTGGGACGATGCTCCAGGACTTCCCGTCCCAGTGCTCGATGAGCTGGTTGCGCGGCGGGCGCCGGCCGAACCCGACGGTGCCGCCCACCGCCCACACGTCGGAGCTCGAAGTGGCGGCCAAGGCGTTGACGGCGACGCCGTTGACCGCCTGTCCGTTGAACACCGCGAGCGGCGGCGTCGGTATCACGGACCATGCCGAGCCGTTCCAGTGCTCGACGACGGCGGTCTCCACGCCCTCCTTGGTCGCGACCCACACGTCGGAGGAGGAGATCGCGACGACCGAGTTGTAGCCGGAGATCCCGTGCTCGATGCCCTGCGAGGTGTAGGTGTCGGGGTTGGGGACGATGCTCCAGGCCGTGCCGTTGAAGTGCTCGATCAGCCCGACGAAGCCGCCGGCCGTGCTGTCGAAGTGCTCCCCCACGGCCCACACGTCGGTGGCGGACACGGCGGCGACGGCGTTGAGCGTCTCGGCGCTGCTGGTCGGCGAAGTACCGCCCGGCACCCGGCTCCAGCCGCTCCCGTTCCAGTGCTGGATGAGCGCCGTGGGCTCACCGGTGCTGGTCTGGCTGTAGCCGACGGCCCAGGCGTTGGCCGGCGAGACGTCGGCCACCCCGGACAGCACGTCGACGTTCCCGGTCGGATCGACCGTGGGCGTGACCTGCCAGCTGGTCCCGTTCCACCGCTCGGCGAGGGTCGCGATCACGGTGTCCGCGTTCAGGTAGCGGACGCCGACCGCCCAGGCGTCGGCGGCGGACTTCAGCGAGGCCCCTTCCAGTTGGGCCGAGCCTGGATCCACCGGCGGAATCGCATGGAACGTCGTGGCCGCGCCGGCCGCCTGGGCCGTCGTCGGACTCCAGGCGAGCGCCGCGGCGGCGCCGAGCGCGGCGGCGGCTGCCGCCAGAGTGCGAAGCTTCCTCAGCTGTACTCTTCCGTGCCTCATCTCTGCCGCACCTTTCGAATCGGATCGGGTGCCTCCGGCGCCATTCCACGCCGGAGGACGCCCCGACCCGGATGACACGGACAGATCAGGGTCCTGGTTCACTCGTCGGGAGCCTCACTCGTCGGGGAGCCAGGCGCCGTGGAAGCCCAGCGGAATCCGGGCCGGCAGGTGGATCCGCGCGACCGGGTCGCCGGTGAAGTCCTGCGCGGCCAGGATCAGCAGGTCGGCCGCGCCGCGCTCCGGATCGTGGACGAAGGCCAGGACGTAGCCGTCGTCCTCGGCGGCGTCGGCCGAGGCCGGTACGAACAGGGCCTCACCCGCCATCGCGTCCCGCGGCAGCCGGTGCGCCTCGACGGTCCCGGCGGCAAAGTCGTGCTTGAGCAGGCTGTCGCCGAACGCGGCGTCGGCGAAGGTGCCGTCGAGCGAGAGGGTGGCGCGGTTGAGTTCGCCGACCACCGCGCTGTAGCCGTAGCGGTGGGGCCGGGTCACGACGCGCTCGTCCACGCGCGGGAACTCCTGGGGCCGGTCGTCCAGCTGCCGCGCCGTGACGCGGCCACCGGCCGGATCGACAGTCCAGCGTTCCAGGGCCACCGGCCCCGGACCGTCCATGGCGGCGATGTCGTAGTGGCGCGCGTACCGGATCACGTCGACCACCACCCGGTCGCCGTCGTCGTAGGCGTTGAGCGCGTGGAAGAGCCAGCAGGGTTCGATCTCGCACCACCGGACGTCCTGTGCGCCGCCCTCGCGCGGCAGCAGCCCGACGCGCGCCTGGTGCCCCGGATTCCAGGTGTAGGGCAGGCGCTCCCCGGCTGCCACCGCGGCCTTGCTGAACGTCATCGGCAGGTCGAACAGCACCACGTACCGCTCGGTGAGGGCGAAGTCGTGCATCATCGGCCCGTCCGGGATCGGCACGTCGGTGCTGCGGACGACCTTGCCGGAGGCGTCGATGACGAGGTGCCGGACGCGGCGCCAGGACCAGAAGTACGCGACGGCGTGGAGCTCGCCGGTGCGCGGATCGGCCTTGGTGTGCGCGGCGAAGCCGCCGCGCAGGGTGCCGTGGAAATCGCACGCGCCGAGGGTGTCCAGTTCCTCGGAGAGCTCGTACGGCAGCGGTCCGCCTTCCATCGTGGCGAGGATGCGCCCGGCGTGGCGGAGCACGTGCGTGTTGGGGGCGGTGTCCTCACCGGCGTGGACCGGGCCGCCCGGCCACGGCTGGCCCAGCTCCGCCGCGACGTCGCGGGACCGGATCCAGCGGTTGCGGTACCACTGCGCGCGGCCGTCCCGCAGCCGGACGCCGTGGACCATGCCCGCCCCCAGCAGCCAGTGCGAGCCGGGGTCGTCCAGACCCAGCGGATTGGGCCCGTTACGCAGGTAGCGGCCGTTGAGCTCGACCGGCACGCGGCCGGTGACGGGCAGGTCGAACGCGGTGAGCTCGGCGCCGACCGGGGCGGACAGGCCGGTGCGGAAACGGCTGTGGTCCGGCACGGCGAACCCCTCCTTCGGCAGATGCGAATCCCGGAACACGTGTCGCAGAATGCATATCTCAGTAGGCGAATGCTGCTGGCTCGGCGGCCGCTTCGAGCTCCGGTTCGGGCTGGCGGTCGCCGCCGTCCGGGAAGATCAGCACGCTGACGGAGTCCGGCGGCGGCGGGGCGAGGCGGGTGAGCGCGGCGACGACCGCGCCGCCGGACCGGCCGGCGAGGATGCCCTCGCCCGCCAGCAGGCGCCGGCGGCCC
>JABFWL010000265.1 GCA_013362315.1 Catenulispora sp. | reverse complement strand
TCAAGGTCTTGTCCTCGACCTGATGGCCTACGCACAACGCCGTATACCGGGCACACGGGTTTACCGACCACCGGACCGTGGCATTCCTCCTTCGCGCCCCCTCGACGCGGACCACATGGAACGCGGGGGTGTGAACCGCTGAGTTCGGGACCGCCCGCCTCGGCGCACTCCTAGCGAAAGGCCGACCGCCATGAGCTCATCGGTCACCTGTGAGCTGCAGCTGCGTCTCGTCATCTCCGGCGACTCCTCGCTGCCGGTCCCCGCGGGCCTGCGCTACGACACCGCCGACCCTTACGCGGTCCACGCCACCTTCCACACCGGCGGGCAGGACACCGTGGACTGGGTCTTCGCCCGGGAGCTGCTCGCCGAGGGGCTGCGCCGGCCCACCGGCACCGGCGACGTGCGGGTGTGGCCCTCGCGCAGCCGCGGCCAGGCGATCGTGTGTCTGGCGCTCAGCTCGCCGGAGGGCGAGGCGCTGCTCGAGGCCCCGGCGCGAGCGCTGGAGTCCTTCCTCAAGCGCACCAACACCGCCGTCCCCCCGGGGCTGGAGCACCGCTTCTACGACCTGGACGCCGAGCTCATGCATCTTTTCGCCGACAACTAGTCCCTCAGTCCCTGGACAAGCGGAGCCCCCGCCGATGCGATCACCATCGGCGGGGGTTCCGCTTGTCTGCGCCCTATAGCGGCTGCGGCTACAGCGGGTCGTGCTCCTCGGCGGACCGCTCGGCGAACACCGCCATGACCGCCTTGGTCACCGGACCGGGGGCGGGGAGCTCACGGTCGTCGACGCGGCGCACGCCCTGGACGTCGCGCAGGGTCGAGGTCAGGAAGATCTCGTCGGAGTCCTGAAGCACGCTCATCGGGAGGTCGGCCTCTTGGGCTTCGGGTACCCACTTGAGCACCAGGGCCCGGGTCACGCCGGCGAGGCAGCCAGTGTCGAGGGTGGGAGTCAGGATGCGGCCGTCGCGTACCACGAAGACGTTGCTTCCGGTGCCCTCGCAGAGCCGTCCGGTGGTGTCGGCGAAGACCGCCTCCGTGCCGCCGGCGCGTTGGGCGTGGGCCAGCGCCTTGGCGTTCTCGGCGTACGAGGTCGACTTGATCCCGGCCAGGGCGCCGCGCTCGTTGCGGGGCCACGGCACGGTCGCGATGGTGGTGGCGTCGGCGTGCGGCTTGGTCGCGCCCACCGCCACCACCAGGGTCGGGCCGCGGTCGCCGCGCTCGGAGCCGAGGGGCGCCACGCCGGCGGTGTAGGTGATGCGGATCCGGGCCAGCGGCGGCACGTCGTTGGCGAGCAGCGTCTCGGTCACGGCGTGCCGCACCGCCTCGACGTCGAGCGTGGGCAGCCCCAGCCCGGCCGCGGACCGCGCCAGCCGCTGCAGGTGCCGGGTCAGTGCGAACGGGCGGCCGCCGACCGCCTTCACGGCCTCGAACACGCCGTCGCCGACGGTGAAGCCGTGGTCGAAGACCGAGATGTGCGGGGTGCCGGCGTCGACCAAGCCGGAGTCGACCCAGACCTTGTCAGTGCTCATGCCACCCAGTCTCCTTTACTTGGTCGACTTCACTGGACTTCACCCTGTCGATATCGCTTAGCCGACTTCGCTAGCCGGCGTCATTAGCCAACGTCATTAGCCGACATCAGTCAGCCGACTTCGCTCGGCCGGCGACGACGGCGCCGGGGCGCCCGACGCGACGGCGAGCAGACGGGTCGCCTTCAGCTCGGTCTCGTTCCACTCTCCGCGCGGATCGGATCCCCAGGTGATACCCGCTCCAGCGCCGAAGCACAGCCGGCCGTCGCGCCACCAGAAGGTCCGGATGCCGACGGCCAGCTCGCCGACGCCGCGATCGGCGTCCACCCAGCCGACGGCCCCGCAGTACGGTCCGCGCGGCGCGGTTTCCAGCTCCTCGATGATCCGTAGGGCGCTGCTCTTCGGTGCGCCGGAAATGGATCCAGCGGGGAAGGTCGCGCCGATCAGCTCGGGCCAGCCGGCGTCGGGCAGCAGTTCCGCGGTCACCGTGGACACCAGGTGCACGAGTCCCGGATACGGCTCGACGCGTAACAGCGAGGGGACCTCGACGGTGCCGGTGGCGGCGACCCGGGCGAGATCGTTGCGGACCAGGTCGACGATCATGACGTTCTCGGCAGTGTCCTTGGGAAGCAGCTCGTCCGGGGTTCGTGCCGTGCCCTTGATCGGTTCGGAGATGGCGGTGCGGCCCACCCGGCGGAGATACAGCTCGGGGGAGGCGGTCACGACGCGGGTGCCGGGGATGTCGACGACGCCGGCATAGATCGCGGGATTTCCCTCGGCTAGGCGCGCGGCGAGCGCGAGGGGGTCGGCTTCGGGGGCGATCGGGGCGGACAGGATGCGGCAGAGGTTGACTTGGTAGACCTCGCCGTGGGCGATCTCGTCGCGGATCTTCTTGACGGCGCCCTCGTAGGTGGACTGGCCCAGCGAGGAGACCCAGGCGTCACGGTCTGGTCCGGTCCAAGCCGCATTCGGGCTCGGGGCGGGCAGCGGGGCTTCGCGGACGTCGTCGAAGCGGGCCAGGGTCCACTCACCCTCGTAGGTGCCGACGACGGCCCAGTAGCCGGAGGAGTCCAGCGCGGACAGGTCGGAGGTCACGTCCCGGAGGCCGGTCGCCAGCCGCCCGGCGAAGTACGCCAGGGGCTCGGAACCGGACCCGGCTTCGCGGGATATCGCGCGGAGGTGGCGGGCGGGGGAGGGCACACCTCATTGTCTCGCGGTTCGGTGGGCGGCTCGCCTCGGCCGGGGCTTTGGTGCCGGGTCCAGGGCTCCGGCTCACAGGTCACGGCCCGAAGGCCACCCCCGTGCCGGCGCCGGCCACGAAGTCGTGGATCTCCGGTGCCGAGAGCCGGGTGAACACGCCGGGGGTGCCGGGAACCGCGCAGCCGTTGCCCCAGCTGGTGATGCCGATCAGTTCCCAGCCGCCGCCGGCCAGCGGGGTCAGCAGGGGGCCGCCGCTGTCGCCGGTGCAGGCGTCGTGGTGGCCGTCGCCCCCGGCGCAGAGCATGACCCCGGGGTAGAGGGCGGGGTTACGTCGGCCGTCGAAGACGCTCTGGCAGGGGCTGTCGCCGACCAGGGGCAGGCTGACCTGGCGCAGCTCGTCGGGGTAGACGCCACCGCCGACGTCCGTCGGTCCCTGGGGCTGGGTGCTGCCCCACCCCACGGTCACCGCCGCGACGCCAGGCTGCTCGTAGCCGCGGTTGCCGGAGACCGGCAGGGTGGGGGCGGCGACGTCGCCGATCGGGGCGTCGAGCCGCAGGACCGCGGCGTCGTCGGCCTCGGTGGCCGAGTCCCAGGTCGGGTCCACGCGGATGGCCTCGGGCAGGCGCACAGCGCCGTCAGACGCCGAGAGCAGGGTCCGCCCGACCACCACCCGGTCGCGCGGCTGCCCGCCGGCCGTCTGCTGGCCGACCGCCCACTGGTCGACGCAGTGCGCCGCGGTGAGCACCTCGTCCGGGGCGATGAGGGTGCCGCCGCAGATGGTGAGGTAGCCGTTGCCCTCCCACTGCTGGAGCGCGGCCATGAACGGGAACGCCCCGGACGGCGCGTCGGCACCCCCGACGATGCGCGGGATCGGGTGCAGCGCCGGCGGCGCCGACGGCACACCCAGCGCCGTGGCCGCGGCCACACCCGCGACGGTCAGCAGACCGGCCACGCTCCACGCCGCCATCCGTGCGACCCGTCGCCTCACCCGCGCCATAGCAGCGCCCCTTCCCATGCACCCCTGCCGCCGGACGCGCCGCCGGACCCGGACCATGGTGGCCGGGACCACGCGCACGCCGACCCGCCACCGCCGCCGAACCACTCGAAGGAATGGCTCCGCACGGTGAGCAGCCGACCGCCGACCGCAACCATGACCACCGTTCTGCCCCGATCCAACCAGATTTCAACCCAATCCTGTGGCCCCTGAGGGCAATGGTTTTTGGATCCCCGCCGGGATCCGCTACAGTTCTTCATGTCGCCGAGGGGGCGCCGAGAAAAAGCCCCGGAAGCACACGCGGATGTGGCTCAGTTGGTAGAGCATCACCTTGCCAAGGTGAGGGTCGCGAGTTCGAGTCTCGTCATCCGCTCGGACGGAAGGGCCGGTCGGGTAGGTTGTTCGGCGCCTGATCGGGCTCCCACGGTGGTGTGGCCGAGAGGCGAGGCAACGGCCTGCAAAGCCGTCTACACGGGTTCAAATCCCGTCACCACCTCGCA
>JABFWL010000770.1 GCA_013362315.1 Catenulispora sp. | reverse complement strand
GGCCGAGCTGGCGATCGAGCTCCCGGCCCAGACCCGGCGCCCGGCGCTGCGGTCCTGCCTGGACTGGACCGAGCGCCGGCCGCACCTGGCCGGCACCGTCGGCGCGGCGCTGTGCGGGCACGCCTTCGCGGCCGGCTGGATCCGGCGCGTCGGCAGCACCCGCGCGGTGCTCGTCACCCCGGACGGCCGGGAACTGCTCGGCGCGCGCCTGGGCCTGTCCGAAGCCGAGCTCATCCCCGATCCGCGCTGACCCGGATTTCAGGACCCACCTTTCGCAGAACGCATATATGCCTGGCGGCGTGGCGAAAGGCTGCCGCCGCGCGCCAGCCCACACCGGTGGCGCGCCAGCGCGACAGCGAATCAGACCTCGAATAAGGTCACCCCCGCGCGGCACTGTTACCGGCAGGTTTCCTGGCCTCACAGCGCCGCGCGATGGTACCTATCGGGTTCACAGAGGGGTGTGCAATGTCAGCAACCTCAAGAAGCATGCGCCGGGCCCTGGCGTTCCTCGGAATGCTGGTGCTCACGCTGTCCGCGGTGGCCCTCGGGCCGGCGTCGAAGGCGCGCGCCGCCGCGAACGTCGCGGTGGAGCTCGGCTACGCCGACGACCTGCGGGCCAACCCGGCGCACTTCCCGACGCCGTGGAACGGCTCGCCAGGCGTGGTCTTCGAGGGCTGCACCGGCTCGTGCAGCTTCGACGGCGGCGCGATCCGCTTCGTCAACAACACCGGCATCCAGGTCCACCTGGACTACGTGAAGGTCGCCTTCGGCACCTGCGTGTTCGACATCTGGAACAAGAACGTGCCGCTGAACGCGGGAGAGTCGGCGATCTACACGCAGACGCTCTCCGGCGCGTCCGCGGGCTGCCAGACCAACGGCAGTTTCGACACCTCCGACGTCGGTCCGAACGGTGCGGACTGGTCCAACCACTGCGACCAGTCCGGGGTGATCCCGCAGGTCGAGTTCTCCATCGACGGGGTGGCCTCGACCCTGCCGGACTCCGGCAAGATCCTGAACACCGGCGGCGTCGACGGCGCTTCCTGCGGGATGGGCAACGAGTCGCAGCAGTGGGCTCCGGCCGGCAGTGTGTCGTGCCCGGGCACGATCCTGGCGCTGGCACCGCCGACCCAGACCCATCCCGTCGGCACCTCCGCGGACGTCACCGCCACGCTGACCAACAGCTGCGGCGACCCGCTGCAGGGCGCGCAGGTCGACTTCGCCGTGTCCGCCGGTCCGAACTCCGGAGTGACCGGACATGTCCTGACCAATGCCAGCGGGCAGGCCGGTTTCAGCTATCCGGGCGCGGCCGTGGGCACCGACACCGTCGGCTCCTCGGTGACCAATCCCGCCGGCACCATCGTGTCGAACAACGTCAACGTGGTGTGGGTGAAGCGCGACGCCACGCTGACCATCGACCCGGCTTCGGCTACCAGCGACTTCAACGACCCGGCGACGGTGTCCGGCACCCTGAGTGACAGCGCCGGCCCGATCGCCGGAGCCTCGGTGACGTTCACCCTGAACGGTGCGCAGACGTGCACCGGCACCACCGCCGCCAACGGAGCGGTGTCCTGTTCCCTCACCCCGCAGGAGGCAGCCGGCAACTACCCGCTGACCGCTTCCTACGGCGGCTCGGCGACGGACAACCCGGCGAGCGCCACGGCGACCTTCACGGTCACCCGTGAGGAGACCACGCTCGTCTACACCGGCAGCGCGCACGCCGCCAACGGCCGCCCCTACACCCTGTCCGGCACCTTGAAGGAGGACGGCACCACGCCGATCGCCGGCCGGACCGTCACCTTCACCCTCGGCAGTGGCGCCACCGCGCAGAGCTGCACCGGCACCACCGACGCCGCGGGCAACGCCTCCTGCACCCTGGCCTCGGTGAACCAGCCCGACGCCGCCACCATCGCGGCCACCGCGGTCTTCGCGGGCGACGCGTACTACGTCCCGGCGTCCGCGTCGCTCGCCGGGGGGGTGGTCTTCACCTCGATGACCGGCCACGCCTACGGCCTGAAGTCCTCGGGCCTGGTCGGCATCTCGCCGACCCCGCAGGCCGGCCCGGTGTCCACCACGGTGGCCGGCATCAGCTCGCCGCCGTGTGTGGTGACCATCAGCGGCCTGATCAACGCCGGCACGCTGTGCGCGAGCGTGACCACCGCGATCTACCCGAGCTCCTCGGCCGCGAACGCCTCGGCGCAGCACGTCGGCATCGGCGTGCTGGGCATCCCGGCGATCCAGATCGGCGCGGTGACCTCCAGCTCGCACGAGTCCTGCGCCGGCGGCAGCGGTGACGCGACCGTGGCCTCGATCTCCGTCGCCGGCATCCCGCTGCAGGTGAACGTGCACCCCAGCCCGAACACCGTGGTGAACGTGCTCGGCATCAAGCTGATCCTCAACGAGCAGATCCCGACCGACTCCGCCACCGACCACACCCTGACGGTCAACGCGGTGCACGTGATCGTGCCGGGCCTGCTCGACACGGTGGTCGCGTCGTCGACCAGCGACATCCACGGGTGCTACTGAGTCATCCAGGCAGCACCGTGTTGACCACGGGAAGGAGTGAGTGAACGCCGGACGGCCCGGCCGGGAGGGATCCCGGCCGGGCCGTCGGTTCGTTCGCGATGGTGGTTCGCGACGCGTGTGGACCGTCAGGAACAGGCGGTCCCCAACGCCGTGGCGTCGTTCTGCAGCCCCGACATGTTCGGCACCCCGCCGCCGCCGAGCGAGTTCGCGAGGTTCGTGTAGTCGTCGGCGACCTTGTTGATCGCGGCGGCCGCATCCGGCTTCTTGGACTTGCCGGCGGCGTCGTGCATCTTCCCGGCGATGTCCTGGATCATCTTCTTGGCCCCGGCCGGGTCGCTGACGTTCAGGTTCTTCATGGCGCCGGACATCGCGTCCATCGCCGCGGCGCACCCCGGGTCGGTGGCGCCGCTGCCGGAGTTGTCCGAGTCGCCCGAGGACGACGAGGACGAGTCCGACGACGGCGCGGAGCTGTCCGAGGAGCCGCTCGTCGAGGAGTCGCCGGAGGACGACTTGCTGTCGACGGCCGCCGGGCCGCCGCTGGTCTTGCTGTCGCCGGCCGCCGACGACTTGCCGATGCTGCCTGACGAGGAGCAGCCGGCGAGCGCCAGGACCGACGCGGCCGCCGCCACGCCGATCGTGGTGCGTATGCCACGCAGGGTGGACATGGTGTTACCCCCATTGTTGGAAAGCATGGTGCTGGTGTGCGTCCGCCACGCTACCGCAAGGGATCCAGGACCCCTCCCCGGGTCCAAGGCTTTGCACCTAAAGAGCCGGTAAAGACTACCGACAGTGCTGAGTTGAGTATCAATAGCCTGGCGTACAAGTGTTCCGGCGCCCGGGTGCGATCCGATCCGGCACCGCCGCGCCAGTCGGGGTTCTCCCCGAATCCACCAACGGCGGCTACTTTCGAGGAAGCAGAGATCTCAACGTACTGCTTTGGATGGGAGACTGCCCATGTCGTTGACCCGTCGCCGCCTGCTCACCACCGGCGCCGCCGCCTCGGCGCTCAGCCTGCTGCCGCCCTCGCTGACCAAGGCGATGGCCGCGGCCGGTCCCGACAACCGGCTGCACTCGCTGGACCAGATCGAGCACGTCATGATCCTGATGCAGGAGAACCGGAGCTTCGACCACTACTTCGGGGCGATGTCCGGGGTGAAGGGCTTCGACGACAGGGAGGCGATCCGGCTGCCCGGCGGCCGGTCGGTGTTCTACCAGCCGGACGCGGCGAACCCGGACGGCTACACGTTGCCGTTCCGCATCGACACCACGAAGACCAGCGGCGCCAAGTACCCCAGCACCGACCACAGCTGGTACGGCCAGCACACCTCGTGGAACCACGGCGCGATGGACGGCTGGCTGGCCGCGCACCGCACTCCCGACCACGGCCCGTGGACGATGGGCTACCACACTCGCGAGGACGTGCCGTTCCACTACGCGCTGGCCGACGCCTTCACGGTCTGCGACCGCTACCACTGCTCGGCCTTCGGCCCCACGCACGCCAACCGGCTGTTCGCGATCAGCGGCACCAACGACCCCGACGGCCTGGCCGGCGGCCCGGTGGTGAGCAACGCCAACCCGGCGCCGTTCCGCTGGACCACCTATGCCGAACGGCTCGAGGCCGCCGGCATCAGCTGGCGCTATTACGTCGCCAACACCAAGGGCTCGGACCTGGGCTGGTTCCAGAACTTCCAGCAGGCGCCGCAGACCTCGTCGCTGTACATCAACGGCATGCAGCCGCGGCCGCCGCAGGCCATCGCCGACGACATCGCCAACGGCGAACTCCCCGCCGTCAGCTGGCTGAACTCGCAGTACCTGCCCTCGATCGGGCTGCCGGAGGCCAGCGAACACCCGCCGGCGCTGCCGGGCGCCGGAGCTCAGTACATCTGGGACGTGTTGGACGCGCTGGGGCAGCACCCCGAGGTGTGGCGCAAGACCGTGCTGTTCATCACCTACGACGAGAACGACGGCCTGTTCGACCACGTGCCGCCGCCGACCGCACCGCCCGGCACGCCGGGGGAGTGGATCACGGTGGATCCGCTGCCCGCCGAGTGCGACGGCATCGCCGGCCCCTCCGGGCTCGGCTTCCGCGTGCCGACGATCGTGGTGTCGCCGTGGAGCGCGGGCGGGTACGTCTGCTCGGAGGTGTTCGATCACACGTCGACGCTGCGGTTCCTGGAGCGGCGGTTCGGGGTCCGGGAACCGAACATCAGCCAGTGGCGGCGGTGCACGGTGGGCGATCTGACGCGCACGCTGCGGTTGAACAAGTTCGACCCGTCGTTCCCGGCGCTGCCCGACGCGGCTGCGTTGTATCAGAAGGAGCTGGAGGAGGTCGCGATGCTGCCCGCGCCGGTGCCGCCGACGGTGCAGACGGTGCCGCATCAGGAGCCGGGACATCGTCGCAGGGTGAAGTGACTTTTCACGTGCTCGATATAGCGGCACCGTCGAGGGCAGCCGGACACCGCGTGATGAGGTGGAACAGGTGCCAGTGGTGGGGGCCTGAGTGGGCTTTGCCGTCGTAGTCCTCGACGTCGAGGCGGACGAGATCCCAGCCCGGGAACAGGCGGGTACGGACCTCGTCCTCCTCCAGGAACGAGAAGTCGTCGGCGTGATCGGCGCGGTAGCCGTCGCGCACACCGAGCAGGTTCGCCGCGAACAGCCCGCCGGGTCGCACCGCGGCCCGGACAATAGTGATCAAGCGGTCGAACACTGGACGCGGGACGTACGGGATGGAGAACCGCCTGCTCGGCGTTGTAATTCATCCACTCGGTGAGCTCCACGTTGGTGAGCATCGCATGCCACGGCGGTTGTCGGCGCGCCAGTTCAGCCCGACACCGTGACCGAGACGCGGTGCCGTGGAGCCCACCGCGTAGCGTGTTCGTCATGTTCACCGAGGCGGATCGCGACCACGTTCTCAAAACCCTGATCGAGCGGGCTGAAGCCGACTCGGACGTCTGCGGCGTCGTGCTCCTCGGTTCGCTGGCGACCGGGGCCGGCGACCGGTGGTCCGACCTCGATCTCGCGATGACCGTCCGGGATCCGGCAGCGGTCGCCGACCGCTGGACCGCCGAGCTGGAGCCGGTGCACCACTGGGACCTGGCCGTCGGCGCCGAGGCCTTCATCCGGGTCTTCCTGCTGTCCGACGGTCTGGAGATCGACCTCGGCTTCTATCCCGAGGGCCAGCTGGTGCAACGCGGTGTGTGGCAGCCGGTGTTCGGTGACTTCGAAGAGTCCAGCCCGTGGCAGCCGGCCCCTCTGGACGTCGGCCTGACGATCGGCTTGCTGTGGCACCATCTGCTCCACGTCCGTGTCTGCATCGAACGCGGCCGGCTCTGGCAGGCCGAGCACTGGATCGGCCAGGCCCGCGGCCACATCCTGGAGCTCGCGTGCTCCCGTTTCGAGCTCCCTACGGAGCACGCGAAGGGCGCGGACCGGCTGCCGCCCGAAGCCACCGAAGCGCTCGCCCCGACCCTCGTCCGCTCCCTCGAAGAGCCGGAGCTTCGCAGAGCCCTGACCGCGACCGTCGCGGCCTTCGACCGCGAGCTGCGCCACCACGATCCCGGCCTCGCCGATCGGCTCAAGCCGATCCTGACCAGCTGATCTCAGTCCCAGTGCGACGGGCGTTCCAGCCCATCAGGGATCTTCGTCTCCCGGTTCCCCGCAGCCGCATTCAGCTGCGCCTGCGTCAGGAAAACCGCCCCGGTCAGGTCCGCACCGGCCAGGTTCGCATCCCGCAGGTCCGCGCCGATCAGGTCCGCCTTGCGCAGGTCCGCGCCGCTCAAATCGGCGCCGATCAGGTACGCGCCCCGCAGGTCGGCCCCGCGCAGGTCGGCGCCGCGCAGCCGGGCACCGATGAGGTCCGCGCCACGCCGGTCCTTCTTCCGTCCCTCTCCGACCCCGGCCCGAACCAGGGCGCTGACCTCAGCAAGCAGTGCGCTGACATCGGCGCGATGCGCGGCGACGTCCAGCGCGAGCAGCTCTTCTGCCGGCAGGCGCGTCAGCCGCTCGGTCTCGTCGGCCGACCACCCGATCTCGGCCCGCAGCGCCGACGCCGACGCCAGACTCTCGGCCTCGGCCAGGTACCACAGCATCTCGTGCAGCTGCCGCATCACCGGCAACGCCGCGAACATCTGCCCGGCGCGCCCGTCGCGCCGGCCGCCACCGCCACCGCCACCGCCATCACCAGCGCCGCCGTTCCCCAGCCCGCCGCCACCGTCGCCGTCATGACCGGCGGCGCGCCACGACACGCCACCGAACGTCTGCTGCGACAGCTTCTGCCCCGCACCGAAACAGTCATAAACCGTGCAGCCCGGAAAGCCGCGTCCGCGCAGCCCGGTGTGGATCGAGCACCTGTCGTCAGCCGCCAGGTTCGGGCACGGCGTCCCGGCCTCCTTGTCGATCGCGAAGTCCCGGGACGCCGTGAACGCCAGACCGACGCAGCACAGCGCGAAACAGTTGGCGCAGTCCGCGCGCAGGTCTGATCGGTTCACTAGCCGCTCTACAGCTGACCCATCACATGGGACGCGATGAGCTCCAGGTGGTCCAGGTCAGACAGGTCCATCACCTGCAGATACAGGCGGTGGGCACCGATTTCCGCGTAGCGGCCGATCTTGTCCACCACCTCCGACGGCGTGCCGCCCAGGCCGTTCTCCCGCAGCGTCGCCGGGTCCTTGCCGATGACCGCGGCACGCCTGGCGATCTCCGCCTCCTCGCGGCCCACGCAGACGGTGAGCGCAGCCGAGTACTTCATCGACTCCGGGCTGCGTCCACCGGCGGCGACGGCGTCCCGGACCGTGCCGAACAGCCGCTTGCTGTCGTCGAAGGAACGGAACGAGGTGTTGAACTCGCTGCCGTACTGTGCGGCCAGCCGCGGCGTGCGCTTCGGCCCGCCGCCGCCGATGATGATCGGCGGGTGCGGCCTGGTGGCCGGCTTGGGCAGCGCCGGGGAGTCGGTGAGGCTGTAGTGCTCGCCCTTGAAGCTGTAGGTCTCGGCGTCGGGGGTGTTCCACAGCCCGGTGACGATCTGCAGCTGCTCCTCCAGCAGGTCGAAGCGCTTGTCCGGGAACGGGATGCCGTAGGCGTTGTGCTCCTCGGCGAACCAGCCGGTGCCCAGCCCCAGCTCCACCCGCCCCGGGCCGGCCATGGCGTCCACCTGCGCCACCGTGATGGCCAGCGGCCCCGGCAGCCGGAAGGTGACCGGGGTGACCAGCGTGCCGAGCTTGATCCGCCGGGTCTCCCGGGCCAGGCCGGCCAGCGTGATCCAGGCGTCGGTGGGCCCGGGGAGCCCGGAGCCGCTGCCCATCTTCAGATAGTGGTCGGACCGGAAGAAGGCGTCGAAGCCGAGGTCTTCGGCGGCCTTAGCGACGGTCAGGAGCGTGTCGTAGCTCGCACCCTGCTGCGGCTCGGTGAAGATGCGCAAGTCCATGGGACCAGCCTCGCACATCCCAGCCTCCGCCTTGTCCGAGTGTCGGCCTCCGGGCGCTGTGGCGGCTGCTCTCCGTTGCGGCAGGATGGCCGTATGCGCACCCCCTTCGTCAACAGCCGCCTGGCCCCGATGGGCACCACCATCTTCGCCGAGATGTCGGCCCTGGCCGCCGCCACAGGCTCGATCAACCTGGGGCAGGGCTTCCCGGACACCGACGGCCCCGAGGAGATCAAGCGCGCAGCTGCCGAGGCCATCCTGTCCGGACGCGGCAACCAGTACCCCCCAGGCCCGGGCATCCCCGAGCTGCGCACCGCGATCGCCGCTCACCAGAAGCGCTTCTACGGCCTGGACTTCGACCCGGACACCGAAGTCCTCGTCACGGCCGGCGCCACCGAGGCCATCGCAGCAGCACTTCTGGCACTGCTCGAACCGGGCGACGAAGTGGTGGCATTCGAGCCGTACTACGACTCCTACGCAGCCTGCATCGCCATGGCCGGCGGCGTCCGCGTCCCGGTAACCCTGCGCCCCCCGCACTTCCGCCCCGACCTCGACGCCCTCCGCGCCGCCATCACTCCCCGCACTCGCCTCCTACTCCTCAACTCCCCGCACAACCCGACCGGCATGGTCCTCACCCGCCCCGAGTGCGAGGCCATCGCGGACCTGGCCCGCGAACGGGACCTCCTGGTAGTCACCGACGAGGTCTACGAGCACCTGACATTCGGCCCCGAGCACATCCCCCTGTCCACCCTCCCCGGCATGCGGGAACGCACAGTGACGATCGGCTCAGCCGGTAAGACCTTCTCTTTCACCGGCTGGAAGATCGGCTGGGTAACAGCACCCCCCGCCCTGACAACCGCCGTCCGCACCGCAAAACAGTTCCTCACCTACGTCTCCGGCGGCCCCTTCCAATACGCCGCCGCAACCGCCCTCGCCCTCCCCGACACCTACTTCGAAACCCTCCGCACAGACCTCCGCCGCAAACGAGACCTCCTGGCCGAAGGCCTCGAAGCAGCAGGCTTCACCGTATTCCGCCCAGACGGCACCTATTTCATCACCGCCGACATCAGCCCCCTAACCCCCGAGGACGGCATGACCTTCTGCCGCGCCCTCCCCACCCGCTGCGGCATCGTCGCCATCCCCAACCAGGTCTTCTACGACAACACCGCAGCAGCCCGAACCCTCGTCCGCTTCGCCTTCTGCAAGAAGGACGAGGTACTGACTGAAGCTGTGGAACGCCTGGCAGGGCTAGATTTCCCCATTACATGACCTGGTCAACCACCATCCACGCATACTCCCGGCCGATGCCCATGATCACTCAAGACATAGGTAGGGTGACCATCTGATCGCCAGTCGAGTCACAGTCACACGGGATGGGGACGATGCAGACTCTCGGGGCCGGGGACCCTCAACGGATCGGGCCATACATATTGACCGCACGCCTCGGCGCCGGCGGCATGGGCAGCGTCTACCTGGGCTGGAGCCCCGAAGGCCGCCCGGCCGCCGTCAAGGTCGTGCGGCAGGACTTCCTCCAGGATCCTGACTTCCGCGCACGCTTCCGCCGCGAGATCGCATCCGCGCGCCGCGTGTCCGGCCCCTGGATCTCCCGGGTACTGGACGCCGACCCGGACGCGGAGTCCCCATGGCTGGCCACCGAATACGTGGCCGGCCCGACCCTGGACGCAGCCGTCAACCGCTTCGGCCCGCTGCCGACCGACACCGTCGCGGTCCTCGCCGAATGCCTGGGCCAGGCGCTGCAAGCGGTCCACGAAGCCGGTGTCGTCCACCGCGACATCAAACCGAACAACATCCTCCTCGCCGCCGACGGCCCCCGCCTGATCGACTTCGGCATCGCACGCGCCACCGACGACACCAAGCTCACCGCCACGCACGCCGGCGTGTTCGGCGTCGCCGGCTTCATCGCCCCGGAGCGGATCGAGCGGCAGGCTCTGCTGCCGGCCGGGGACGTGTTCGCCGGCGGTGCGGTGCTCAGCTTCGCCGCCACCGGGCGAATGGCGTTCGGCGGCGGCGAGCCGGTGACGGTCGCCTATCGCGTGGTGCACGCGGAGCCGGACCTGGAGGGCTTGCCCGAGGAACTGCGGCCGCTGGTCACCGCGTGCTTGGCGAAGGACCCCGGACAGCGGCCGGACGCCGGGCAGATGGCGGCCGTCGCAGCGCGGGTGCGCGGCACGAGCGACTGGCCGGGAGTCCCCACGACTCCCGACTGGTCCGAGGTGTCGACCACCGATGACACCTACGAGCTGGCCTCATCCTGGCTGCCCGAGCCCCTGGCCCGGCACACGGTGCGGGACTACGACCTGACCGCCGGCTTCGCCGCTGCTGAGACCGCACGGCTCACGCTGGCGCAGCAGGAGCATGGCGGGTTGCAGCAGAACACGCCGCGTTTCGAGACGCCCCATTTCGAAACGCCGAGCTACGAACCACAGCGCCACGAACCACAGCGCCACGAAACTCCGAGCTACGAGCCACCGCGCTACGAAACCCAGATCCCTCCGCCACCACGAATGTCCAGCCCCTACAACCCGGTTGAACCGCCGAACCGGAACGGCGGCGACGCGAACCGGGACCACGAGCACAACCGCAAGAAGCCAGTCGCCATCATCGGCGGTGTGGCCGTGGCAGTTGTAGCGGTGGCTGCGGTCGTGATGTTCAGCTCCGGAGGCAGCGACAAGAAGGACACGACAGCGCTCCAAGGCGCCACATCCGGCGCCCAGTCCACGACTCCCGGCCAGAGCCAGTCTGGCAAGGACGGAGCGGACATCTCCGGCGCGAACAACGCCCCTTCCCGCTCCGGCGCCAACGTCCCGACCTCGGCTTCCACCCCGGCGCCCGGCAGCAACGGACCCTCCTCCCAAGCCGCCCCCTCGTCCTCCGCCGTCGCGGGCGCTCCGACGGGTGGCCAGCCGCAGTCGTCGTCCACCGCCGGATCCACCAGCGCCGCGCGTCCGCCGAGCTCCAGCGCCTCGCACAGCACCACCGCTCCGGGCGCCACCGTGCCGCCACCCTCGACGTCCAAGTCCGCACCACCGCCCACCACCTCGGCTGCCCCGCCGCCTGCCCCTGCGACGGTGCCATGCAGCGGCCCGGTTTCGACCGGAACCTCCGAGGGCAACGGCTACAACTGCACCTTCGATACCGGTGGCAACGGCTCCCCGGTCTACAACAGCAGCGGCTCGGTCATCGGCTACCTGCATCAAGGGACGAACTGGGTCATTTGCCAGGCGACCGGCCAGACACAGCACCAGGGCCAGTACTACAACAAATGGTGGGCCTGGACCGCAGCCGACAACCACGCCGGCTGGGGCTGGGTCAACGCCGTCTCCGCCGCCGGCGGCGACAACGACGGCGCCTTCGGCGGCGTCCCCCTGTGCAACGGCGCCCACGGCTCCCCGCCCGCGTGATCCAACCCGCACGATCAAACCCCGCGTGATCCGCATGATCCAATCAGTGAATCACCGAGGCAAGATCCCCGCAGGTGTGATGGAGTAGGCGCGTAACCACCATCAAGCGCGAGAGGGCCTTCCGGCATGGGCCGATTCAAAGTGGGCGTCCAGATCCGCCCGCAGCACACCGACATCTCCGCTCTGCGCCAGGCCTGGGAACAGGCCGACGAGCTCGGGGTGGACTCCATCTGGACGTGGGACCACTTCTACCCGCTCTTCGGAGACCCCGAGGGGAACCACTTCGAAGGGTCCGCCCTGCTGGCGGCGATGGCCGTCACGACCACGAACGCCCGGTTCGGGATGCTCGTGTACTGCAACAGCTACCGCAACCCCGAGCTGCTGGCCGACATGTCGAGGACCGTCAACCAGCTCTCCGGCGGCCGGCACATCCTGGGCGTCGGCGCCGGATGGTTCCAGCGGGACTACGACGAGTACGGCTACGAGTTCGGGACCGCCCCGGACCGGCTGCGCGCGCTGGGGCAGGCGCTGCCGCGGATCAAGGAGCGGCTGGGCAAGCTCAAGCCGGCTGACCCGGACCTGCCGATCATGATCGGCGGCGGGGGCGAGAAGGTGACGCTTCGGCTCGTCGCGCAGTACGCGGACATGTGGAACACCTTCGGGCCGGTGGAGAACTTCCGGCACAAGAACCAGGTGCTCAACGAGTGGTGTGCCAAGGTCGGCCGGGACCCGAAGGCCGTGGAGCGCACCGTGATGATCCAGGACGACGAGATCGACGACTACCAGTCGTACCTCGACGCCGGTGCGGACCACATCATCCTCGGCGCGAACCACCCGTTCGACCTCGAGAACGTCAAGCGGCTGCTGGCGCACGCGGGCAGCTGACGCCTGACCCGGAACCGCTACCGCTACCGCTACCGGAACCGGAAACAGAACCAGCACCAAAGCCAGGGGCCTGCTCATCGGAGTCAGGCCCCTGGCTTATTAACCGCCTCAGGACGGCAGCTTCCACGCTGTTCTCCGGCAACGACCTGGTGACGCTGGGCGCCGTCGAGGCCGGGGCGTCCCACCGCTTCGCCCTGGTCGGGTTCGACGACTTCCTCCTCGCGGACAAGCTGAACCCCCCGGTCTCGGTGGTCAGCCAGGATCCCGCCGCGCTCGGCCGCACCGCCGCCCAGCTGCTGTTCGGCCGGATCGACGGCGACGATGCCGCGCCGCGCTCGGTGGTGCTCGCGACGCGGTTCATCGACCGGGGGTCGGGCGGCAGGGTGGCGGAAGCAGGGGGCTGATGGACGCTCGCCTGGCGGTGTCTCGTCAACGAGAACCGCGACACCGCCAGGCGGGCCGTTCCGCGTAGGTTGTTCTGAGCAGGCTCTTCTGAGTCAGCCGTTCTGGGCGGCCTGCCTACGAGAACGCGGCCCAGCAGTCCGTCGTGCTCGCGTGCGCGGGATCCAGCGCGTTGACCGCCTCGTGCAGAGCGATCTTGTCGCCGGTGCCGATGGCGACGTGCTCGGACAGATCGGCGGCGCACAGGTCCTGCAGTACGACGTTGTGCACGCTCGGACCGGACAGGAACTGCGACTGGTACGGCGTCACGACCTCGTCGTAGCGCGAAGCGATCACCGTGTAGCTCACGCCGGGGAGGGTGTCGCCGCCGGCGTTCAGGTTCTGCAGCAGCGGGGAGCCGACCATCTGGTCGCCGCACGCCGGGCAGGCGGTGCCGATCAGGTCGATCGCGCCGGGGTAGTACTTCGCGGCCAGGGTCTCGAGGCCGTCGAGGGTGGTGCCGTGGTTGGAGGGCGCGAGGCCGACCAGCGTGTGCACCTTCGCCGCGCCGCCCAGGAACTTGAGGTAGTAGCGGGGCATCATCCCGCCCTGGCTGTGGCCGACGATGTCGACCTGGGCGGCGCCGGTGGCGGCCAGCACCTGGTCGACGTAGTCCGCCAGTTGCTGCGCCGACTGCGCGACCGGGGCGAGGCCGTGGAACAGCGGCACGCCGGGCTCCTGGCCGTAATCGAGTTCGAAGACGCAGAAGCCGCGAGCGGCGATGTACGGCGCGCCGACGAGCCAGTTGTCCCACGCGTTGCCGAACGTTCCGTGCACCAGCACCACCGGGCGCGGATGCTCGGCGCTGGGCCGGCACGAGAAATCGTTGATCCCTGACGACGAGGCGGCCTGTGCGGGCGTCGCCAGTGCGGCGAACGGCGCGGCCAGGAGTAGGGCGAGCAAACCACGGACAGACCTTTTCCGCATGCTGACTCCTTGGAACCGGTAGGTGGGGGCACCGGTGTGTCAGGGGTCACAGCCGGCGGGTTACCGGTCGGTAAAGCTACTCGCAAGTTCCGGAGAAGTCACGCATTTCATGGCAGCATCGCCGCCGAGTCGCACACCGCCTCGATCAGATCCAGCGTCCGCAGCGCGTCGGCGGCGGTGTGCCGCACGTGCTGGTCGCCCAGCCGGTAGGCGAGCGCCCGCGAGCAGAGGTCCGCGTATTCGGGGAACAGATCGGCGGTGTAGTCGGCGGCCGCCTCCTTGGAGATGATCTCGCCGGTCGCGATCGTCGCGTGCAGGCGGCCCGGACCGGTGACGCACCACGCCAGCAGGTACGGGTCCACCGCCGAGTCCGGCTGCCGCGCCGCCAGGGCCGGCCGGTGGCCGATGTGCGAACGCCAGTACGATTCCAGATTCCCGTGGTTCCACTCCCGCAGCCACGCCGGATCCGGGGCGGCTCCGAGCTCCGAGGCCTCGGGGCCCCGCACCGTGATCCCGTGCCGGTCCAGCACGGCCCACAGCACCGGATCGGTGGTGCGGCCGTCGGCCAGGAGCCTGCCGTCCACCACGGCGGGCACCGGCCGGCCGCTGCGCGCTCCGAGGTCGTCGGCGATGACGTAGTGCCCGTCGCAATGCGGTCCGGGGCCCCGCGTGGCCTCCAACTCCGCGTGCATCGCTGCGACCGTTTCGAGCTCTGTCACGGTCAGCGGCCTGCGCAGCACCACGAGGGCGTCGAGATCGCTGCGCCCGGGGCGCCAACTGCGCAGCGCCGCCGATCCGACGACGTAGAAACCGCTGACAAGATCCGGCCCCAGCGTCTGGTCCAGCAGGTTCAGGAAGCGGTTCGCCGCGACTTCATACGCCATCCTCGAAACATTAATCGACGGATGAAGACCGGACCGGTCGGCTCTTGAGGGAGCCGACCGGTCCGATGGCGGAGCTGTCAGAGGCCTGTCACCAGCAGGCGCCGGAAGCTCAGTCCACCTCCGCCAGCGCCTGCGAGAACTGGGCCGCGTACAGCCGCGAGTACGCCCCGTCGGCCGCCAGCAGCGCCTCGTGGCTGCCCTGCTCCACGATCCGGCCGTTCTCCATCACCAGGATCGTGTCCGCGTCCCGGATCGTCGACAGCCGGTGCGCGATGACGAACGACGTGCGGCCCTCCCGCAGCTTGTTCATCGCCCGCTGGATCAGCACCTCGGTGCGGGTGTCCACCGAGGACGTCGCCTCGTCCAGGATCAGGATCGCGGGGTCGGCCAGGAAGGCGCGGGCGATGGTGATCAGCTGCTTCTCGCCGGCTGAGAGGTTCGAGCCCTCC
>JABFWL010000444.1 GCA_013362315.1 Catenulispora sp. | reverse complement strand
GTTAGTCTCATGACACTGCGCTCTCCCGATTGAGCTATCCCCGCACGAAGAGCAGGGAACGGGGCTCGAACCCGCAACCTCAGTGAATGACCCGCTTCCGGTCGATCCGGCGATGGACGGCGAGGACTTAGCTTGGAGCGAGAGTCTGAATTTGCTCACCGCTGCCTCTGCCATTTGGGCTATCTCCGCACGCTGATGCGGAGAGAGGGACTCGAACCCCCACTGTCACGGTGTCGGTCAATCTCAAGCGTCATATTAAGCTTGGTCGCTCGCCGCCGATCCTAGCGGACCGGTCAGGCGAACAGATACCCGAATACCGCCTCGCCGACGTGCTGGTCGGTGACCTCGAAGGTGTTCGCCTCCTCGCGCGCGAACTTCACCGCCTGGGTCAGCTTCTCCACCCGCTCGACGAGTTCGTTGACGCGCTGCGCGGGCAGGGCGCCGGAGAACTTCGTCTGCGTCCAGTAGCCGACGGCGACGTCCTCGTAGTAGACCTCGACCTGCGCCGGGTGCTTCTCGGTGGCCTCGGCCTTGACGTGGTTGCGCGGCACCTTCTTGGTGCGCATGGTGCGCACCGGCTCGGTGCGGTACCAGTCACTGGCCGGGTCGTGGGTCCAGGACTCGGCGGCGTCCAGCACCGGCAGCTTCTTGACGAAGGTGTGCAGGTCAGTGAGCTGCTTCTCCAGGAAGAGCAGGTAGGACACCGGCACGTCGCGCAGCAGGGTGCGGCCGTCGACGACGACGTCGGCGCGCGCCGCGCAGTTGGCCCAGTCCTTGGTGGCGGTGACGTCGAACAGCCGGGTGAGGTTGCCGGCGATCTGGCGCAGCACGTCCTCGGCCTTCACCTGGACCCGGGTGGCTTCCGGCGGCAGCTGCTCGCCGTCCTCGTCCTTGGGCTGGTAGGTGCGGCTCAGGCCGGTGAGCAGCGCCTGCTTCTGCACGTCGTGGTGGGCCTGGGTGAGGTCGGCGTAGGACTTGCTCTTGACGCCCTTCTCGATGGCGATGATCTGGCTCAGTTTGGTGGCCATGGTGTTCCCCCCATTGGTCAGTCTGGTGTCGCGTGAGTCTGAGTGTTCGTCTTGTTAGTCGCAGCCTATGGACACCCGCCGACAGTCTGGCTGTCGGGGTGCGGGCCGCGGTGTCCCGATTTTGGCAGAGGGTCAGCGGGTTGATGCGGGCATTTTCCCGCAGGACGCCGGGTATTGATTGACTGACTCATTCAGTCACAATAGGCTGCGGCCAGACGCACGCGGGCCAGGGGGCTGATGAAGTGGATCGGGGCGGAGAACGAAGGATCGCGTGGCGGCCGGTGTCGCTGGTAGCGGCGATAGCGGCTGCGGTGCATCTGACGGTGACGACGCGGTTCGGCTGGCACCATGACGAGTTCTACTACGTCATGTGCGGTAGACATCCCGCTTTCGGCTACGTGGACCAGCCGCCGCTGGCACCGCTGCTGGCCCGGTTCGCGGACGCGGCGGGCGGGCTGCTGGGTGCTCAGCTGCTGGGCGTTCGGCTGCTGGCGGTCGCGGCGCAGACCGGGTGCGTGGTGCTGACCGCGATGCTGGCGGCGCGGCTCGGCGGCCGAGGGGCCGCGCAGACGCTGGCGGCCGCGGCGGTGGCGGCGTCCCCGGTGTTCGTGGCGGCCTCGCTGCTGTTCGGTACGACGGTGCTCGATCAGGTGACGTGGGCGGCGGTGTTCGTGCTGGTGACGCGGGCGCTCGCGGATCCACGGCCGGTGCGCTGGTGGATGGGCGCGGGGATGGTCGCCGGCGCCGGGCTGGAGGCGAAGGACACCGTCGCGGTGTTGATGCTGGGCATCGCGATCGGGTTGGTGTGCTATCGGCGGGAGGTACTGCGGACGCCGGGGCCGTGGCTGGCGGCCGGGACGGCTTCGGTGCTGGCGGCGCCGAACCTGGTCTGGGACGCGCTGCACGGCTGGCCGAACCTGACGATGGACCGGGTGCTGTCGCAGCAGCAGGGCGGGCCGCTGGGATCGCTGGCCCGCTTCGCCGAACTGCCGCTGCTGCTGGCGGGCACGGCCCTGATCGGCATCTGGTACTCCGGGCTGCGCTGGCTGGCCGCGCCGGAGAACCGGGAGCACCGCTGGCTGCTGCCGACGACGGGCGTCGTGGTCGCGGTGTTCATCGCCGGCGGCGGGAAGGTGTACTACGCGGCGCCGCTGCTGGTGGCGTTGTTCGCAGCGGGGGCGGTGCGGATGGAGGTGGCGGTCCGGCGGCGGCTGGCCGGTGTGGACGCGGGTTCCGTTTCTAGCTCCGTTTCTAGCTCCGTTTCTAGCTCCGTTTCTAGCTCCGTTTCTAGCTCCGTTTCTAGCTCCGTTTCTAGCTCCGTTTCTAGCTCTGAGAGTGAGAAGCCGACCGAGTCATCAGTGGCCAGAGCTCTGAGACGAGAAGTCCGAATCCCCCTCGCGATCTCATTCGCCATCAGCCTGATCATCGGCCTGCCCATACTGCCCGCCTCGGCGGCGACCGCCGTGCGCGACGTCAATCCAGAGCTGATGCAGACCTACGGCTGGCCGCAGATCGTCCACCAGGTCGCCGAGGCCGCAGCGCCGCTCCCCGCCCAGGTGCCGATCTTCGCAGGCGACTTCGGAGAAGCCGGAGCGCTGACGATCCTCGGTCCGTCGCAGGGCCTGCACCGTGCCGTCTACAGCGGCCACGACAGCTACACCTACTGGGGTCCGCCTCCAGGCAGCCCGGACTTAGTGCTGTGCGTCGGCACCTTCCAGGCCGACGATCTGCGGCGCTTCTGGAACCAGGTCGACGAGATCGCACCGATCATGCTGCCGGACAGCCTGAAGAACGCCGAGACCGTCCGACACGCCGCCATCTACCTGTGCCGCCAACCGCGCGGCACCTGGGCGCAGCTATGGCCGCAGCTCCAGCACATTGATTGACCAGAACCGTCCCGCCTACTGCGTCGTCTTCAGCGCACTCACAACGGCCGACAGCTGCGCCACGATCCCGGCCAGCGACGCTCCGTCGGCGCCGCCGACCGTGACCGCCTTGTACTCCGACGGAGCGGGCAGCTTCTCGACAATCTCGGGCAGCGCACCGATCAGCTCGGCCTGCAGAGCCGTGGTGGTGCGGGCGTTGGCGATCTCGCTGCGGACCCGTTCGCGTTCCAGTTCCAGCAGCTGCCGTTCGTGCTCGGCGGCGTGGCGGGCGCGAACGGCGGCGAGCTCGGCCTCCAACCGCATCCGCGCCAGTTCCTGCTCCTCCTCCAGGCGCAGCCGCGCCATGACGCTCTCCTGCTCGTGCCGCTCCCGCTCCAACGCCAGGGCGTGCAGGCGGGTCTGGTGCGCGGTGTCGGCGGCCGTGCGTGCGTTCTCCTGGGTGCGCTCGTCGCGCCGTGCCTGTTCCCGACTGTCGCGGTCGAACTCGTGTGCGGCGGTGGTGGCGCGCAGTTCGGCGAGGTCGCGCTCGTCGGCCAGGCGGCGGGTCTCCTGCCGGCGCGACTCGGCCATGCGGCTCTCGGTGATCGCGCCCTCGGCCGCCAGCTCGGCCAGCGCCGCCAGCCGCCCCTGCTCCGAACGGAACGGCTTCTGAAGGTTCTCCCACAGCGTCTTGGAGCTGACCACCGCCTCCTTGATCTGCACGGTGACGATGCGAAGCCCCAGGCCACGGTCCTCCTCCCCGTTTCGAGCTCCGGAGGTGGAAGCGCCGGAACCGCCGGTCCCCTCGGCCACCCCGCGCAGCCGGGCGGTCAGCTCCTCGATGATCGGCTGCCGGTCGCTGAGCACTTCGTGCACGCTCATCGTGGCGACCTTGTCCTTGATGGCGGCCTCGGCCTGTTCCCGCAGCTGGACGTTGACCAGCCGCATGGGGTCTTCGGGGTCTGAGAAGTCCAGCTTCCGGTAGGCGGTGCCGAAGTCCTCGATGATCCACTGCACGTAGGCTTGAACCAGCACGCCTTGCAGCTCGCTGCAGATGCAGAACGCGTTGAGCAGGATGGTCTGCATCGCGCCCGGCACCACCAGGAACGAGTCGGTCGCCGGGCGGTACCGGAACGACACGCCCACGCCGAGGTGGCGGGGCTGGTCCTCGCCGCGGCGGGTGTGCACGACGAAGGCGTTCGGCGGCACCAGCACCGTCTTCCAGCGGCCGACGCCGGTGATGCGGACCTCGACCGCATTGGTGCCACCGGAGCCGCCGGGGCCGCCCGGATGGGCGCCGCGACCGGCGTCGGCCTCGGCGGCGAACCGCTCCA
>JABFWL010000155.1 GCA_013362315.1 Catenulispora sp. | reverse complement strand
CGGTACGACGGGCGGCATCGCGGGCGGCGCGACCGGCGGGACCACCGGCGGCACCGGCATCGACCCGGACACCGGCGCACCCGTCGCGGACTCCCAGACCCTCGGCTCCGCCAGCGGCGGCGGCACGATCGGCGGCGCGCAGCCCGTCGCCCAACCCGGAGACGTCCCCGCCGGCATCACCGGCGGTTTCCAGACGGTCCTGATGGTGCTGGCGGTCGTGCTGCTGATCCTGCTGATCGCCGTGCCCCCGATCATGGGGCGCCGGCTCGGGCGCGGCGGCGACCGGAGCGGTTCGTGAGCCGGCCGGGCCGGGCGGTGCGCAGCATCGCCACCCGGATCAGGGTACTGACCGGCGCGGTCTGCATCGTGGCCGGCCTGACCGGGCTGGCCACCCCGATGCTGGGCGGCGAGGTGCACGCCGACGTCGCCGGCTCGGCGGTGACCGTGCACGGCACCGGCGCCTTCGCGGACCTGGCGGTCACGATCGGGCAGACGAAGGACCTGGTGAACCAGCGCGTGCACCTGAGCTGGACCGGCGCGCCGCCGACTAGGTTCAACAACTCCGAGTTCGCGGCCGACTTCCTGCAGTTCATGCAGTGCTGGGGCGACCCGGCCACCGGGCCGGACCGCACGCAGTGCCAGTACGGCGTCCTCAACGACAACCGCAATCCGAACCTGACCCCGGACACCCGGCGCCTGGACGTCCAGTACCAGCCGCCCGCCGGCTCACCGGATCCGATCACGGCGCCCGATGTCCCGTTTGTGGGGTCCGACGGAACTGTCGCGACCGTCTATAACGTCGAACCGACAGACACCTCCTCGACGTCTTTCACCCAGCTCTTCGACCGGCAGTCCACCAATGAGATCGCCTACGCGGCCTCCGCCAGCGACGGCACCGGCCAGGTCGACTTCGAGACCGAGACCGCGGCGGAGGCCCCGCACCTGGGCTGCGGCAACGCGGTGATGAAGGACGCTCAAGGGCATCCCTACCAGTGCTTCCTGGTCATCGTGCCGCGCGGGGAGACCGAGGTCGACGGCTACCCCTACAACTCCACGGATCCTCAGCACCGGCATCCGGAGAAGGAACTGGTCAGCTCACCGCTGGCCGCCGCCAACTGGGCCGACCACATCGCGGTGCCGCTCACGTTCATTCCGCAGGGGGACGCCTGCCCCACCGGGCAGAAGACCTACCCGATCGTCGGCAGCGAGCAGATGGCCGAGGCGATGCGGCTGTGGACGCCCCAGGTGTGCCACTCGACCCAGTCCGCCTTCAGCCTGATCCGGCTGTCCGACGACCAGGCGCGCGGGCTGCTGGCCTCGCCGTCGGACCCCGGGATGTCGTTCGTCGGCCGCGCGATCTCGCCGGACGACCTGCAACCGAAGGGGCCGGTGGTCTACGTGCCGGTCTCCTTATCAGCCCTCACCATCTCCTACGAGGTCGACCAGGTCAGCTCCTTCAGCGCGGACCAGAGCGTCAAGGTCCACGACGGCATACCGCTGACCGGGATGAAGCTGACGCCGAAACTCCTCGCCAAGCTGCTGACCCAGTCGTACAAGAACGGCGTCCATACCCAGGCCCCTGAGATGCAGGCCGGCGGCGCGCTGGCGGGCAACCCGGTCGACATGAGCGCCGACCCGGAGTTCCAGGCCCTCAACCCGCAGTTCAACGGCCTGCTGTACAACGTGTGGGTCAGCCAGAACGTCCTGACCCCGGCGACCGGCGCCGACGCCGTCGCCGAGCTGTGGACGTGGATAAACGGCGACAAGGCCGCCCGGGACTTCCTCGACGGCAAGCCGGACACCAACCCGGACGGCTCGGCGGGGATGATCGTGAACCCGCACTACAAGAACCTGACGCTGCCGATCTCGACGTTCCCGAAGCAGGATCCTTACTGCAACGTCCCGAACCCGGACGCGCAGCCCCCGTCGCCGCCGCTGTGCGCCCCGGACCTGCACCCCTGGGCCGGGTCGATGCTGATCGCCGGCCGGGGCATCGCCCGCGGCGACAGCCTGGCGAAGACCATCTGGACCCCGGCCAACAACCCGCCCAGCTACGTCGGCGGCGCCCAGCCCACCGGCATGCACGCGCTGATGGGGGTCATCGACACCGCGACCGCGCAGCGCTTCGGCTTGCAGACCGCGCTGTTGCAGAACGCCGCGGGCAGCTTCGTGGCCGCCGACGAAGCCGGGCTCACCGCCGCCGCGGCGAGCATGACCACCGTCAACGGCCTGGCCGGCCCGGACCCGCGGACCAAGGCGCCGACCGCCTACCCGCTGACCCACCTGACGTACGCCGCCACCGTGCCGTCCGGGCTGACCAAGGAGGAGGGCGGCGCCTATGCCGACTTCCTGTCCTATGCGGTCGGCGACGGCCAGACACCGGGCGCCGCGATCGGCAAGCTGGCGCCGGGCTACGTCCCGCTGCCGAAGGAGCTGCGGGCCGAGGCGGCGACCGCGATCGGGAACATCCGGGCGCAGGCCGGCATCCCGGTGACGCAGCCGCCGAGCAGCAGCTCCAGCACGCCGTCCTCGGCCACCGGCACCGGTACGGCCACCGGCCCCTCCGGCCCGGCCCAGGTGATCAACATCGTGATCCCGAGCTCCGGCACGACCCGGTCCGGCTCGCACACCACCGACCGGCAGAGCACGAGCTCGCATCCGCCGGGCCCGACCAGCGCGACGACGACCCGGCCCGCGGCGTACCCGACCGGCCAGTACGAGCCGACGGGCGGCGGCGTGTCGACGGCGCAGGCCTCCAGTTCCGCGTCGAGCTCCGGGGCGGCGCTGGTGACCGGCGGCGTGCACACGGCGACCCCCACGCCCTCCGGCAGCGCCGCACCGGCCGCGCTGACGCCGGCCGATCGGATCGGCGCGGTCCGCACGGTCCTGCTTGTCCTGCTGATCGCCGGCGGGTCGCTGCTGATCGCCGGACCGGCGCTGCGCGCCTGGGTCGCCAAGATGCCCACTTCGGGCGCAGATCCCACACCGGACAATCCCGTCCGGCGTGCATCCTGCAAATGAGAGGGAAACCAGTACCGTGACGAGGAAGCGCAACCTCATCGCCGCGGTGGCCATGGGACTGCTCACCGCCGCGATCAGCGTGTCGGCGGCCACCGCAGACCCCTCCGGCCCCCCGACGCCCCGCGCGCTCAACGGCGTGGGTTCGGACACCGTCCAGGCCGTCGAGAACGCCCTGGCCGGCCAGATCACCGACGCCTCCGGGAACAAGCTGCTCGGTTCCTGGGACGCGGTCGGCACCCCGACCATCACCACCAACGCGGCGAACGCGGCCTGCACCATCAACCGGCCGAACGGCTCCAACGCCGGCCGCGCCGCGCTGGAGACCTCGCTGCAGGCGAACGACGGCTGCCTGCAGTACGCCCGGTCCTCCAAGCTGGACCTGACCACCGCGGCTCCGGTGCCGCTGACCTACGTGCCGTTCGCGGTCGACGCCGTGACCTACGCGGTCACCGGCGGCAGCAACATCCCGCGGCAGCTCGCCCTGACCGACGTCAAGGCGATCTACCACTGCGACCCGAACTACGTGGGCACCGCGCCGAACTTCTCCATCAAGGTCCTGCTGCCGCAGGCCGGCTCGGGCACCCGGTCCTTCTGGGAGTCGACCGTCGGCATCACCGACGCCGACGTGACCGCCGGCAAGTACCCGTGCATCACGGACAAGTTCAACGGCAACCCGATCGAGGAGCACGACGGCCGGGTCCTGGACAACAACTCGATCGCGCCGTTCTCGATCGCGCAGTACATCGCGCAGTCCTCCAACACCATCACCGACCACCGCGGCCAGGCCGTGCTGGGCACCATCGACGGCCTGACGCCGCAGGTGGAGAACGGCAACTTCGGGGTGACCCGCGAGGTCTACAACATCATCCCGACGAACAAGGTCGCCGACCCGACCTACTCCTCGGTGTTCGTCGGCCCGACCAGCAAGGTCTGCCAGTCCACGGCGACCATCACGCAGTACGGCTTCGCCACCGACCCGAACTGCGGCAGCACCTCCAGCCACACCTGATCCGCTTTCCGAAAGGAAGACGAACTCCAGTGAACAACGTCCTCAAGCGCGTGGCGACGGCCGGCACCATGAGTGCCGTCGCGCTGGGCGCGGCGCTACTGGCCGCCCCCGCGGCCCACGCGGCCGCGACCGGATCGCTGACCTTCACGCCGAACTCGGGCAACGACCAGACCCTGTTCAATGTCACCACCTCGGCGGCGTGTGCCGGCGGCACCAACGTCCAGGAGTACATCAGCGGCGGGAACTTCCCGGCGATGACCGGCATCTCGCCGAACACGCCGCAGTCGCAGTTCCAGACCGACCCGGCCGGCGGCGGGCTCATCCTGAACAACATCGCCGGCAACCTGGCCACCCTGGCCCAGAACGCCGGCGTGCAGCTGACGGTCGGCACCTACACCTTCGACGCCATCTGCAAGAACGCCTTCGGCGCCACCGTGTTCAGCGACTTCCAGAACACCATCAACGTCACCTCGGTGAGCCCGGTGGCGTGGACCGCCGCCCAGAGCGGCGTCAGCACCCACACCGCGGTGACCGCGAGCCCGGCCTCGCCGCAGAACTCCGGGACGAACGTCACCTTCACCGCGACCGTGACCGCCGCCAGCGGCCCGGCGCCGACCGGCACCGTGCAGTTCTCGGACAACGGCACCGCCATCGGCGCCCCGGTGGCGCTGACCAACGGCACCGCGGCGTTCTCGTCCTCGGCGCTGGCGGTCGGCACCCACTCGATCACCGCCGCCTACGCCCCGGCGTCCGGCAGCCAGGACCTGGCCTCGACCTCGTCGGCGGTGGCCTACACCATCAACGGCGTCAAGACCGCGACGACGACCGGCCTGGTCGTCAGCCCGGCCGGCACCGCGGCGCAGAACGCGCCGGTGACCCTGACCGCGACCGTCGGCCCGAACACCGCCGCCGGCAAGGTGCAGTTCACCGACAACGGCGTGGCGATCGGCACCCCGGTCCCGGTGGCGGCCGGCACCGCCGTGCTGACCAGCAGCACCTTCGCGGTCGGCGCGCACTCCTTCGCCGCGGCCTTCACCGCCGCCGACCAGAACGCGTTCGGCGACTCGCAGACCGCCGCGCCGATCGCCTACCAGGTGAGCGCGCAGCAGTCGGCGGCGACCGGCTCGGAGACCATCTCCACCACGGTCACCCCCGGCGCGCTCACCATCAGCGTCCCGGACGGCCAGGTCACGCTGCCCTCGCCGGTGCTGAACACCAACGGCGACCTGTTCACCACCACGGGCGCGCTGAAGCCGGTGACCGTCACCGACAACCGCGCGGGCAACCCGGGCTGGACGCTGTCCGGCCAGGTGTCGGACTTCTCCGACGGCGGCAGCCACGGCATCAACGGCGAGAACCTGGGCTGGACCCCGAACGTCGTGGACCACTCCGCGGTGCAGAACCTGACCGTGGGCGCGGCCGTCAACCCGGCCAACGGCGTCGCGCTCAGCGACACCAACGCGGGCGGCCTCAAGGGCTCGCAGGTCCTGGCGACCGCCGCGGCCGGCGGCGGCCTGGGCACCGCGCACCTGGCGGCGGGCCTGGCGCTGAACGTCCCCACCTCCACGGTCGCCGGGACCTACGTGGCGACCCTCACCCTGACCGCGATCTGACCCTGATCCGACCCCGATCTAACCCCGATCTAACCCAGGTCGCAGTCCCCTGACGGTCTCGGCACGCGCTGTCACCGCGGTCGGCTAATCGTCTAGACCGTGGGGGTCAGCCGGGCACTGCAATTGCTCGGCTGACCCCCGTCCATCAAAACACCCCCAGATACACCTAGGAACAGGAGGGCGAAGTGGCTTCCCGGATCACCACTCTTCTCACGGCGGCGGCGCTGGCCGTCCTGGTCCCGCTCGGCGGCGCCTCGGCGGCCGCCCCGGCGCCGGCCACCGTCCCTGCCACCGTCCCGGCCGCCGCACATGCCAACGGCACGGCCACTTTCGGCATCCAGCCCAAGCCCGACCCGAACGACCCGAACGGCCGCGCGGCCTTCACCTTCAGCGCCACGCCGGGTGCCGCCGTGCGCGACACCGTCGTGGTGTCCAACTCCGGCGACCAGCCGCTGACCCTGCGCGTCTACGCCAACGACGCGATCAACACCAGCGACGGCGGGTTCGACCTGCGGCCCAGCGCGGACCCGGCGAAGGACGCCGGCGCCTGGGTGAAGTTCGACGACGACAAGCGGTTCCAGACCGTGCCGCCGAAGTCCAAGCTGGAGCTGCCGTTCACGCTGAGCATCCCGGCGAACGCCACGCCCGGCGACCACGCCGCCGGCATCGTGGCCGCCCTGACCATGTCGAGCACCAACGGCCAGGGCAACCGGGTCGACGTCGAGCAGCGCGTCGGCAGCCGGATCTATCTGCGGGTGTCCGGGGACCTGTTGGCGCGGTTGTCCATCACCCGCGTCGAGACGACCTACCACGGGACCCCGAACCCGTTCGGTTCGGGCTCGGCGGACATCAGCTACCTGATCACCAACACCGGCAACGTACGGCTGGGCGCCGCGCAGTCGGTGCACGTCACCACCCCGCTCGGCGGCACCGTGCGCGCCGACGGGCTTAAGGACTTCGACCAACTGCTGCCCGGCAACTCGGTGCGCGTGACCACCAAGGTGACCGGCATCTTCCCGGCGTTCAGCGCCACCGCGCACATCTCCGTGGATCCCAAGGCGCTCCCCGGCGACGTGGACCCGAAGGCGATCGGCACCGAGGCGACGGCCGGCATGACGCCGATCCCGTGGACCGGTCTGCTGCTGCTGATCCTGGTGCTGGGGCTGGCGTTCCGGTGGCTGCGGGGCCGGCGGCGGGCGCGTTCGGCGACGGCTGCTCCGGCCCCGGCCGCCGCCCAGCCCGCGAAGTCTTCGGCGGTCAAGGAGAAGGTGCTCTGACATGGCCAACCCGAGCCATCCCGTCCTCGCCGACATAGCAGAACCCGAAGGCGACGAGGACGAGGACGGGACGGAGCCCGTCGAAACCAGGCAACCACCGGGCTGGACCCCGAAGGACTGGCCGAACGCCACCGCCGGCCGGGGCGCCCGCCGTGGCACCGGGTTCCCCGGCCTCGGCACGCTCGGCGCCCGGGCGGCCGAAGGCGTCCAACGGCTGCTCGGCTCCCGGCACCGTGCCTCCGTCCTCGGCGCCGGCACCGCGCTGACCATCCTCGGCGCCGTCCTGGTCGGCTTCCTCGCCGACGCGGCCGTGGTCGGCAAGCTGCGCCACGACCGGGACCGCCAGGTCGCCTACGCCTCGCTGCGCTACAACCTGGCCAACGGCACCACCCCGACCGGCGCCTTCGACGTCGACGGCAGACCGGTCGCCGAAGGCACCCCGGTCGCGCTGCTGGAGATCAGCGGCATCGGGCTGCGCGAGGTCGTGAGGTACGGCACCACGCCGGCGGACCTGATGAGCGGCCCCGGCCTGCGGCGGGACACGGTCCTGCCCGGCCAGGTCGGCGGCAGCGTCATCATGGGACGGCGCGCGTTGTACGGGGGTCCGTTCCAGTACCTCGACCAGTTGCAGGCCGGGCTGCAGTTCAAGGTGACGACAGCCCAGGGCCCGAGCGACTTCAAAGTGCTGGACGTGCGCCGGGCCGGCGATCCGATCCCGCCGCAGCTGTCGCGGGCCAAGGCCCGGCTCACGCTCGTCACCACCTCCGGCAACCCGTACCTGCCGCAGGACCTGCTGCGGGTCGACGCGGTGCTGGTCAACGACGACAACGCGCTGCCCGCCGGGTCGGTCGCCCAGCCGCAGCCCGGCGACCAGGCGCTGTCCACCGACCGCTCGGCGTGGATGCCGCTGGTCCTGTGGGGCCAGGGACTGGTGCTCGCCGCGATCGCCGTGACCTGGCTGCGGGTGCGCTGGGGCGGACGGCAGGCCTGGCTGGTCGGCAGCCCGGTGCTGCTGGCCCTGGGACTCGCCGTCGCCGACACCGCCGCCCGCCTCCTGCCCAACGTGATGTAGGGAACGAACCCATGTCCGACCAGACCCTGTCCGCGACATCGCCGACGCCCCCGACGCTCCCGACGCATCCGACGTCGCCGACGCTCCCGATGTCGGCGACGTCGCCGATGTCCCCGGCGCCCGCGCTGGATGACACGATGGACCTCGGCACGTCGGCCGCCTCCGGCGCGGCCCCCGGCCCCGGCTCACCGCGTCTGACCGCTGCCGGCGGCGACCTGCGCGCCGAGTCCGTCTCGGCCTGGTTCGGCGACCGCAAGGTCCTGGACCACGTGTCCCTGGACATGCCCAAGGGCGTGGTGACCGCGCTGATCGGCCCGTCGGGCTGCGGCAAGTCCACCTTTCTGCGGATCCTGAACCGCATGCACGAACTCGTGCCGAAGGCCACGCTCGCCGGCCGGGTGCTGCTCGACGGCCGGGACGTCTACGACCCGCAGCGCCGCCTGACCGAGGCCCGCTCGGCGATCGGCATGGTGTTCCAGAAGCCGAACCCCTTCCCCGCGATGTCGATCTACGACAACGTGGTGGCCGGCCTCAGGCTGACCGGCCGCCGTGCCGGCCGGGCGGAGAAGGACCACCTGGTCGAGGAATCGCTGACCAAGGCCGGTCTGTGGCGCGAGGTGGGCAACCGGCTCGACCAGCCCGGCGGCGCCCTGTCCGGCGGCCAGCAGCAGCGCCTGTGCATCGCCCGCTCGCTGGCCGTGCGGCCCCGCGTGCTGCTCATGGACGAGCCGTGCTCGGCCCTGGACCCCACCTCCACCCGCCGCATCGAGGAGACGATCGGCGAACTGGCCGACGAGGTGACCATCGTCATCGTGACGCACAACATGCAGCAGGCCCACCGGGTCTCCCAGCAGTGCGCGTTCTTCCTGGCCGAGCAGGGCACACCGGGCCGCATCGTCGAGTACGGACCGACGGCGGCGATGTTCGGCAGCCCGCAGGACCAGCGGACTTCGGACTACGTCAACGGCCGGTTCGGCTAGCGAACACGTTCGATCTCTTTTTCAGAGATGGGCACGCTGTAGCCGCGAACTGGGCGACCACGTCGTCCGGCAGCGGGACGGTCAGGGAAGTCCCGCCGAGCGGGCCTTCATACGCGAACACCAGCTCTTGCCGGTCGCCCCAGTGGCCGGCCATCGAGGCGCAGTCGGGGACGCGCCAGGTGGTGGTGATGGGCTGCCAGCCGGTGGCCGGCAGGGTCAGCGGCGGTCGCGGATCGGCGGTGACCTGGACCGCCTCGTTCGTCGCGGTGATGTCGTCGAGGGTGAGTGGTTCGTGGACCGACACGTCGGTGCGGACCTTGATCGAGTGGGTCGCGGGCTCCAGGTCGGTGATGGACACCGGGCCCACCTCCACCTTGGAGGCTGCGGAGCTGCAGACGCCGGACTGGAAGTGCTCGAATTCCTGCCAGGTTCGCGGGTCGACCGGGTAGGTCAGCTCCCGCGGCGGGTCGGTGCGCGGTGCCGACGCGACGCTGACGTGGAGCGTGACGGGCATGTGCTGCTGAAGGTGCGTGTCGCAGGTATAGGGAACGGCTATGTCGAGGCTCAGTGTGGAGCCGGCCGGGATGTCGCCGGCCGGCCAGCGGCGGTCGTCGCCGATGCGGTGGCCGTCGGCGTCCCGGATGTCGGCCTCGTCGACGGATGCCGACGACGTGGCGTCGTTGGCCAGGATCATGGTGAGCGTCGTGATGCGGCCGGAGGGGGCGAGTGTGGTGCCGGCTACGCGGATGCGGAGCGGGGCCGGTGCTTGCTTCGATCCCGCGGAGGGCCACAGCGCGATCGTGAATCCCACCACGACCGCCACCAGCCCGGCGACACGCAGGATACGGGGAAGCTGGCGCGCTGTGCTGCCGACTATCGTTTCCCGCTGCTCGACCGTCGCCTCGGGATTCCGGCGAGAGCCTGCCTCGGCCGACTCCTCGTCCTCGGCCCAGTCCTTGCCCTCCTGGACAAGTTCGAGGCCGTATACCCCGTCCTGATCACCCTGCGGGTCGTCCTCCCAGGCCATGTTCAGCATTGTCCGCCGCCGCGCACGCGTGCACCAGAGGAGGTTGCGGTGGGTGAGGGAAGGGCTCCTTCGTGTACATCAATGCTCGTTGACAGTAGGCTGAGTGTCCGAACGAGCTCTGGGGGAGGGGTTAGAGCGTGGCAGGCAAGTCCTCGGCGAACCAGCCGACGCAGCAACTCGGCGTTCTGCAACCGGGCGGGACGCCACCCCCACCGGAGCCGGCCGGCCGCCGCCGTCCTCTTCTCATCGCGCTGGCCGTCATCGTGGTGCTCGCGATCGCCGGCAGCGTCACCTGGGCTCTGTGGCCCCGGCACAAGGCGCCGCCGATCGCCAACGCCGGTCACGTCGTCCCCGGCACGCTCCAGGCCGCCGTGCTCACACCGGACGAGGCGAGCGGGATTCTCGGGACGACGGTGATCACCGGCCCCGTGATCGGCCAGCCGCCGCCGGCGCTGACCGCCGATCCGAAGTCCTGCGAGGTCGCCGTCGGCCCCGCCACGGTGTCCGGTTACACCCCGGGCTGGACGGTGTTCCTCTCGACCACGTATCAGGACGCCGCCGGGACCGGCGCCTACAGCGTGACCCAGACCGTGGGCGCTTACGGCTCCGCCGACCAGGCCTCCGGCGTGTTCGGGAAGCTCGGCGACGGCGTGAAGGGCTGCCAGTCGGCGACGCGGACCGACGGCAACAGTTCCGTGAAGTGGAACTACACGGTCGACACCGCCAGCGCCGACACCCTCGTGTGGAAGGCCGAGCAGGACTCCGGTGGCGGCTGGGCGTGCTTCCGCCAGGCCCGGCTGAAGGGCAAGGACGTCGTCCAGGTCGCGATCTGCGAGGCCGGCGACGGCAAGGCCGCGACCGCCCGCATCGCCGACCAGCTCACCTCCAGGCTGGGCGGATAGCCGTGCCCGGCACGACGAGCGACCTCGGCGACGGCGTGCTGCGCCGCTCGGCCACGAGCCTGGCGTCCGCGGCGCTGACGCTGGTGGTGACGCTGGCATTGGTCGGCGTCGCAGGCCCGGTACGAGCTGCGGCTTACGGGACTGACGCGACCGACGGGACCCACCCGACCGCCCTCGCGGCACCGCACCGCTCCGCGCACCAGCCCGGCACCCCGGCCCCGCCCCCGGCGATGCCCTCGCCCCTCGACGCCTCCGGCCCGGCCCAAGTCCAGGCGCTGGCGCAGCAGTACCAGAACGACATCAAAGCCGACCAGCAGAAGGCCGACCAACTCCAGACCGAGAAGGGCACGCTGGACCAGCGCGCCACCGATCTCCAGACGCGCGAAGGCGCGCTGAGCACCGAGTCACTGAGCTTGGTGGGCCAGGCCAACGCGTTGGAGAAGCAGGCCCAGGACCTCGACACGGCGATCACCGCGCACAACAATGCCCCGCACGTCTTCACGCTCCCGGACGAGGAAGCGGAGTACGAGGCCTACAACGCCGAGAAGGCGCGGCTGGACGCGCAGAAGGCCACGCTCCAGAGCCAGATCGACACCCTCAACGGGCAGATCACCAGGATCCAGGGCGACAAGACCAAGGCCGACGCGGACCAGACCCAGCTCGACGCGGACATCGAGACGCACAACGACGCCGTCACAGCCCTCGAACAGGATGTCTCGCGGCTCGCCGACGAACGGCAGCAGGTGCTCGGCCGCATCGCCGAGCTGCTGCAGAACTACGCCGACGTCCAGGGAGCCTGCACGTGCTCCGCCGCCACCGGCGCCGACCAGTCCGAGCCTCCGGCCGCCGCCGCCCCGCCGCCCCAGGCTCGGGCGCTGCCAAGCGGCGGCGGAGACCAGGCGGCCCCCACCCGGACCGCCTACACGCCGGTCGGCGGCGGCTCCGAGCCCGCGTCGGGCGCGACGGCCCCGGCACTGGCGCCGACCGTGAACCCGACCCCGGTTCGCGTGACGCTGGCGCCGTCGACGGTCTCCGGACTGTCCTCGAAGCAGACCCAGAATCTGAACCCCAGCCAGACGTTCGACGGCCTGATCCCGGAGGCGAACGGCAACTACGCGGCCGCGCAGGTGCAGCCGCCACCGGGGGCGCCGGTACCGCCGGGGCAGAAGGCGTTCAGCGACGTCATCAACAACGGCGGCAAGGCCACCACGTCGATCGGGGGCAAGCCGGCCACCGTCGACCGGGTCGTTCCGGTCACCGCCGATCCGGCCGCGAACCCCGGCGGCGACATCCCGCGGCCGGCCCCTACCCCGGCTCGTTCCACGCGGCGCCAGCTGCCCAAATGGGGCGCCGATCCGAACCAGCCGGTGACGCAGAGCTACCCGCCGGTCAGTCTCGACACTCTGCGTTCGACACTGGACGACAAGGGGCTCGGTGACCTCGCCGACCAATACGACTTCGAATACGCCCCGGTCATCGTCGACGCCAACGGCTATCCGCTCTACGGCAGCGCTCCGGTGGACGCCGCCGGCAATCCGCTGCGCGGCGCGACCGGGAAGCCGGTGTTCCAGTTCTCGAACCTCGGCTTGAAGAACCCTGATCAAGCGGTACGCAGCTTTACGGGAGACCTGGTCGAGCGTGATCTGGCGCTCACCGGCCGACCGCGGTTCAAGGAGTACCAGTACATGACCGGCCCACAGCAGCGGAACGGCAGGACCGCCGTGGGCTTCCGGTATCAGCGACTGGTCACCGGCCTGAAGTACGAAGAAATCTGGCTCCTCGACGGCGAGCTGATCAAGGTCGATGGCGGCCCCGGTGCGAACGGCTATATCTACGAGGCCAAATGGACCGGCAACGAGGGCGATAAGAAAGAGCCCTACTACAGCCTGAACAATCCCCAATGGGACACGACGAAGGCGGTCGATCAGGCAGCGCGGCTCTTGGCTCTCAACCGTGCACTCCGTGGACCGGGCGTCCGCTATGTCATCTCCAGCCCGGAGGGTGCGGCCACCTTCACGACGCTCTTTCGAGACTACTTCTCTACGGAGATGGCCTCTGGTGAGCTCCAGCTGGAGTACGTGCCGGCGACCGGGATGAAGTGATCGTAAATCACCCCTTCGGCAGCGCCTGAGCTGTGGTCTTAGAGGACTGCTCATCGACCTGCTGGCCGGCGCCGACCCCGATGAGGTGTCCGCTGCGCATGCGAGGTTCCTGGAGCTGATCGGGGCGCAGCGCAGAGTCGCACGCGGTACGAAGGCTGGTCCGGAAAAGGCTCCTAAGCCATGAACCGTTCCCTGATGAGCTGCCTCACCTCCGCGGGGTCGCGGGTGCCGTTGTCGGCGGCGATCAGATGGCTCGTGATCCACAGGCTGTAGCTGATCAGGCTGCGCACCTCGACCTCGTCTTCGTCCGGGCAGAACTCGCGATACAGGGCCCGGAGATAGTCCAGGCGGCGGTTGTCGACGCGGCGCAGCCGCGCGGCCACCGCCGGGTCGCGCCGCGCCCACTCCCGGATGGCCAGGTCGGTGCTGAAGTCGGTGAGCAGGCCGGCGCCGGAGTCGATGATGGCGCGCAGCCGGGTCAGCCGCTGCCGGGCGTCGCCGCCGGCCGCCTCGACGCGGCCGATGATCTCGTCGGTGACCTCGTGCTCCCAGACCTTGAGCATCTCGGCCAGCAGGGCGTACCGATCGGCGAAGTAGCCGTAGAAGCCGCCCTTCGTCACGCCGAGGGACTTGGCGAGGACCTCGACCCGGACCGCGTCGGGGCCGCCGGCCGACAGTGCCCGCAGGCCCTGTTCGATCCAGGCGCCGCGGGGCGTACGGGGAGCTGCCACGGTGTGTCCTTCCTCACGCTCACGTGTTATACGGCACCGTATAGAACTCCGCTACCGTGGGATCTATACGGCATCGTATACATGATCGGAGGGGCGCCATGCGACTCGCGAGCACCGCGCACACCACGCAACCCTGGCTGATCCACGAGATCGCGCCGGATTTTCGCCTGGAGGACGTCTGGGCGCTGCCGACGCCGGGCGGCCCGGACGGCTTCAAGACGCTGATCGCAGTACTCGAAGGTGCCGACTTCGAGCGCGACGCGCCGCGCGTCGCCCGCGCGCTGTGGGTGCTGCGCTGGAAGCTGGGCACCGTGCTGGGCCTGGACCGCGCGCGCACCGGCCTGGACACGAGAGTGGCCTCATTGCGGCATCGGCTACCGGCCGACTTGCGCAAGGCGGCGGAGGAACACGTCGAGGACGGATCGCCGTTCACGTTCCTCTACCAGCTGGACAACGAGCGCGCCGGGGAACTCGCGAACCGCACGGTGCACGGCGTGCTCCACCTGAGCTGGGTACCGGACGGCGAAGGCGGCTGGCGCGGCCAGATGGCCATCCTGGTCAAGCCGAACGGCCGACTCGGCGCCGCCTATCTCGTGTTGATCAAGCCGTTCCGGTACTGGATCATCTATCCGGCTCTGCTGCGTTCCTTCGACCGTCGCTGGGAACAGCACTGGGAGCGCGGGTAGGTGTTGACGCTCCAGCTTCTCCGGCCGCGACGAGCTCACCGCCGCGCTCACCTCCTGACGGGACCACGAGGCGTCCACGGATCAGGAGCGGGCGGTGAAGTCGTCGACGGCCGGCCGGGGAGTCACGGGCTGGAGCAGGTGAGTGTCGGGGTGGACGGTGTGCCGTTGGCGAGGAAGCCGAAGGTGGTCGACGTGCCCGCGGCGAGCGAGCCGTTGTAGGAGGCGTTCTTGACCGTCGCGGTCGATCCGGAGGCCGTCAGGGTTCCGCTCCATAGCTGGGTGATGGTCTGACCGCTGCCCAGGCTCCACTTCACCGTCCAGGCGTTGATCGCGGAGCTGCCGGCGGTGACGGTCACCAGGCCCTGGAAGCCGCCCGGCCATGAGTTCTGGGTCTGATACACCGCGCTGCACGGGGTGTTCGGCGAGCTGCTGGTGGAGGTGCTGGGGCTGGTGCTGGGCGACGTGCTCGGCGAGGTGCTCGGGGACGTGCTCGGCGTGGACGTCGTCGGCGTGCCGCCCGGCGGGACGTAGGGGCACTTGGGCTGGTAGGCCGAGATCGTGCTGGGGTCGGGCAGTGTCGGGCACAGGAACTGCGTGTAC
>JABFWL010000177.1 GCA_013362315.1 Catenulispora sp. | reverse complement strand
CCCACGCCGGAGCGACGTCCGCGGCCGGGAGGGTCGTCGCCGGCTTCGGGGCCAGCCCGAGCATGCCGTTCATCGGCACGACGTTCGTGGCCAGCCCGGACAGCGCGGGCCCGGCCACCGGCACGGCGCCGAGATTGCTCAGCCCGCCGGACAGGTTGGTCAGGCCGTCGCCCAGCGGCAGGCCCTGGGTCAGGCCGCCCACCGGCAGGTTCTTGGCGAGTCCGCCGGCCAGCGGCAGGCCGCCCAGCGGGGCGGAAGCCGGGCCGGTCGCCGCCGAGGCGATGCCGCCGACGACCGGGCCGGCGGCCACCGCGGCCGCCGTGACGACCAGGCCGCGTCGGACCGTGGTGCTCAGGGTGCTCATTGCCTGGTTCTCCTTGGTATGGGGGCTGCCGCGTCGACGCGACAGCTCCCTGCCCAACGGATGAACCCCGTCCGGGGAAACGCGAAACCGAGTAAAGGGACAGTAATTTTTACTGATTTTGAGCTGATCGTCGGTTGTCGGAGCTCCGCCCGAAAGGTGGACTTCGGGCGGATTTCCTGGATCGGCTCCTTCAGGCCAGCCCTCAGGCCGGCCTCCGGGATCAGCGCTGCTCAGCCGCCTTTGACCACGGTCACGTCCACCGTCCCGGACGTGGGCGACGAAGAGGTCTTCCACTTCCCGGAGCTGCGGGTCCACACCTGATCGGCGTAAGCGACCTTGTCCACGTTCAGGTTCTTCGCCGAGGCCACCGCCCACACGGCGAGCACCCGCGGATCGGTCGTTCCCTTGCCCGCCGTTATGCGCAGCGTCAGGCCGTCGGGGGTGTGCGAGTACTGCGGGGCCGTCGCGACGCCGTTCGCGCTGAACTGCTTCACCAGCGCCGCGCCGACCGCCTCGGCCCGCGGCGTCAGGCCGTTCGCGCCGGCCGCCTCGGCGGACAGCTTGGGGTCGTCGTAGCGGCACTCGAGCTGGGTGCCGCTCTTGCCGTCCAGAGTCGTGGCCAGCACCGTGGCCATCCCCTCCCACTGCGCGTAGGACTCGCCGGAGGAATCGGCGCTGCGCTGGACCTTCTGCGCGGCCTTCCCGACGTCCAGACCCTGCCAGTTCGGCACGTTAAGCAGCGCGTGGAAGAAGGAGCCGGAGGCGAACACCGGATCGGCGATCTGCGTCGCCGTCCCCCACTCCTTCACCGACGGCCGCTGCTGGAACAGCCCGATCGAGTCCCGGTCGCCGTAGTCCAGATTCCGGATCTTCGACTCCTGCTGCGCGGTGGCCAGGGCCACTATCGTCGCCTGCTCGGGCAGGTTCTTGGCTCGCGCCACCGCCGCGATGGTCGCCGCGTTCGCCATCCGGTCGTTGACGATGGTCACCTGGGAGCCGTCGGCGCCGGTGGCGACGCACTGCTCCGACTGCAGCTTGTTGGTGATGGTCCGGTACACGAAGTAGCCGCCGGTGCCGAGCACGGCCAGCAATGCGACGGTCACGATCCAGACCCCGATGTGCTTGGACGACCCGCCCTCGTCCCGCTCTGTGCCGCGGGAGCGCCCACGCTGACCCATACCGTCCCGTTCCGTCCGTTTCGTCAAGCATTCGTCAAGCAAACGTCAAGCAATCGTCGAACAACCGCCGAGCATCAGCCGGGCGGCCGAGAAACAGCCATCCTGCGGTGTGAACGCCGCCAGGCCACCGTAACCGAAACGCTTATCGTGGTCGTCATGACCAACGCACCCGCATCCAACGATTTCGCATCCCCCCTGTCGGCAGAGATCGACGAGCTGTGGGAACGCCGGGCCGAGCTCTCCCCGGCCGACGCCGAGGCCCGCAAGGCGGTGGTGGCGGCGGTGGACCTGATCGACGCCGGGACCGCCCGGGTGGCGTTCGTCGACGCCGACAGCGACGAGGTGGTCGTGGACGAGCGGGCCAAGCGCGCCATCCTGATGTCGTTCAAGGTGCTGGACATGGTGGAGTCGCACGCCGGCGACTTCCGCTATCACGACAAGATGCCGCTGAAGAGCGACTTCGGCGGCGCGCGCGTGGTCCCGGGCGCGATCGTCCGCTGGGGCTCCTATGTCGCGCCCGGCGCGATCCTGATGCCGTCGTTCGTGAACATCGGCGGCTACGTCGACTCCGGCACCATGGTCGACACCTGGGCCACCGTCGGCTCCTGCGCGCAGATCGGCACCGGAGTCCACCTGTCCGGCGGCGTCGGCATCGGCGGCGTGCTGGAGCCGCCGAACGCGGTGCCGGTGGTGATCGAGGACGACGCCTTCATCGGCTCCCGCTCGATGGTGGTCGAGGGCGCGCGGGTGCGGCGCGGCGCCAAGCTCGGTTCGGGTACCAACCTCACCAAGTCGATGCGTGTCTTCGACGCCGAGACCGGCGAGGAGCTGCCCCGCGGCGAGGCCCCGGCCTGGTCGGTGTGCGTCAGCTCGACCCGGGTCAAGAAGTTCCCCGGCGGGGAGTTCACCACCCCCTGCCTGCTGGTGCTCAAGCGGCTGGCCCCCGGCGAGACGCACGACAAGCTCCAGATCAACGACATGCTCCGCGACAACGGCTTCACCGGCTGAGCGGGCGGACAGATGTCCGGCTTGGACCTGACACCGGTTCTGGATCTCACCGAGAGCGCCGCTCGCGTCACCGCGGCGATCGTCGACATCGAATCCGTCAGCGGGGACGAGAAGGCGCTCGCTGACGCCATCGAGCAGGCGCTACGGCCGTACTCGCATCTGGAGGTGCTGCGCGACGGCGACTCCGTGCTGGCGCGCACGAACCTCGGGCGGGCCGAGCGCGTGATCCTCGCCGGGCATCTGGACACCGTGCCGATCGCGGTGGACAGCACGGGCCGGCGCAACGTGCCCTCGCTGCTGGACGGCGACTGGGAGACCGGCACCTTGCACGGGTGCGGCACCTCCGACATGAAGGCCGGCGTCGCGGTGCAGCTGGTGCTGGCCGCCGCGCTCACCGCGCCGAACCGGGACGTGACCTACGTCTTCTACGAGTGCGAGGAGGTCGAAGCCGAGCGCAACAGCCTGAACCGGCTGATCCGCACCCGGCCGGACTGGTTCGCCGCGGACTTCGCGGTGCTGCTGGAGCCCAGCAACAACATCGTCGAGGGCGGATGCCAGGGCACGATGCGCGCCCGGCTGACGTTCCGCGGCGCCCGATCGCACTCGGCGCGCTCCTGGCTCGGGGACAACGCGATCCACAAGGCCGGCGCGGCCTTGCGGCGGCTGGCGGAGTACCAGCCGCGCCGGGTCGAGGTCGAAGGGCTGGAATTCCGCGAGGGCCTGAACGCGGTCGGGATCACCGGCGGAGTCGCCGGCAACGTGATCCCCGACGAGTGCTCGATCCTGGTGAACTTCCGCTTCGCGCCGGACCGCGACGAGGCGGACGCCGAACGCCACGTCCGCGAGGTCTTCGCCGGCCTGGACGCCGAGATCACCGTCACCGACAGCGCCCCCGCCGCCCGGCCCGGACTCCACCTGCCGCTGGCCGCGGAGTTCGTCGGCGCCGTGCACGCCGGGGTGGACGCCGAGCCCACCGCCAAGTTCGGCTGGACCGACGTGGCGCGCTTCGCCGGACTCGGCATCCCCGGTGTGAACTACGGCCCCGGCGACGGGGCGCTCGCCCACAAGCCGGATGAATCAGTGGATCTGGGACAAGTTGTCCGATGTGCCGAACGGATGAGAAGCTGGCTCGGCGCCGCGCCGTGATCCGATGGCACCGGCCGGTGCGCGCCTGATCACTCGGCGCGCGCCGGAGGCAACCGGTCGGGCCCCGGTGGCGTCTTACCGGCGGCGGAGCAATCCCGCGAGGTCTGTACTCGACGATCAACCGGTGTACCGGACGGTCAACCCGTGTACCGGACGGCGATCAAGCGGGCACAGGCGAATCCGCACCGCGTAGCCACCAAGCAAGTCCCGAGAGGTCCGATTTCCCATGAGCCCGACCGGTTGGCCGATGATGGTGACGGCCGTGTTCCTCGCCGTCGCCGCGCCCGTCGGCACCTACCTGCTGTGGAACCGGGTCCCCGGTCCGCGGCCGGTGCGCGCGGTGTCCCGGCTGTCGATGATCGGCGTGAGCCAGATCATGGCGATCCTGTTGTTCGGCGTGCTGGTCAACAACTATTACGACCTCTACGCCTCCTGGGACGACCTGCTCGGCGACACCGGCAGCCCGGGCGTGATACTCCACGACGACAAGGTCGAGGCCGACGGCACCCCGACGCCCGGCGCGGACCTGCCGGGCGGCCCCGGCCCCGGCGGGC
>JABFWL010000349.1 GCA_013362315.1 Catenulispora sp. | reverse complement strand
GACACCCCAGGTCCGGCACTGTAGGACGAGCCCTGCCGACGTGACCGAGGGGACCGAACCGAAAAAGCAGCCACCGGTGTGTGGGTTTGCGGGGGGCGAGGTGGGCGCTTCGTCGTCTCGCTGGCGGTCGGGTGGGCGGAGGCGGCCGCGGTGGCGCTTCGTCGTCTCGCTGGCGGTCGGGTGGGCGGGCGCGGGGGCGGTCGGTGCGGCGGTCAGGCTAGGAGGGCTCTGCCGAAGTAGTCGGAGGTGTCCTTCACGCCGGGGAGGATGAAGAAGTAGCCGCCGCCGACTGGGGAGATGTAGTCGACCAGGGGTTCGTCGATGAGCTTGGTTTGGACGAACTCGAATTGGCGTTGGAGGTCCTGCTGGTAGCAGACGAAGGCGAGGCCCATGTCGAGGTCGCCGACTGCGTCGAAGCCGCGGTCGTAGTTGTAGCCGCGGCGGAGGATGCGGTTGCGGTCGGTTTCGGGGGTGCGGGGGTTGGCGAGGCGGATGTGGGCGTCCAGGGGGATGGAGCCGCCGTCTTTGTCCTTGGCGTACTGGGGGATGTCTGTTTGCGAGGCGCCGTCGAGGGGGGCGCCGGTGTCGCGGCGGCGGCCGATCATCTTCTCCTGTTCCAGGAGGCTGACGCGGTCCCAGAACTCGACCAGCATGCGGATGCGGCGGACCACCTGGTAGGTGCCGCCGGTGGTCCAGGTGGGCTCGGGGGCGCCGGGGTGGACCCATACCAGGTCGTCGAATTCGTGGTCGTTCGAGGGGTTGGCGATGCCGTCGTGGAAGCCGAGGAGGTTGCGCTGGGCGCCGGTGGGGCGGGGGTCGTTGGCCCAGCCGTCGATGCGGTACTTCAGTTGCATGGCGGCGCGGGTGTGCTTGGCGATGTCGCGGATCGCGTGGATCACGGTGTCCTGGCTGTCGGCGCAGATCTGCAGGGAGAGGTCGCCGTGGCACTCGGCCGGGTTCAGGTTGTCGTTCGGGAAGGTCTTCATCGGTGTCAGGCGCGCGGGCTTCTTGTCGGCCAGGCCGAAGCGGCCGTCGAAGAGGGAGGCGCCGACGCCGAGGGTGATGGTCAGGCCGTCGGCGGGGACGGTCGGGCCGAGGATGCCGTTGTCTGACGGCGGGGCGCCGACCCCGAGGTCCGGTGGGGTGCCGCCGCAGGTGAGGAAACGGGCGCGGTCGGTGAGGGTCTGGAACAGGTGGGTCAGCTCGCCCTTGTCGGCCGCGGTGACGTCGAAGACCGCGAGGGTCAGGTGCTTCTGCGCCGGGGTGGTGACGCCCTGCTGGTGCGGGCCGTGGAAGGGCAGCTTGCGGCCGGTCGCAGAGCTCGAAGTTGACGGGGAGGCGTCGGCGGCGGCCTTGCTCATCGCGAAGCCGGTGGCTCCGATGACCGCCGCGCCGGTGACGCCGGCTGCCGCGCCCTTGAGCATGGCACGGCGGGCGAAGGCGGTGTGGTCGAAGGGGCAGGTGGCGGGAGCCTGGTTCGCGGTCTGCGGGTTCTGCTCGGTCATCTCAGCGCATGCTTTCGTCTACGGGTTCGGCGGGAGCGGGGTGGGACCTTGCGCTCACGTCGCCTTGCGGATCTCCAGCAGGTCCGGCACGACGGACAGCTGCTCCAGCAGCTCCCCCAGCGTCCCGTTCAGCTTCTGCCGGTCGGCGGTGGGCAGCTCGTCCACCGGGGTCCAGCTGCCGTCGGGCTGCTTGGCCGCGGCGACCACTGTGCCGAAGCGGTCCAGCCAGCTGTCGATCCGCGCCAGGCCCTGCGGGTCGCGGGCCTGCACCAGGGGACGGATCACGTTCAGGACCACGCGGGTGCCGGCCAGGTTGGCCTCGGCGGTGGCCAGGGTGCTGCCCGAGCCGTAGTCGGCGTCGCCGGTGAGCTGGAACTGCAGCGCGTTCTCCAGGATCTCGTGGGCGCGCAGCGGCAGGTCGGCCGGGTCGAAGTCCTGCTTGGGCCACTCCCCGATCAGGCCGTGCACGTCGGCGTCGAGCTGGTCGGCGATCGGCGCCAGCGCGGACGCCGGCTCACCGTGCCAGAGCCCGTACTCCAGCCGGTGGAAGCCGGTGAAGTCCTTGTCCTGCTCCTTGTCCGGCAGTCCGTCGGCGCGGCCGTCGATCTTGCCGTCCCAGGAGCTGAAGGTGCCGTAGGCGGCGCCGAGGCGGTTGTAGGCCAGGTGCGCGGTCAGCCAGTCGGCCTTGGCGGCCGCCAGGTCACCGGAGTCCACGTCCTGCTTCAGCTTGGCGGTGTAGCCTGCCAGCTCGTTCAGGTGGTCGGTGACGTAGGACTTGTACTGGTCCAGCGGGCCGTCCAGGTCCTGCTCGGCGATCGGCACCACCGCGGTCTTGGGGGTGCCGCTGCCGGAGACGTGCTTGACCTCGGACGTCACCGCGCCCTTGCCGTTGGGCACGCAGCGCCAGGCGTAGGTCCCGGCGCCCAGCGTCGCGGTCAGCGGCCGGGTGGTGCCCGGCGCCAGACCCTCGATCTCGCCGTAGACGGCGCTGGTCGACGGGTCCAGCAGGTAGACCTCGGCGGGCACGTCGCCGGTGTTCTTCATCTGGAACACGTGCTCGCCGGTGGCGAGGTCGCCGAAGCCCTTGCCGCAGGAGGCCGCCGAGACCTCGACGGTCTGGTCGGCCTTCGAGGACGAGGTGGGGCCGACCGCGGCGATCACGGCCACCGCCGCGACCGCCGGGACCGCGACGACCGCGGTGCCCATCGCCCAGCGCGGCGCGGGCTTGCGCGCCGGAGTCCGGGCCGGTGCCGGGGCGGGCTCGGCGATCGCAGAAGTCGAAGCCGAGGCGGTCGGGGTGTCCGCCGACGCGGCGGTGGGGCGCGCAGCCGGCGGGGCCGCCTCGGCGGTCTGGGAACCTTGGGGCTGGGACTGGGACTGGGACTGCGTCTTCGGCTGCGCCGCGATCGCAGGGCGCAGATAGAAGAACAGCACCGGCGCCAGGTAGAGCACGTACCCGGCCACCGACAGCCACGTCATCTTCGGCGTGATGTTCAGCGTCCCGGCGACCAGCGTGGAGTACCAGGCGTTCGGGTCCAGGTGCGCGCTCAGATCCCAGGCGTAGGAGGTGAAGCCGCCGACCACGCCGCTCTCCTGCAGGTCCTGCAGTCCGTAGGCGACCACCCCGGCGGCGATGACCACCAGCACCAGCCCGGTGACCTTGAAGAACCTGGTCAGGTTCAGCTTCAGCGCGCGGTGGTACAGGCCCCAGCACAGCAGCGTGGCCACCGCGATCCCGAAGACGGCGCCGATGGCCGGGCCGCTCTTCTCGTGCGCGGTCTGCGCCGTGGTCCACAGGAACAGCGAGGTCTCCAGTCCCTCGCGCGCCACCGCGGCGAACGCCGTGAAGACGAGCACCCCGGTGCTGGAGCCGAGCGCGGCGGCCAGCTTGGCCTTGAGATCCCCGGACATCGAGGCGCTGGCCCGGCGCATCCAGAACACCATCGTGGTGACGAAGCCGACCGCCAGCAGCGACAGCACGCCGCCGAACACGTCCTGCGCCTTCGGCGGCAGGTGCGCGGAGGTGAAGGTGAGCACGGCGGCGAAGGACAGGCTCAGCGCGGCCGCGGCGGCGATCCCGAGCCAGACCGGGCCGACCCGGTCGCGGCGGCCCGCCTTGATGAGGGCGGCGAGCAGGATGGAGACGACCAGTCCCGCCTCCAGCCCCTCACGGAGTCCGATCAGGAAACTCGGGAAGGCGTCCGACAGCACTGGGTCCCGCCCCTTCTAGCTCGTCCGCACACACTTAGGCATGCCTTACTTCAGTAAGGCATGCCTAAGTTAGCATCGCCGAGCCGGCTCCGGAACCGCTCCGGCCGGATGATCGGGTGATGTGCGTCTCAGGACTCGCCGGTCGCCACCGGACGCGCGGGGTCGGACGCCCAGCCGCTCCACGACCCCTCATAAAGCGCGACGCGCTCCGGGTCGATCCCGGCCACCGCCATCGCCAGGATCTCGTGGGTGGCCGTGACGCCGGAGCCGCAATACACGGCGACGTCCACCTCATGGTCCGGGGTGACGCCGAGTCCTTCGAACCGCTCGGCCAGCGCCGTGCCCGGCTGGAAGCGGCCGTCCGGCCCCAGGCTGTCGGTGGTCGGCGCGGACTTCGCGCCGGGGACGTGCCCGGCGGCCGGGTCGACCGGCTCCACCTCGCCCCGGTAGCGGGCGCCGGCGCGGGCGTCGAGGAGCACCCCGGCCGCGGCGACGGCGGCCGCGCCGTCGTGGTCCAGCACCGGGAAGACACCAGGG
>JABFWL010000506.1 GCA_013362315.1 Catenulispora sp. | reverse complement strand
GGCCCCGTAGCGCAGAGGCAGGCGCACCGCTCAGAACGACACAAGCGACGCGGGGAACGCCGGTTCGAATCCGGCCGGGGCCACCGGAATGTCAGGGCTGACTTGGGGCTGACTTGGACGCGGAGGAGCTGAGCCGGGCGCTGTCGGCGCTCGCCGCGCTGCCGGCCGACGATCCGACGCGGCTGCGCGTGGAGCGGGTCGCCGAGTCGCTGATCCGTGACGGCCGCAAGCAGCGGCAGCGCGGGCGCCGGCTGGTACGGGAGGCAGCTGACCGGGAGGTGCTGGCCGCCACGACGACCGGCGCCGCGGACCGGCGCGAGGACACCCCGCTGCTGGCGAACCCCGGATCAGCAGGCGTGCTCTCCCGTCAGCGGCGCTGCTACGTCTGCAAGCAGAAATACGCCGAAGTATCCGCGTTCTACCACCAGCTCTGCCCGGCATGCGCGGCGGAGAATCTGGCGTGGCGCTCCGCCCGCACCCCGCTGGACGGCCGACGCGCGCTGATCACCGGCGGCCGCGTGAAGATCGGCTTCCAGGTGGCGCTGATGCTGCTGCGCGACGGCGCGGCGGTGCGGGTGGCGACCCGGTTCCCGCACGACGCCGTGCGCCGCTTCCGCGCGGCCCAGGACAGTGCGAAATGGCTCGACCGGCTCACTGTCACCGGGATCGACCTGCGGGACCCCCGGCAGGTCGTCGAGCTCTGCGAGGATCTGCTCGCCGCCGGTGAGCCGCTGGACATCCTGATCAACAACGCGGCGCAGACGGTGCGGCGGCCGGAGTCCTCCTACGCTCCGCTGATCGCGGCCGAGCGGCGGGCGGCGGCCGACCTGGGCGCAGGCGGTCCGCCGCGCGAGCTGGCGCCGATCGCCGGGTATCGCGAGATCGCCTCGACAGCCCAGTCCGTCCCGTCCGCTCCGTCCCTTTCCGGGTCGCATAACGCTGAGCTGCCAGCGGCACCCGTCGACGAGAACGGCCTGCTCCCGGATCCGTCGCCGCACAACTCGTGGTCGGCCGAGCTCGGCCGGCTGGATCCGGTGGAGCTGCTGGAGGTGCATCTCGTCAACGCCGTCGCGCCGACGCTGCTGGCCGACCGGCTGCTGCCGCTGCTGACCGGCTCGCCGTTCCCGCGCCGGTACATCGTGAACGTCACCGCCGTCGAGGGCCGGTTCGAGGTGCGCAACAAGACCGCCGGCCACCCGCACACCAACATGGCGAAGGCCGCGCTCAACATGCTGACCCGCACCAGCGCTGAGGCGCTGGCCGCTCGCGGCGTGTATCTGAGCAGCGTGGACACCGGCTGGATCACCGACGAGAAGCCGCTGCCTGCCAAGGACCGGCACGCGGCCTCCGGCTTCCGCACCCCGCTGGACATCGTCGACGGCGCGGCGCGGATCTACCACCCGATCGTCAGCGGCGAGAACGGCGAACCGCTGTTCGGCGTGTTCCTGAAGGACTACCGGGCGGTGGCCTGGTGACCGGCTTCCAGCCCCGGCCGGCCGCCGAGCTGGCTCCGGTGTTGGCCTGGCTGCGCCGCGGCGAGGCGGTGGCCGCCCGCACCGCCTTCCCGGCCGGCACCGCGCTGCCCGACGGCCGCCTGGACCTGTGCAAGCAGGATCTCGGCCCGCTCGGCGCCGCGGCTGTCGCCGACGCGCTGCCGGTCGGCGGCGGGCCGGTGAAGCACCTGCTGCTCGGCACCGACGGCCTCGGCGACGGCGGCGCGGCGGCGGTCACGCCGAAGGCCGTGGCGGCGAAGGTGGAGACGCTGTATCTGGGCTGCAACGGCATCGGCGCAGGCGGCGTCTGCGAGATCGCCGGGCAGCTGATCGCCTCCCCCGGCGTGGTGAAGGCGCTGTGGCTGAAGCGGAACCCGGTCGGCCCGGACGGCGTGCGCGCGGTCGCCGAGACGGTGCGCGCCGGGACGGTGCTGCGGACCATCGACCTGACGCAGACCGGGATGACGGTCGCCGACGTCGCGGTGCTGGTGGACGCGATGATCTGTGCTGATACCAAGGCCGACGCCAACGCCAACGCCAACGCCAGTGCCGGCGCCGGGAGCCACGCCATCGAGCGCCTGTATCTCAGCGGGAATCGGCTGGGCGCGGACGGAGCCCAGGAGCTGGCACGGCTCTTGACGGCTGGAGCGGTCGCAGAGCTCTACGTCTCGGCGGCAGCACTCGGCGATGCCGGGGCGCTGGTGCTGGCCGAGGCGCTGCAAGGCGCAGCGCCGGGTGCGCTGCGCCGCTTGTCGGTCGCCAGCAACGGCATCGGCCCGGCGGCGCTGGCCGAGCTGATCGCGGCGGCGGCGGGGGCGGGCGTGGAGCTCTTCGACGCCGCGCGGGTCAGGGCGGCGGCGGTCCTGGCCGCCCCCGACAACCGGCTCGACGAGGCCGGGGCGGCGAGCGTCGCCGAAGCCCTCACCGCCCCGCACCGCCTCGCCTACCTGGACCTGCGCCACACCGGACTCGGCAGCCGGGGCGCGCTCCGGCTCCTGGACGGGGCGCGGCGCACCGCGAACCCGACCCGGTTCATGCTCGGCGGCGGCGTCGCCAAGCGGGTCAAGCGGGAGCTGTCGGTGTTCGCCGCGCGGATCCCCGCCTCAGTGTTCGAGGTCGCGCCCGACGTCCGGGCGATCCGCAGCGTCTATCGGACGGCGCCGCCGGCCTAGACGATCAGGAATCAATCGTCTAGGAGACTGCTGAAGATCTTGCTTGACGCGCCAGCTTCGCGGTGGTTCGTCCGGAAAAGTCGATCGTGTCAAACCGGGACAACCAAGGCGCGTTTTCAAGATTTTCAGGACGCTCCTAGCGCCGGTCAGAGCACGAAGACGATCTTCCCGAACGCCTCGCCCTCCTCCATCCGCTCGAACCCGGCCCGCGCCTCGGTCAGCGGCAGCACCGAGTCGACCACCGGCCGCACCCCGGTGGCCTCGCACATCCGCACCAGCGCCCTCAGCTCCTCCAGCGAGCCCATCGTGGAGCCGACCACCCGCAGCTGCAGGAAGAAGATGCGGTTCAGCTCCGCCGGAGGCATCGCCCCGGAGGTGGCGCCGGAGATCACGATCGTGCCCTCCGGACGCAGTGACTTCACCGAGTGCGACCAGGTCGCGGCGCCGACCGTCTCCATCACCGCGTCGACCCGCTCGGGCAGCCGCGCCCCGGACTCGAACACCGCGTGCGCCCCGAGTTCCAGCGCCCGCGCCCGCTTCTCCTCGCTGCGGGACGTGGCCCAGACCCGGAACCCGGCGGCCCGGGCCAGCGCGATCAGCGCCGTCGCCACGCCACCGCCGGCGCCCTGCACCAGGACCGTATCGCCGGGCCGCAGGCCGGAGTCGCGGAACAGCATCCGGTACGCGGTCAGCCACGCCGTGGGCAGGCACGCCGCCTGCTCCCAGCTCAGCGCGGCCGGCTTGGGCACCAGGTTGGCGGTGGGTACGAGCACCCGCTCGGCGAAGGTCCCGTCGTAGACCTCGGTGAGGATCGACGGCTTGCCGTCGCGCCGGTCGATCACCGAATGGAGCAGGACCTCGGTCCCGTCGTCGGTGACCCCGGCGCCGTCGCAGCCCAGGATCATCGGCAGCTTGTCCTCGGTGATGCCGACGCCGCGCAGGGTCCACAGGTCGTGGTGATTCAGCGCCGCGGCTTTGACTGTGACGGCGGTCCAGCCCGGCCGCGGCGCGGGCTCGGGCCGCTCGCCGAGTTCGAGGCCGGAGAGCGGGTCCTTGGGGTCGATGCGCAGGGCGCTCACAGCGAACATGCCGCCGAGCATAGACGCCGGGAACCGGCCCGGCGGCGCCGCTGTGCGCGCCGTCACGGCCCGTGGGCGTGGCGCGCACAGCGGTCCACAGCGGCCGGCGGCTCGGTCTGTCAGCGGGCCGGTGTCGGTGTCGGTGTTCATGTCAGCATCAGCGTTCGTGCCAGCGTCGCTGGATCAGCGTGTCAGTCCTCGGACTCGGCGATGAGCAACCGCCGCGTGGCTCGCGTGAGGGCGACGTAGAGGTCGTTCTCGCCGTGCGGGTCCGCGGCGGCGATGCCGTCCGGCTCGACCACCAGCACGGTGTCGAACTCCAGCCCCTTGGCCTGCCGCACCGGCAGCACCACCGTGCGCCGCTCCAGGTCCGGATCCGGGCCGAACCCGGCCTGCGGCACCTGCGCGATCACCGCCGCCGCCACGTCCGCCGCCAGCGCGGCCGGGGCCAGCACCGCCAGCCGTCCGGTGTCGCCGCCGTCGGTGCCGGTCTCGGCGGCCAGCGCCGCGTCC
>JABFWL010000330.1 GCA_013362315.1 Catenulispora sp. | reverse complement strand
CCAAGCGCCGCTAGCTCAATTGGCAGAGCAGCGGACTCTTAATCCGCGGGTTCGGGGTTCAAGTCCCTGGCGGCGCACCCGTAGCTAAGCCCCAGCTCATGAGTATGAGCTGGGGCTTTGCGTTTTCGATCTGACAATGGTTCAACCTCTTGACGAGTCATCAGCTTAGTGGTCCAGGATTGGTCCAGGGAGCGCGTCACCGTCGGCGGCATGCCTGCCTCCGAGCACCCCTCTCGTACCGGATGGAGCGCGACTCCGGGGGCCGGCGCCTCACACGCCGTGCGCGCCGTCTCGCGCACCGTCAGCGTCGTCTTCGAGATGCGGGGCTTCCTCGCCGCGCCACTCGGCCTGGGCGAATACTCGCAGCGCTTCTCCTGGCTCGCAACAGACGCGCCACTGTGCACACGAATGCTATCCGAGCGCCCAAGTAATATCGTAGTCGGGTATAGCCGACGTGTCGCAGAATCCTTATGCTTACGTTGAACGGTGCGGCGGATGTGCCGGGAGCGGCTTGTTGCGGCGCACGTTGCGTCGGCGGTGGGCTTGTGCGGCTGGTGGAAGGGTGGGCACGTGGTCGTCGACATGTCGTTCCTGGTTGCCGACCGGGACTACTACGAGCCCTGGGACACCGCCGACCCCGGCCCGCGCTACCGGGCCGGCCGGATGCCGGACGGCTGGATCCGGCGCGATCAGGGGGCGTGGACGCACTGGAGCCCGGCCGACGGGGTGCTACCCGATCAGGGCTGGAAGGTGCATGTATCCAGCTCGCTGGCCAACGCGCAGTCCGTGCTGGCGGTGGTGGCGGCGGCGGGTGCCGATCTGGGCGTCGCGTTCAAGCATCTGGCCGGTCGCCGCATGTTCTTGCAGGCGCACGACAAGCACGCGGCGCGCGTGCAGAGCGGCAAGTTCTGCACCCTGTATCCGCCGACACCGGAGTGCGCGTGGCTGGTGCTGCGCCGCCTGGAGAAGGATCTGGCGGGGATCAGGGGCCCGTTCGTGCTCACCGACCGCCGTTTCGGCGCGAGCGAGTGCGTCTCCTACCGTTACGGCGCGTTCCGCGGCCGAATGCGGGTCGCCGCGGACGGTACCCGGGTGGACACGATCGTTGGGGTCGACGGCCGGGAGATCGATGACGAGCGCCGTCCGCAGTTCCTGCTGCCCGAAGGAATATCAGACCCCTTCGCAGCGGCGGCCGCCGAGCCCTCGCAGGGGCCGATCACCATGCACGGCTACACCTTCGAGTCGGTGCTGCAGCACAGCAACGCGGGCGGCGCGTACCGGTTCCGCTCGGCCGACGGCGAGTCGCTCTTCGTCAAAGAGGCGAAGACGAACAACGGCTACACCGCCGACGGCGAGGACGCGCGGACCCGGCTGGAGGCTGAGTACCTGGCCCTGCGGGCGGTCCACAGCGGCGCGCCCGGCCTGTGTCCGCGGCCAGTGGAGCTGTTCCACCACTGGGAGCACAGCTTCCTCGTCATGGAGCTGATACCCGGCATGTCGCTCTACCGATGGATGGTGACGCAGCATCCCGCGATGCTGTCGGGAGCGACCCGCGCCGAGTTCGCCGACTACTACCGCCGCTGCCTGGGTCTGCTCGACCAGCTTGAGGAGCAGTTGGACCGGCTGCATGCGCTGGGTTATGTCTTCATCGATCTCAGTCCCTCCAATGTGCTGGTCGACGAGGACGACCGGGTGCGGCTCGTCGACTTCGAGGCTGTACAGCCGGTCGAGGACGTTCGCAAGTTCATGGGGACGCCGGGTTACCAGCACCCGGATCCGCGGTCGGCGGCCGAGCGTGATGCCCTGGAACTCGACCGCTTCGGGCTGGCCGCGCTGGCGCTGATGCTGGTTTTCCCCGTGCACGACGTGGTCGAGCGCCATCCAGCGGCGCTCGACCATCTGCACGCTGACCTGGCCGAGTTTGCCCCGGTCGAGCCGCAGCTGTGGCAGCGCGCCACGCGCATTGCCGCACAGAGCCGAGAGCATGTGCTGCCCACGCCGCAGACCGTGCGTGAAGACCCGATCACCGCGCTGCGCTGGCTGAGCGAGAAGACTGCGGATGCCTTGGAGGCGATGGCGCAGCCCGACCATCCGGAGCGGGTGTTCCCGACCAACCCGCTGGGCTACCAGACGGACACCCGTGCCGTCGCGGCCGGGACCGCCGGTGTGCTGTACGCGCTGCACCGAGCCGGCCGCGTCTGTGATCCGGCGATTGTCCGACGGCTGCGCGACGAGGCTCTGGCCGCGGCCGAGACCAGTGCTCCCGGCCTCCTGCTCGGTAGCGCGGGAATAGCGAACGTCCTGGCGGAACTAGGGGAGTCCGACGCCGCCGAGACCCTGCTCACCGTGGCGGCGAAGCATCCGCTGAACGACACGTCCGCCACGCTCGCGGGCGGCGCGGCGGGCACCGCGCTCAGCCTGCTCATCCACCACCGCCGCACCGGCGAACAGCGGTGGCTGGACTCGGCCCAGCAGCTGCTCGAGCGCATTCCGGACGGCGACGAGCTCACGGCGCAACTCAGCGCCTCGAACAGGTCGGGGCTGATCGGTGGGCGAACCGGTGTCGCACTCGCCCTGTATCACCTGCACCGCGATACCGGTGAATCCGGCCTGTTCGACCGCGGCATGCGATTGCTGCAAGAAGAACTGGTGTACGCACGGCCGTTGCCGGAGGGCGGCCTCGGATTCAAGACGACGCTTGCTGACAGCCGCGTCTATCCGTACCTCTTCGCCGGAAGCGCAGGATATGCAGCAGTGCTCTGCCGCTACCTCGCGCACCGCCCCGATGCGCAGTTCGACACAGCGTTCGGCGAGTTCGGTACGGATGACACCATGACCGGTCTCACCGCGGCTGAAGCACTGGAGCGCTGCCTGACTACCTGCGCGATCCGCTTCGCGGTGTTCCCCGGACTGTTCCCGGGCCTGGCCGGGCTCGCGGTGACCCTTGCCGACGCCGGAAGGCGGCTGGGGCGGCCCGAACTCGTCGAAGCCGCACTGGCCAGTGCGCGGAGCCTGTTCCGCTACGCGATCCCGGGCCAGGACGGGGTGGTCTGGCTCGGCGAGCCCGGACAGCGCATCTCGGCGGAGCTCTGGTCGGGGTCGGCGGGAGTCCTGCTCGCCCTGACGCGGCTTACTGACACCATATCCAAGACTACTGATGAACATTCGGATAGCACGCCCACAAATAATGGAAAGGAGTGAACACCATGGAGGAGATCCTGCGTCTGCAGGCCGAGGTGGCCATCAGCGAGGAGCTGGTCTGCGACGTCGTTCGCACCATGAGCAGCAGGGGCAGCATCTGCCAATAGGCACTGCCTGCCGAAAAGCCCGCTCAACCCGCCTGCCGGGCACGGTGCCGCCGTGCCCGGCAGGATTGACTGCGGGGCCACGCACACGCGTCGCGTTGCCCACTACGCGCTGTCTCCGCGACGCCACAGCGACGTCATTCAAAGTGGAGAGCCGGCACTGCCGATGAAACGTGAACATGCCGGTTGCCGGGCACCAGGCAGCGTCGTGTGCCGTTGCGCTCACCAGCATCGAGCCGGTCGTGCCGGATGGTCAGCGCAGGAACGTCGCCGATCAGGAACTGGCCCTGACAGGCGTCAGGATTTCCAGGCCGAAGCCACGAAGAACAGCGTTCTTGCCCGGCTGTCCGAGCGGCTTTCAGGCGCCGCCTGGCGCGTCGGCGGTCCTGGCTGCTCAGGGCCCGGAACGATTACCCTCCGACGCCATCGCCGCCAAGACGGGCATCCGCAAGAGCTTCCCGCGCCGCTACCTCACACAGACAGCCGCCGAGGTGCCGATCGCACAACGGTAGAAGGCCCGAATGGCGTGCGCTGATCGGATTCCCGATTGCGTGACAACGCTCTGCATCGTACGGAAGATTGACTGGACGCTGATGTGAGATGCGACCAGGGGATGGGCCATGGCACAAGAGGACAGAGGTTCCCGCGTGGCCCGGCGCCAGATCGGGGAAGCTCAAAGAAGAGACAGCAGACTTTTGGATTTGTCGAATCTCGCGTTGACCGTGCTACCGGACTCGATCGGACAGCTGACCCGCCTCACCACACTCGATCTCAGTGGTAACCAGCTGACCGCGCTACCGGAGACAATCGGACAGCTGACCGACCTCACCATTCTCAACCTCAGTCGCAACCAACTTACCGCGCTACCGAAGTCGATCGGACAGCTGACCCGCCTCACCACACTCGATCTCAGTGGTAACCAGCTGACCGGGCTACCGGAGTCGATCGGACAGCTGACCGACCTCACCA
>JABFWL010000672.1 GCA_013362315.1 Catenulispora sp. | reverse complement strand
GACCCGGCCGGCCCAACCGGCCCCGCCGCCCCGCTGTACCCCACGTTCGCCGACGCCGCCCGCACCGCCCACATCACCGACGCGGTCCTGGCGTCGGCCGCCAACCGCTCCTGGATCGAGGTGTCCTGACATGAAGCTCGGCTTCCTGACCGCCTGCCTGCCGCAGCTGCCGCTGCCCGACATCGCCGCGTGGGCCGCCGGATGCGGCTACCAGGCGCTGGAGGTGGCGGTCTGGCCGAACGTCGGCGGCCGCGACTTCGAGGCCTCGCACATCGACGTCGCGCACTTCGACGCCGCGCAGGCCGACGACGTCACCGAACTGTTCGCCAAGCACGGCCTCGCGCTGTCCTCGCTGGCGTACTACGAGAACAACCTGCACCCGGACGCCGAACGCCGCGAGGAGATCGCCGCGCACGTCCTGCGCGCCGTCGACGCCGCCGCGCTGCTCGGGGTGGAGACCGTCGGCACCTTCATCGGACGGCACCCGGGCCTGAGCGTGAAGGAGAACATCGCGCTCGCCGAGCGCACGCTGCCGCGCCTGGTCGACTACGCCGGCGAGCGCGGAGTGAAGATCATCATCGAGAACTGCGTGATGGAGGGCTGGCATCCCGACGGCTACCCCGGCAACATCGCCTACTCCCCCGAGCTGTGGGAGTGGATGTTCTCGCTCGGGCTCTACCTCAACTACGACCCCTCGCACCTGCTGTGGATCGGCATCGACCCGGTCACCGCGCTGAAGCCCTACGTCGACCGGATCCCGCACGCGCAGGCCAAGGACACCCAGCTGGACCCGGTCGCGCGCAACCGCTACGGCTTCTTCGGCAAGACCCTGAGCCGTGAGCACCCGTGGGACGAGGGCTGGTGGCGCTACCGCGTGCCGGGCCTGGGCCAGGTGGACTGGAGCGGGGTGGTGGACGCGCTGTACGAGGGCGGGTTCACCGGCGTGCTGAGCGTGGAACACGAGGACCCGGTGTGGGGCGGCACCGAGGAGAAGGTCAAGCAGGGACTGCGGATCGCCCACCGCACGCTGTCCCCCCTCATCGTCGGCTGAGCCGCGCGGCGGCCGCCGCCCACCGGCGAGCCGCCGACCGCCGACACCGCTGGACGACCCCCTCACCGCTTCCAGCTCATCCGGTGCATCGCTGCGCCGCGCCCGCAAGGCGTTCGCGCCCCGGGCATCCGCGCCCGGCGGGCGCCGGTGCCCTCGGCCGTCCGTGCGCGGGGGCGACGCCGCGACAACGAACCAGAACGAAAGTCAGGATCATGACCCGCAAGCCGAGCGTCCAGCTCTACACCGTCCGCGACCACATGGCCGCCCGCGAGGCGACTCTGACCCGCCTCGCCGGCCTCGGCTACCCAGCCGTCGAGCCCTACGACCCGACCGACGACCCCGAGGGCTTCCGGGCCCTGGCCGACGACCTCGGCCTGACCGTCTCCGGCGCGCACGCCATGGCGCTGCTGGCCGAGCCGGACCCGGCGCCGGTGTTCGAGGCCGTCGCCACCCTCGGCACCGACCTCGCGATCCTGCCGGCCGGCATCCCCCAGGAGTCCTTCACCACCCACGACGGCCTCAAGCAGGCCGCCGACCTGCTGAACTCGCTCGCGGTGCACGCCGCCCGGCACGGCCTGCGCCTGGGCTACCACAACCACTGGTGGGAGTTCGAGCCGGTGCTCGAAGGCCGGCACGCGCTGGAGGTCCTGGCCGGCCTCACCGCCCCGGAGGTGGTGTTCGAGATCGACACCTACTGGGCCGCCGTCGGCGGCGCGGACCCGGCCGCCGTGCTGGAGCGGCTGGGCGAGCGCGTGGTGGCGATCCACGTGAAGGACGGCCCGATCGTGAAGGGCGAGCCGCACGTCGCCGTGGGCACCGGCGCCATGCCGGTCCCGGCGATCCTGGCCGCGGCCCCGGCCGACGCCTGGCGCGTGGTGGAGCTGGACACGTGCGCCACCGACATCTTCGAAGCGCTCGGGCAGAGCCTGGCGTATCTGAACGGGCGGGCCGAGTCGTGAACAGGCCGGACCTCCGAAACAGCACTCTGACAACCAGCGGGACCTCAGGGAAGGCGGCGGGAACACCATGAGCGGGGGCGGACCGGTCGGCGTCGCGGTGATCGGCGCGGGCAACATCAGCACGCAGTATCTGGCCAACCTGACCCGGTTCCCCGACCTGCGCGTCGTGGCGGTCGCCGACCTGGACCAGGCGCGCGCCGCCGCCTCGGCCGACGAGTACGGGGTGCCGGTCTCCGGTTCCCCGGGCGAGGTCCTGGCGCTGCCCGAGGTCGAGCTGGTGGTGAACCTGACCGTCCCGGCCGCGCACGCCGAGGTCGCGCTGGCGGCGCTGGCCGCCGGCAAGCACGTCTACGGCGAGAAGCCGCTGGCGCTGGACCCGGCGACGGCCCGCACCGTGCTCGCCGAGGCCTCCGAGCGCGGCCTGCGCGTCGGCAACGCGCCGGACACGTTCCTCGGCGCGAGCCTGCAGTCGGCGCTGCGGTGCGTGGCCTCCGGCGCGATCGGCGATCCGGTCGCGGCGGCGGCGTGGTTCCAGCACTCGGGGCCGGAGAGCTGGCACCCGAGCCCGGAGTTCCTGTTCGCGCCGGGCGCCGGCCCACTGTTCGATATGGGGCCCTACTACCTGACCGCGCTGGTGGCGATGCTCGGGCCGGTCGCCTCGGTGGCGGCCACCGGCCACCGGGCGCACCAGACCCGGGTCATCGGCTCCGGGCCGCGGGCCGGAACCAGGTTCCCGGTCGAGGTCCCGACGCACGTCACGGCCCTGCTGGAGTTCGCCGCCGGCACCGGCGCCGCGGCCACCTTCAGCTTCGACTCCCCGCTGGTCCGGCAGAGCATCGAGATCACCGGCACCGAGGGCACGCTGCTGGTGCCGGATCCGAACCACTTCAACGGCCGGCTGCGGGTGCGCCGCGCCGGCGCCGAGGAGCCGGAGACGATCGAGACCACCGGCACGGCCGTGGGCCGCGGCATCGGCGTGCTGGACCTGGCCCGCGCGCTGCGGTCCGGGGCACCGCACCGGGCCTCCGGCGAGCTGGCGCTGCACGTGCTCGAGGTGATGGCGGCGATCGCCGCCTCGGCCGAGGGTGCGGCGTTCGTGCCGGTGCCGACGTGGGCGGAGAAGCTGGAGGGGCTGCCGGAGGAATGGGATCCGTTCGAGGCGACGTTGTAGGTGCGGGCGTCGCGGGTGTAACGCGGTAACCAAGAAACGTACATATATAGGGGTCCTTCTGCGGTACGGGCAGAAGGACCCCTCGTGCTCACCGCATCCCGCCGGTCACCACCCGCAGGCGGCGCCGCACCGCCTCCCGGCCGTCCCCCGGCTCCGGCTGCCGCGCCAGCAGCGCCTCGGCGATCCGCCGGGCCCGCGCCGCCGGCTCCGGCGTCCCCTCCCGCAGCGCGGTCACGATCGCCCCGTCCACCAGCAGCATCAGCTCCGGCGCGAGCTCGGCGTGATCGGCGCGACCGGCCTGCTCGAGCAGCCGGTCCAGATACCCGGTCACCGAAGCCTTGTGCTCGGCGGCGACCTGATGCGCGGCGCTGTCCCGATCCGCCGCCTCGATCATGGTGTTGATGAAGGCGCAGCCGCGGAAGTCGTCCCGGGTGAAGCGCTCGGCCAACGCGTCGAACACCGCCAACGGGCGGTCCACGGCAGGCAGCCCGTAGCCGTCGACCGCCGCGCGCAGCCAGTCCCGCCAGCGTTCGTCGCGGCCGGAGAGCACCGCGACCACCAAGGCGTCCTTGCTCGCGAAGTGCCGGTAGAACGAGGCCCGGCCGACGCCGGACTCCGCCAGGATCCGCTCCACGCCGACCGCGCGGACGCCCTCGGCGTAGAAAAGTTCTTCCGCCGTGGTCAACAGACGTTCCCGTGCGCGCACCGCCATACCGGAAATGGTACCGATTGGTTCCGTTTTGGCACAAGCCCGGCCCCGGAAACGGAACCAATCGGTACCGAATCCCGGCCAGACTCTCGACGAAAGACGGTACCGATCAGTACCATCTTTGCCATGCCAAGGATCACCAAGATGAACCCCGACGAGCTGCTGGAGACCCGGCGCGCGCACGACGCCGATCCGCACACCGACGCCATCTTGAGCATCGCGTCAGACCTGATCCGCAACCGAGGCCAAGTCGCCGATGAGGCCTTGGCGAAAGCCCGCGCGGCCGGGGTCACCGACGCCGAACTCGCCGAGATCGTGGCACACGTCGCGCTCAACGTCCTGTCGAACTACTTCAACCACCTCGCCCAGCCGGAGCTCGACTTCCCGGCCGCGCCGGCCCTGAACGGAGCCCGCTGACATGGAGCTGGAATGGCTCAATGCCGAACTCGTCGAACTCGTCGACGGCTACACCGTCGACTCCGACGGCCCTGAGCCGACGAACAAGCTGACGACTGTGCTCGTCGCGTTCCAGGGCGGCTTCGTGCACATCCGCGATCGCGGCAGCAGCATGCGGGTTCAGGTGGTCTCGGCTCCGGCCGTGCGTCGCGTCGTCTATAAAAAGCACTTCAGGTAGGCAGAAGCCCGGCTCCCTCGACAGGGAGCCGGGCTTCTTAACACTGTGACTCAGGCAGCAAGCGTGATGCCGACAGCCCTCACCCCACCGCCTTCTTCAGCTGGTCGGCCCGGTCGGTCCGCTCCCAGGTGAAGTCCGGCAGGTCGCGGCCGAAGTGGCCGTAGGCGGCGGTCTGCGCGTAGATCGGCCGCAGCAGGTCCAGGTCCCGGATGATCGCCGCCGGGCGCAGGTCGAACACCTGCAGCACGGCCTGCTGGATCTTCACGTCCTCGACCACGCCGGTGCCGAAGGTCTCCACGAACACCCCGACCGGCTCGGCCTTGCCGATCGCGTACGCGACCTGCACCTCGCAGCGCTCGGCCAGGCCGGCCGCGACCACGTTCTTGGCCACCCAGCGCATCGCGTACGCGGCCGAGCGGTCCACCTTGGACGGGTCCTTGCCGGAGAACGCGCCGCCGCCGTGTCGCGCCATGCCGCCGTAGGTGTCGACGATGATCTTGCGGCCGGTCAGGCCGGCGTCGCCCATCGGCCCGCCGATCTCGAACCGGCCGGTCGGGTTCACCAGCAGCCGGAAGTCGCTGGTGTCCAGCTCCAGCGCGGCCACCTCGGGCGCCACCACCTGCTCGCGGATGTCGGTGGCGAGCAGCGTCTCCAGGTCGATGTCCGAGGCGTGCTGCGAGGACAGCACGACGGTGTCCAGCCGCACCGCCTTCGCGCCGTCGTACTCGATGGTCACCTGGGTCTTGCCGTCCGGGCGCAGGTACGGCACGGAGCCGTCCTTGCGGACCGCGGCCAGCCGGCGGGACAGCCGGTGCGCCAGCGCGATCGGCAGCGGCATCAGCTCGGGGGTGTCGGTGCAGGCGTAGCCGAACATCAGGCCCTGGTCGCCGGCGCCCTGGCGGTCCAGCTCGTCTTGGTCCCCTTCAACCCGGGACTCGTAGGCGTCGTCGACGCCCTGCGCGATGTCCGGGGACTGCGAGCCGATGGACACCGACACGCCGCAGGAGGCACCGTCGAAGCCCTTCTTCGACGAGTCGTACCCGATGTTCAGGATCGTCTCGCGGACCAGGCGCGGGATGTCGGCGTAGGCGGAGGTGGTGACCTCGCCGGCGATGTGGACCTGGCCGGTGGTGATCAGGGTCTCGACGGCGACCCGGGACCTCGGGTCGTCCTTGAGCAGGGAGTCGAGGATGGCGTCGCTGATCTGGTCGGCGATCTTGTCGGGGTGTCCCTCGGTCACCGATTCGGAGGTGAACAGGCGGCGGACGGTACCGGACATGGGTACTCCTCAGTTCGCAGCGGCTGCTGACTACAGGTCGACGCGACGCCTCCCAGAGCGGCGGCGCGCGCCGGGAACCGGCGCACGGCACGCAGAAGATCGGAAACGACCGCGGGACCAGTTTAGTCGGTACGACTGCGCACCTTAAGTACCCGGTCCCAGATGATGTCCGCGAGCCGTCCCTTCGGGCCGTCCGGGACCGGCTCCTCCGAGCCGTCCGCGCCGATCACCACCGCCGCGCTGTGGTCGGCGCCGAACGTCAGGTCGGTGCCGACCTGGTTGACGACCAGCAGGTCGACGCCGTACTTCGCCAGCTTGGCGCGGCCGTGCTCCAGCCAGGTCCGCCCCGGGTCGCCGGTCTCGGCGGCGAACCCCACGACCGTCTGACCCGGGCGGATGCGGGAGTGACCCAGCTCACGCAGGATGTGCGGATTCTGGACGAGCCGGATGTCCGGTGCCGAGGAGTCGTCGGATTTCTTGATCTTGGACGCGGCGGCCTCCGCCGGCCGGAAGTCGGCCACGGCCGCGGCCATCACCACCACGTCGGCGTGCGCGGCCGCGGCGCGCACCGCGTCCCGCAGCTGCGCGGTCGTCGAAACTTTCACGACCTCGACCCCGGCCGGCTCCGGCAGCGCGGTGTTGGCGGCCACCAGGGTGACCCGGGCGCCGCGCGCGGCGGCGGTGGCGGCCAGCGCGAAGCCCTGCTTGCCGGAGGAGCGGTTGCCGATGAAGCGGACCGGGTCGATCGGCTCGCGGGTGCCGCCGGCCGAGACCACGACGTGCAGCCCGGCCAGATCCGGCGCGGCGCTGCCGCGGGCCAGCAGCGAGCGGCAGTACTCGAAGATCGCCGCCGGGTCCGGGAGCCGGCCCTTGCCGGTGTCGGCGCCGGTCAGTCGGCCGACGGCGGGTTCGATGACGGACAAGCCGCGGCGCCTGAGCGTGGCGACGTTCTCCTGCGTGGCCGGGTGCTCCCACATCTCGGTGTGCATGGCCGGCGCGAACACCACCGGGCAGGTGGCGGTGAGCAGGGTGTTGGTCAGCAGGTCCTCGGCCAGCCCGTGCGCGGCCTTGGCCAGCAGGTCGGCGGTGGCCGGGGCGACCACGACCAGGTCGGCGTGCCGGCCGATCCGCACGTGCGGCACCTCGTGCACGTGCTCCCAGACCTCGGTGGCCACCGGCCGCCCGGACAGCGCCGACCAGGTCGGCTCGCCGACGAAGCGCAGCGCCGAGGCGGTGGGCACCACCGTGACCGCGTGCCCGGACTCGGTGAACAGCCGCAGCAGCTCGCAGGCCTTGTAAGCGGCGATGCCGCCCCCCACGCCGAGCACGACGTCGGGAGGCGGCATCACAGAAGAATCAGTCACCCTTCGACCCTAATCGGATCGCAGCGCGACGGCCGAGCTGGGTCGGTGTAGGACTGACCGGCGTTACTGCACGATCGGCATTACCGAACGACCTGCGTTACTGGATGACCGACCCCGGAGCGCCGGCCTCGATCGGCTCGGCGGTCAGCAGGCCGGCGTTGATCTCGCGCAGCGCGATCGACAGCGGCTTCTCGTGGACGTGCGTGTCGACGAGCGGGCCGACGTACTCCAGCAGGCCCTCGGAGAGCTGCGAGTAGTAGGCGTTGATCTGGCGGGCGCGCTTGGCCGCGTAGATCACCAGGCTGTACTTGGAGCCGGCGGCGTCCAGCAGCTCGTCGATCGGCGGGTTGATGATGCCTTCGGGCTCAGTGGCGGACACGCGTGAGGACTCCTCTAGATCAAGATCATTTCCGGATCCGATGAATCCGGACGTACAAGGATAACAGTTGGGTGGGCCCCCACCTGCCCGATCCTGCCAAGCGCCGCGCTAAGCCCGGCTCTAGACGATTGATTCCTGGGGGTACCGGCGCGAAACGTCTGATCAGCGGCGCCTGGCCGCCCCGGCCGGCCACCCACAGCCAAACCAGGATGAGGGTGTCCGTCCGTGACGCCCAGGCTTGCTGCTGAGCCGTTTCGCACGACTGCTTTTCGGCTGCGGTTCTGGATGCCGGAACCCCCAGGAATCAATCGTCTAGGCCCGCGCCACCGGCTCCGTGACCAGCTGGACCAGTTCGGCGGCGGCCTCCTCGACCGTGGTGTTGACGATCGTCACGTCGAACTCGGGCTCGGCGGCCAGCTCGATCCGGCCGACGGCCAGCCGCCTGGCGATGACGTCCTCCGGCTCGGTGCCGCGGCCGCGCAGCCGCTGCTCCAGCACCTCCCAGGTCGGCGGCGCGAGGAAGACCAGGCGCGCCTCGGGCATCGTGGTGCGGATCTGGCGGGCGCCCTGCAGCTCGATCTCCAGCAGCACCGGCTGGCCGGCGTCGAGGCGCTGCTCGACGGGCTGCCGCGGGGTGCCGTACAGGTTGCCGGCGTACTCGGCGTGCTCCAGGAACTCGCCCTTGGCGATCAGGTCCTCGAAGGTGGGCCGGTCGTAGAAGAAGTACTGCACGCCGTGGACCTCGCCGGGCCGGGGGGTGCGGGTGGTGGCCGAAACCGACAGCCACACCTCGGGGTGCGCCTCGCGCACGTGGGCGGCCAGGGTCGTCTTACCGACGCCTGAGGGCCCCGACAGCACTGTGAGCAGTGCGGGGTGGGAGTCGGAACCGTGGCCGTCCGTTCCGGCGCGATCTCTCATAAGAGAAGATCGTACCGGTCCGACCGGCCGCGATTCCGACGGATCTGTCACACTGTCACGCGTCGCCTACCCCGGCGCCATGGCGTGGCGCCCGGGTACCGCAGGCGTCACGCGCCGAATTCACGCTCCAGTGAAGCGATCTGGTTCGCGCCCAGGCCGCGGATCCGGCGCGTCTCGGAGATGTCGAGACGCTCCATGATCTGCTTGGCCCGGACCTTGCCGATGCCGGGCATCGACTCCAGAAGTGCCGAGACCTTCATCTTGCCGACGATCTCGTTCTTCTGGCCTTCGCGCACGACATCTGAGAGCGTCACGCCACCCGCCTTGAGGCGGGCCTTCAGGGCGGCGCGCTCACGCCGGGCTTCGGCGGCCTTCTGGAGAGCGGCCGCACGCTGTTCTGGAGTGAGGGGCGGAAGAGCCACGCCTGTTCACCTCTGGACTTCGAGTACTGTCGGTGGACTTGTCCCCGGTTCGCGCGAGGCGCTATGGCATGCCTCGAACTCCCCGGTGAACATGCGGGACCACACCTGGCGGACGGATCCCACAGTTACTGCTTGGGTACAACTGGTGGAACGAATCCGCAGCGTACACCCGTAGTCGGGGGCAAGGAGAGGGGATCGGCGCTTCTCGTCGCGGCACTGCGTGTACATACTCTGCGATACCGGTGCGAAACGGACGAGATTCGCCGTGGATCCGCAGCCTGGTACCGTCACATCACGCTGCTGATACCGCGTCAGATCGCTTTGCTCGCATGGGCATTCCCGCGTTTCGAAGGACCGGTCGGGGCCTACGGCGAGCTGTGCCGGGCGCCCGCACGGCGCCAATACCGGGACAACGCCGGAATATCGCTGCGGCCCCCGCCGATCGCCCTGGGCGGGCCGTCCGGTGGCGGTCCGGCATGATCGGTGGCCGATTCGCGAGGCTTTCCTCAGGTCACCTCAGATCCCGCCGGAGAAGGTGTCGCAGGCCTTGAAGTCACCGGTCTGATAGCCGGTGAGGAACCACTTCTGGCGCTGCGCCGCCGAGCCGTGGGTCCAGGTCTCCGGAGTGACCCGGCCCTGGAACTCCTTCTGGATCCGGTCGTCGCCGACCGCCGAGGCGGCGTCCAGGCCGTCGGCGATGTCCTGCCGGGTGAGATCCTTGATCAGGGTCCTGCCGGAGGCGTCCTTGGTGGTGGTGGCGTAGTGCGCCCACAGCCCGGCGTAGCAGTCGGCCTGCAGCTCCACCCGCACCGAACCGCTGTTCGCGCCCTGCGTCGAGCCCTGGGCGTTGCCGATGCTGCCGGTGAGGTTCTGGATGTGGTGCCCGTATTCGTGGGCGATGACGTAGGCCTGCGCGAACGGGCCGCCGCGGGCGCCGAACTTGGTGCGCAGATCCTGCCAGAAGCCCAGGTCCAGATAGACGGTGCGGTCCGCCGGGCAGTAGAAGGGGCCGACCGCCGAGGTGGCGTCGCCGCAGCCGGTGCGGGTGGCGCCGCTGTAGATGACGGTCTGCGCCCGCGGGTACTTCTGGCCGCTGCGGGAGAAGAAGCCGGACCAGTAGTCCTGCACGGAGTTCACCACGGCCACCACTCGGCAGTCGTCGCTGGCGTTGGCGTCCGCGCCGGTGCGGCACTTGCCGGCCAGCGTGCCGGTGGCCACTGAGCTGTTGCCGCCGTTGGTGGCCGACACCGCGTTCGACGGTGTGCTGCTGGAGCTCGAACCGCCGCCGGACAGTGCCAGGGGGACGCCGATCAGAGCGGCGATCACGGTCACGATCAGGCCGAGCAGGCCGCCCCGGCCGCCGGGCATGCCGAATCCACCGCCGAAACCGCCGCCCGGCCCGGAGCCGCGCTCGTCGGTGACCTGGCTGGAGTCCAGCTGGGCGTCGTCGTCGAACTGCATGGGTCAGAAGGCTCCTTCGCGTCGTCCGGCGGATCCCGGACGGCCCTCATGCCCGGACGTACCGCCATCTAACTGGACGGACAAGCGGGGCGCCGCGCCGACACGCGGCAAGCGCCGGAGGTGCCGGTAATGGCCACACAAGGGTGGACCGCTGGAAATCCGGCCTCTGACCTACTAGCCTGCGCGAGTTCCGCAAGTGTCAGTTCCGCACGTTCCACACGTTCAGCGGGTGTCAGTTCCGCGAGTGTCAGGGGTCAGGGTCACACGGAAGGAACCGCGCCATGGTGCCACGGCACAGCCACCGCGCCAGCCGCCCGGGCCGCGGCGGCCGAGTCTCGATGCCGATCCTGCTCACCGTGGTCCTGGTCCTCGGCGGCGTCGGCGGCGGGGCCGGGTGGTACGCGATGCGGCACCGGCCGGACGCGGCCGCCGCGGCCGTTTCGGACCCGGCGTCCTGCCCCGCCGGACCCACCACGCTGTCCGTGGCCGCCGCCCCGGACCTGGCCGGGGTGCTGGCGCCGCTGCTGGCGCCGGATCCGGTGCCGTGTGTGCGGGCGGTGCTGAGCCAGACCGACTCCGCGGACATGGCGCACTTCCTGGCCGGCACCGCGAAAGCCCCGGACCTGACGGCCAAGCCCGACGTGTGGATCCCGGACTCCTCGCTGTGGCTGGACCTGGCGCGCGCCACCGACTGGGGGCAGGCGTCGGTGCCGCGGACCGGCAGCCCGGTCGCCGACTCGCCGACGGTGGTGGCCGCGCCGAAGCCGGTGGCGGATCTGCTGAGGGGTGGCGGGACGACCGGCTCCACCGAATCCACCGGGGCGACCGGGTCCGGCGGCACTACGGGCGGCTCCGGGCCCGGCCAAGCGCCGACGTTCAGCTGGGAGCAGCTGGTGAAGCTGGCGCTGTCCCAGGCGCAGGCGCAGGGCTCGGCGGGAGCGGCCGGGCAGGGCGGACCGCTGGTGGCGGTGGCCGATCCGGCGCACGACGGCTCCGGGCTGGCCGCGGTGATCGTGCTGGACCGGATGCTGGAGCAGGCGGTCGACGATCCGCAGCTGAAGGTCGGCATCACCGGCTTCGTCAAGGGCATGGCGAACAACATGGCGCCGTCGCTGCCGGAGCTGCTGACCAAGCTGCCGCAGACCGCGGCGACCGCGCCGGGCGGCGCCGGCGTCGCGGCGTTCCCGGCCTCGGAGCAGAAGGTGTGGCAGTACAACAGCACCAAGCCGAAGGTGCCGCTGGCCGCGCTGTATCCGTCGGACGGGTCGGCGTCGCTGGACTATCCGCTGACGGTGCTGAACGGCGCCGACAACGCGCACGCGATGGCCGCCGACCGGCTGCGCGGGTATCTGCAGACCACGGCGCAGGACGCCTTGCGGCGCCACGGATTCCGCTCGCCGGACGGCGCCGCCTCCACGGTGCTGGCCGCCGACCCGGAGCTGCGCGGCACGCTGTTGCAGCCGGTCCGGAACGCGGGCGACGGCTCGGCCGCCCACGCCTTGGCGTTGTGGGACACGCTGAACAAGCAGACGCGGATGCTGGCGGTGGTGGACGTGTCCGGCTCGATGGCGCAGACCGTGCCCGGCACCGGCGGGCAGACGCGGCTGCAGCTGACCGCCGGGGCGTGCGAGAAGGCGATGGCGTTGTTCGGTAGCCGCACGGCGATGGGCCTATGGACGTTCACCACGGCGCGCAGCGCCCCGGGGGCGACGCAGATCACGCCGCTGCTGCCGATCGCCGAGCTGGGCGCGGCCGACCCCGCCGGCGGGACGCACGGCGAGCACCTGATCGCCGCCTACGGGGCGCTGACGGACCAGCCCGGATCGCGCAACGGCCTCTACGACGCGCTGCTGGCGGCGTACCAGGAGGTGGTGAAGGGCTGGGATCCGGCGCGGGTGAACACCGTCGTGGTGTTCACCGACGGCAAGGACGACAACCTGAACAGCATGAGCTCGGAGGACCTGGTCGGCAGGCTGAAAGCGGCCGGCGACCCGGCGAAGCCGGTGCGCGTGTTCGTGGTCGCCCTCGGCGCCGACGTGGACCTGACCCTGCTCAACAAGATCACCGCGGTCACCGGCGGCGCGGCCGTCCACTTCGGCGATCTGGGCCAGATGACGGCGGCCATCCTGGGCAGCACCACGACCCGCTAGCCGGATTCGCAGCATCAACCAGCGAATTCAGTCCCGGATTCGCGGGCGGATCCGGTGTCGAATCTCCTATGGACGAACCCTGCGAACCGGATGACAGATCCCCGCCGGAGCCGGGAACATGCCTGCATGGCCTATCATTGCGGGGCGCCCACTGTCGACGGGAGCGCGTGCCAGCGGCACGTCCGCGACCAGGGCATGCGCTGCCACCAGCACCGCGCCCTGGGCGGCGCCGCGCTGCAACCGCCGCTGCGCCTGGCGATGCGCACCATCACGCTGGAGGACCCGGCCCTGACCGCGGGCCCGGCGGCGTGGATGTCCGCCCGCGACGAGATCGCGGCCGACCACGCCGCGCAGTGGGACCAGCCGTCCCGCGACGATTCGCGGGAACCGTACTGGAAGCCAACAGCGCCGCACGCACGGCCGACCCGGATACTGTTCGGGGACCCCGAGGAGGAGCCGGCGGCATCTGAGACACCCGCAACATCCAAGGCACCCGCAACATCCAAGGCATCCGAGGCTTCCGAGACACTCGATCACGAGCCGAAGCCGCCGCTGCCGCAACGCCGTCGCCCGCGCCCCGAACGCGAGGAGGCCCCGAACCAGCCGGCCCGCCCCGACCAGCGCGGCGCCCGCATCATCGAGGACTACCTGCGCCGCCACGAACTCGGCGAGGACGACACCGAGGCGGCCCAGGCCCAGCGCGAACGCGAGCGCCGTGTCGCCACGGAGGCCCGCCGCGAACTGGAGCGCCGCCGACTCGAGATCATCCGCCGCGAACTCCAAGAGGAACGCCGCAAGCAGCAACAGGAGGCGGCGCGAGAAGCCCGCCGGGAGCAGCAGCAACGCCGCATCGAAGAGGCCCGCCGCGAGCAGGAGCAGCGCGAGGCCGAGGCGCTGCGGCGTGAGCAGGAGCGGCGCCGGGCTGAAGACACAGGGCTCGATGAGAACTGGCGCGAGATCGAGGACATGCTCCATGCGCGCACCGGGGGCGAGGGTCGGCGGAACGGTTTGGCGTCTCAGGGTGCTGGTATAGGCCCAGCGCATCCGGCCTCTGACCTGGCTGCTGAGCAGGCCGCTGAGCAGGCCGCTGACGCGCAGTTCGCCGAGCCGACTTCCCGGCTGCTCACCCGCGATGAGGCGTCGGCGGCGGACGCTCCGGACCCGCATCCGCCGTTCCGCGGCGAAGCATCGCCCGAATCTGGTTCGAACTCTGATCTTCTCTTCCGCGACGAAGCATCGCCCGAGCCTGAACCAGATCCGGATTCCCTGCTCCGCGACGCGCCGTCGCCCAAGCCCGGGCCGGACCCGCGTCCTTTGTTCCGCGACGAAGCACCGACACTGATCCAGCCGCGTGTCGAGGCCGGTGCCGAGCTCACCGCCGATTCGCCGCCGGGACCGGCGCCCGCTCCCCGGCGTCCGCCACGCATTGCGCCTTTACGAAGCGTCGTGCTGAACTCGCAGCCCGAGCCGGCCTCCACTACCGATGCCAGCTTGCCGGCGCCCGCCGGCGATCCCGACCCGCCGACGCTCATCGGCGGTCCCCTCGAGCTCCCCGGCCCCGGACTCAGCGTCCCTGAGCTCAACGTCCCCGACTTCGTCGTGCCGGGCTTCACCGAGCCGGCGCCGAAGCCGCCGCTGCGGACGGTGCTGTCCACGGTGCTGGGGCCGGAGCTGTGGCAGCGCTGCTATGCCGAGTGGAGTCCGGCGCACTGCATCTCGCTCGCGCGGGTGGCGCGGGCCGTGGACGGGCTGGCGCCGTCGGCGGCGGCGGCCCTGCGCTCGACCGCCGGCGCCTCGATGCGCTGGCTCGGCGTGAACCGGGAGCGGGAGGAACTGGCGGACCAGGTCGCGGCGGCGATCTCGCATCCGGCGGGCGCCTCCGACGCCAACCGCGCCCGCACCATCCGCCTCTACGGCGCGGCCATCTGCGTGGCGCTGAACATCCCCGTCCGACGCTGCGCCTGCCACCACGACCTGGACCGCGACGTCTCCAGCGAGCTGATCCGCCTGGGCTTGGAGGAACTGGCCGGCGAAGTGCCCTGATCTGCTCCGGCTTTCGGACCCCCGCCTGATCCACCCCGACCACAATCTGACGCCCCATCAGATTTCCGCTACCATGCCGCCATGCGAGGAATCCTGGGCTGGGGCGTCCACCTGCCGTACCGGAGGCTCGACCTGGCCACGGTGCCGGCCGTGGCCGGCACCGGCGGAGGCACGGGGACGCGCAGCGTGGCCTCCTACGACGAGGACACGACGACCATGGGCGTCGCCGCAGCGCAAGCCGCACTCTCCCGAGTCGGGAACGTGTCCGGTGCGTCCGGCGCGTCCGACGCCCCCGGCACGCCCTCCGCGCCGGAACCGCCCAACACCCCCGCCGACATCCGAACCCTGTGGTTCGCCACCACCACCCCCGCCTACCAGGACCGCACCAACGCCACCGCGATCCACGCCGCCCTCCGCCTGCCCCGCACCACCGCCGCCTACGACGCGGTCGGCGCCGTCCGCTCCGCCGTCGGCGCCCTCGACGCCGCCCTGAGCAGCGCCGGCACCCACCTCGTCGTCGCCTCCGACCTGCGCACCGGCCGTCCCGGCAGCGCCGACGAG
>JABFWL010000191.1 GCA_013362315.1 Catenulispora sp. | reverse complement strand
GGCAGAAACCAGCAGGCGGCGACAGTCGGTGCCGCATCGCGACGAAGCCAACAGTGCGCGAACAGTCGGTGACATCGGAGCTCCCAGGCCGGTGTGCCTGCGAGAATGATCGCGATTGATATCCTGGGGCTCCGACCGGCCCCGGCGACAGCCGCGGACTCCTGCCGTCCGCCCGCCGTCGCGACCCCACCGACAGCCGCCGAAAGCGCCGAGAAAGTCACCGAGGAAGCCCCATGGACGAGCCGGTGTCCGGCCCGGACGCCGCAGCGCGGCATCCGGAGCACGCGGCCCACGCGGTATACGCAGACCACGCGGTGTACGACGCCTCAGCGTCGACGCCCGCTCCCCGCACGCTCCTGGCGATCCTGCACGCCACCGCCGCGGCGTTCCCGGACGCCACGGCGCTCGACGACGGACGCCGCGCCCTGGACTACACCGCGTTGCTGGCCGAAGCCGGGGCGATGGCCGACCGGCTGGCCGCGGCCGGAGTCAGCGCCGGGGACCGGGTCGGCGTGCGGGTCCCGTCCGGGACCGTCGACCTCTACATCGCGATCCTCGGGGTGCTCACCGCCGGGGGCGCCTACGTCCCGGTGGACGCCGACGACCCGGACGAGCGCGCCCGCCTGGTCTTCGGGGAGGCTGCGGTCCGGGCGGTCGTCGGGGAAGGGCTGCGGATCAGGCCTCGGACGGCCGAAGGGGAGCAGGCGGTGCCCGCGCCCGGTGAGCCCCGCGAGCCCCGTGACTCCACTGAGCCGACTCTCTGCGACGACGCCTGGATCATCTTCACCTCCGGCTCCACCGGTAAGCCCAAGGGCGTGGCGGTCAGCCACCGCAGCGCCGCCGCCTTCGTCGACGCCGAGGCCGGGCTGTTCCTGCAGCAGGCGCCGATCGGCACCTCCGACCGGGTGCTGGCGGGCTTGTCCGTGGCCTTCGACGCCTCCTGCGAGGAGATGTGGCTGGCCTGGCGCAACGGCGCCTGCCTGGTCCCGGCGCCGCGCGCGCTGGTGCGCAGCGGTGTGGACCTGGGGCCGTGGCTCGTCGAGAACGGCATCACCGTGGTCTCCACGGTCCCGACCCTGGCCTCGCTGTGGCCGGCCGAGGCGCTGGCCGAGGTCCGGCTGCTGATCTTCGGCGGCGAGGCCTGCCCGCCGGAGCTGGCCGAGCGGCTGGCGGTGCCGGGCCGCGAGGTGTGGAACACCTACGGCCCCACCGAGGCCACCGTGGTGGCCAGCGCCGCCCCGCTGACCGGCCGGGACGTGGTCCGGATCGGCCTGCCGCTGGCCGGCTGGGAACTGGCGGTCGTCGACGAGGCCGAGGAGCCGGTCGCCCTCGGCGACTCCGGCCAGCTGGTGATCGGCGGCGTCGGCCTGGCCCGCTACCTGGACCCGGAGAAGGACGCTGAGAAGTACGCGCCGCTGAAGGCGCTGGGCTGGGAGCGCGCCTATCGCAGCGGCGACCTGGTGCGCGCCGACCCCGAGGGCCTGGTCTTCCTGGGCCGCGCGGACGAGCAGGTCAAGCTCGGCGGGCGCCGGATCGAACTCGGCGAGGTGGACGCCGCGCTGCAGGCCCTGCCCGGCGTCCGGGGCGCGGCCGCCGCCGTGAAGAAGACCGCGGGCGGCGCCGAGGTGCTGGTCGGGTACGTGGTGCCGGCCGCCGCCGAGGTCGTGTCCGGCTCCGGCTCTGACCCCGGCTCTGACCCCGGCTCTGACTCCCGCTCTAACTCCGGCTCCGACCGCGAGGCCGCAGCCGAACACGCGCCCGTTGCCGTCACAGAGCTCGACGACGGCAGCGCAGCCATTGCCGACACAGACGCGGACGAGGACACGGACAACGTATCCGAGACCGGCACTGGCGCCGACACTGGCGCCGCGACCGGCACTGGCGCTGGCGCCGTCACCGACTCTGGCCCCAGCGCCGCCGCCCCCCGCACCACCGCCGCCGCCTTCGACCCGCACGCCGCCCGCGCCCTGCTGTCCGAACAGCTCCCCGCCGCGCTGGTCCCGCGCATCGCCGTGGTCGACACCCTGCCGCTGCGCACCTCCGGCAAGGTCGACCGCGACGCGCTGCCCTGGCCGCTGCCCGGCGTCGAGGAGCCGGCCGAGGCCGGCGAGCTGACGGTCGCCGAGGACTGGCTGGCCGAACGCTGGGCCGCGATCCTCGGGGAGCGCCCGAACCACCCGGAGGCCGACTTCTTCGACTCCGGCGGCAGCAGTCTGGTCGCGGCGAAGTTCGTGTCCGTGCTCCGCTCCCGCTACTCCACGGTCACGGTGCGGGACGTCTACGACCATCCGACCCTCGGCGAGCTGGCCGCCCGGCTGCTGGCCCTGGCGCCCGAGGCCGCCGACGAGATCGCCGAGTCGGTGCCGGACGTGCCGCCGGTCCCCCGGCGCGCCCAGCTCGCCCAGATGCTGCTGATGGTGCCGCTGGCCACGCTCGGCGTGATCCGCTGGCTGACGCTGCTGGCGGTGGTCGGCAACCTGGTGGACGCGCCGTGGGTGCCGACCGTCCCCTGGGCCTGGGTCTTCGCCGGCTTCGTCCTGTTCGTCACGCCCCCGGGCCGCATCGTGATCGCCGCGGGCGGCGCCCTGCTCCTGCTCAGGGGCCTGCGTCCCGGCGAGTATCCGCGCGGCGGCTCGGTACACCTGCGGCTGTGGGCCGCCGAACAGCTGGCGGCCCGGGTCGGCGTCCTGACGGCGGCGACCGGTCCCTGGAACGCGCTGTACGCCCGCGCTCTCGGCGCGCGCCTGGGAGCCCACGTCGACCTGCACTCGCCGCCGCCGATCACCGGCATGCTGCAGATGGGCGAGGACGCCTCGGTGGAACCGGAGGTGGACCTGACCGGCTACTGGATCGACGGCGGCCGGGTGCGGGTCGGCGAGCTGCGCATCGGTGCCGGGGCCTCGGTCGGCGCGCGCTCGGTGCTGCTGCCGGGTGCCCGGATCGGGGAGCGCGCCCGGATCGCGCCGGGCTCGTCGGTCGGCGGGGTGGTCCCGGCCGGGCAGGAGTGGGCCGGTTCCCCGGCGGTGCGGTTGCGCAAGGCGGAGCGGCCTGCCGGACCGGCTGGCCGCTCGCGGCTGTGGACCTGGATCTACGGCGTGACGGCCGTCGGGCTGGCGCTGTTCCCGCTCGTGGCGGCGGTGCCGGCGCTGGTCGTCATGGCCTGGTTCCTGCGCGGCACCGAGACGGTGTGGCAGGGCTTCGGCTACGCGCTGTCCGGCCTGGTGCCCGCCACGCCGCTGTTCGTGCTCTGCTACGCGCTGCTGACCCTGGTCTGCGTGCGGGCGCTGAGCGTCGGCATGACCGCCGGAGACCATCCCCTGCACAGCCGCCCGGCCTGGCAGACCTGGTGCACGCTGCAGCTGATGGCGATGGCGCGGATCTGGCTCTATCCGCTGTATGCCAGCATCCTGACGCCGGGCTGGCTGCGGCTGCTGGGCATGCGGGTCGGCCGCGGTGTGGAGATGTCCACGGTGCTCGCCGTCCCGGCGATGACGACGGTGAACGACGGCGCGTTCCTGGCCGACGACACCATGGTGGCGCCGTATGAGATGGCCGGCGGCTGGGTGCGCGTGGGCCAGGCCCGGATCGGCAAGCGGGTGTTCGTCGGAAACTCCGGCATGGTCGCGCCGGGGCGGAAACTGCCGAAGGAGAGCCTGGTCGGCGTGCTGTCGGCGGCCCCGCAGAAGGCCAAGCGCGGCAAGTCCTATCTGGGCATGCCTCCGGAACGGCTGCGGCGGTCCGGCCAGGAGGTCGACGACGCCCTGACCTACAACCCGCCGCGCCGGCTGATGGCGGCCCGCGCCGTGATCGAAGTGCTCCGCCTGGTGCCCGCGATGTTCACCGCCGCGCTGGCGGTGGCGGTGGTGGCGCTGCTGGCCGACGTCGCCCACCGCTGGGGCGCGCCGTGGGCGGTGCTGCTCGGCGGCGTGGTGTTCCTGGCCGCCGGCGTCGCGGCCGCCGCGCTCACCGTGGCCGCCAAGTGGGCGCTGGTCGGCCGGATCCGGGCCGGCGAGGCGCCGCTGTGGAGCTCGTTCGTCTGGCGCAACGAGCTGGCCGACAACTTCGTGGAGCTGATCGCCGCGCCGTGGTTCGCCGATCCCTGGCTGGGTACGGCGCCTCTGAACATGTGGCACCGGGCGATGGGTTCCAAGATGGGGCGCGGGGTCTGGTGCGAGACCTATTGGCTGCCGGAGGCGGATCTGATCGTGGTGGCGGACGCGGCGACGGTGAACCGGGGTTGCGTGGTGCAGACCCACCTGTTCCATGATCGGGTGATGAGCATGGACA
>JABFWL010000074.1 GCA_013362315.1 Catenulispora sp. | reverse complement strand
CGGCTGCTCGGCCGCCTGCTGCGCCGGCTGCACCAGCGTCGCCTCCTCGCCGGGCGGCACCGCGTCGTGCTGAGGGGCTGCCGGGGCTGCCGGCGCAGCGCCCTGCTCGCCGCCGGGAGCCGTCGCACCGCTCCACCGGTCCGCGCTTCCGCCGTTCGGAAGGGACGCCGTCATCGCGTTGGGGTCCTGAGCCCCGGAGCCGCCGCCGGCCGTGGCGGGATTCGCGCCGAAGCTGTCACGCACGTCCTGGTGCGCCGGGTCGCCTGCGCCGTTGCCGCCCAGGCCGCCGACGCCGCCTTCGTTGCTCGAGGATTCGTTCATGTGGAGGAGCTTCGCCTGTTCACCTTAAGAGCTGCTGAGACCTGGTCAAGAGGTGACCGAAAAGACACCGGGAGTCTCCGCGTAGTCGCGGGCGTACTCCCGCATCCGACCCTATGCCGTTCGCGGAGACAATGCCGTCATCGGGGTCGTCGGGCCGGCATACGTCGGTTTGGGCTTGATCTCGGCTTGGCGGGTGCTCACGCACTCGGCGAAGCGGGACCGGCGTCGCTCGCCGGCGCCTCGGTCGAGCGCCCCGGCAGCCACAGCCCCAGCAGCGCGCCGCCGCTCGGCGCCCGCGCGGCCGCCACCCGGCCCCCGTGGTTCTCAGCAGCCTGCCGGACGATCGCCAGGCCCAGTCCGGAGCCCGGCATGGTGCGGGCCTCGGGGGAGCGGTAGAAGCGTTCGAAGACATGCGGCAGGTCGGCGTCGGCGATGCCCGGACCCTCGTCCGAGACCTGGAGCAGCCCGTCGGCCAGGCGCACGGTGACCGTGCCCTGCTCCGGACTCCACTTGGCGGCGTTGTCCAACAGGTTGGTCACGGCCCGCTCCAGGGCGGCCGGGTCGCCTTCCAGGAACCACGGTTCGACCCGGATGTCGAACTTCAGATACGGCGCGCGCCGCCGGACCCGGTCCACCGCCTGCCGGACGATGTCGCCGAGGTTCACCGGCTCCGGGGCGGCCTGCGGCTTGGTGTCGCGCGAGAGCTCCACCAGGTCGCCGACCAGCACCGACAGCTCCTCCATCTGCGCGCGCACGTCGGCGATGAGCTCGGCTCGGTCGGCGTCGCTGATGCGCGGCCGGGGGGAGCCCGGAACCTCACCCGATCCTTGCGCCGCGTCCTCGGACCCGGGGCCGAAGACCTGGGCCAGCAGGTCGATGTTGGTGCGCATCGAGGTCAGCGGGGTGCGCAGCTCGTGGCCGGCGTCGGCGATCAGGCGCCGCTGGTGCTCCTGGGAGCGGGCCAGCGCGGTCAGCATGGCGTTGAAGCTGGTGGCCAGCCGCGCCAGCTCGTCGGTGCCCTGCACCTCGATCGGCCGCAGGTCGCCGGTCCGGGCGACGTACTCGGTGGCCTCCGTCAGGCGGTCCACGGGGCGCAGCCCGGTCCGGCCGACGGTGATGCCGGCGCTGCCGGCCACCGCGATGCCGGCGATGCCGACGAGGACCGAGACCAGCGTCAGGCGGCCGAGGGTCTGCTGCGTGTCGTGGGTGGACTGGGCGAGCAGGACGGCCTTTTGCTCGCTCGGCAAGGCCGGGTTCTGCGGCACAGCCACGGTGACGGTGCGGACGCGGATCCCGTTGTCCGTCGTGAAGGTGCGGAAGTGGGAGCCGCCGCCGGTGCGGGCCACCGTGTAGTCGGCCTCCTGCGGTGTGACCTCGGGAGGAGTGTCTTTCACCCGGTAGGTCTGCTCTTCGCTGTTGAAGACGACCACGTTGGAGTCGTTGTAGCTCGGCAGGTCGAAATACGGCAGGGACTGTCGCAGCTGGTAGGCCTCGAGATCCTGGTCGTGAACCATCTGGGCGGCCTGGTTGGCGTGGTTGAGCAGCGTCGAGTCGGTCTGACTCAGGATCTGGTTGCGCACCGTCACGAAGGCCGCGATCGAGGCCAGTGCCACGCTCACGCCCACCGCCACCATGACCAGCGCCGTGATCCGCGTCCGCAGCGGGACGTGGGACATCAGCTCCGTGATCTTGGCGCGCAGGCGCTCGTAGCGGCCCGGGGGCCTCTCCTGCTCCTGAAGTCCCTGTCCGTGCCGCCCTCGCTGGCCCTGCTGCTCTTGCAGACCCTGCTGGCCTTGCTGCTCAGCGCTTGGGAACGGATTCACGGCGCCGTCTCGCGCAGGGAATACCCCACTCCCCGGACCGTGTGGATCAGGCGCGGCAGTTCGTCGATCTCGGTCTTGCGGCGCAGGTAGCCGACGTACACCTCGAGCGAGTTGGCAGTGGTCGGGAAGTCGTAGCCCCAGACCTCCTCCAGGATCTGCGCCCGGGTCAGCACCTGCCGGGGGTGCCGCATCAGCAGCTCCAGCAGGTTGAACTCGGTGCGGGTGAGCCGGACCGGCTTGCCGGCCCGCGTCACCTCGCGGGTGGCCGGGTCCAGGGTGAGGTCGGCGAAGGCCAGCGGGGCGTCCGACTGGTCGGCCAGTGTGCCCTGGGTGCGGCGCAGCAGCGCGCGCAGCCGGGCCAGCAGCTCCTCCAGCGCGAACGGCTTGGGCAGGTAGTCGTCGGCGCCGGCGTCCAGGCCGGCGACCCGGTCCGGCACCGCGTCGCGCGCGGTGAGCAGCAGGACCGGCAGGTCCTCGCCGGCCGAGCGCAGCCGCCGGCAGGTCTCCAGGCCGTCCAGCCGGGGCATCATGACGTCGAGCACGACCGCGTCCGGCCGCCGCTTCGCGATCGCCTCCAGCGCCTGCAGGCCGTCCGCCGCGAGCTCGACCTCGTAGCCGTTGAAGGCCAGCGAGCGGCGCAGCGAGTCCCGGACCGCCTGGTCGTCGTCCACCACGAGGATGTGCATGGCCGCATTCTGCCCCGCCCGGTTGAGAAACCGCTGAGATCACCGCCCCTTTCCTCAGCGGCCCGCCACGCCCGCACGCGTGCGGATTAGGCCGTTCGAGGGGTCGAAGTTATCCACACCCCACCTTTATCCACAGAGGGTCATGTCACGGTCGCGCACAGTGCCCGGCACTCGGCACAGTATCCGTCATGGACCACGACCTCACCACGGCCCCCGATCCCGGACTCGGCGCCGGAAGCGACCCCGGACCCGGCGCGGCCACCGCCGGCCCCGGCACCACCGTCCGCCTCGCTTCGCCGGGCTCGGTGGTGGCGTCGATCCCGCTGCTGTTCGGCTTCCACCCGGACGACAGCCTGGTCATCCTCGGCATCGGCCGCTCGGCGTCCGGCGGCCGCTACATCCGCCACGGCGTCCGCATCGACCTGGCCGAGATCCGCGGCCGGGAGCGGGCCGCGGCGCTGGAACTCGCGGCCCGGCTGCGCGACCACGAGGCCGAGATCGCCATCCTGGTCGCCTTCGGCCCGCGCGGCGCCACCGGGGCCAAGGCCCGGCCCGACCACTGCCGCAAACTCATGGCCGCCTTCCGCGCCCAGATCGAGGCCGCACCGACCGAGGAACGCGTCACCGTCGTCGACGCCCTCTACACCTGCAACGGCCGCTGGTGGTCCTACATGTGCCGCAACCCCCGCTGCTGCCCCTCGGTCGGCACCCCGGTTCCGGCCGAGGCGCCGCCCGGGCTGACCACGGCGCTCAGCGCCCGAGGCCACACCGTGTACCCGACCCGGGAAGCCCTCGACGCCACCCTCGCCCCCTACCCGCCGGAGGTCCTGGCCCGCACGGCCGCGGCCGCCGAAGCGCTCGACCCGACGTGGTACGACACCGACGCCGGCCTGGCTTCGGCTCGCGGGCTCATGGACGCGCTGCTGCTCCGCTGCGGTGATCTGAGCACCGGCGGAAGCTCGGCTGCGCCCGTTGTCTCCGTCTCCGCCTCCGTCTCTGCCGCCCGCAGCGCATCGGCAGGGTCCAGAGCCACCGCAGGCGTCGCCTCCGAGAGCGGCTCGGCGACTGCGTCCGGGGCCGGCGGTTCCGCCACCCGGCGTTCGCGCGCTGCCGCCGCCGAATCCCCGCGCCGCCGGGGACTGTCGGCAACCGTCTCGATCGAGAGCGCAGCGCGCGGCCGGTCTCAGGGGCCAGGGATGGCGGCTGCCGCCACCGGTTCCCCGATGCCCGACACTTCGGCGGGAACGTGTGCCGCTGCTGCTTCCGCAGAGCCCGCGCATGCTGGCCGCCGCCGAGCTACCGCCACCGCTGGGATTCCCGCGGTCTCCAGGACTCGTACTCGCACCGCCGCCGCCGACTCCTCGCGCTCCACTCGACGTGGCGTGTCCGCCACGGCCGCCGTCGCAGGCACCGGCACAAGCACCGGCATCGGCGCCAACACCGATACCACCACTGGCGCC
>JABFWL010000677.1 GCA_013362315.1 Catenulispora sp. | reverse complement strand
GCGTACTGACATCCCCTCCGACTGGACCGTGCGTGCCGTCGGCGGTGCGGCGCCCGAGCACCTGATCGGGGTGGCGGTGCCGGCCACGGTCCCGGGCAGCGTACACCTGGACCTGCTGGCCGCCGGCGTCATCCCGGACCCCTACCTGGACGAGAACGAGGCGGCGCTGGCGTGGATCGGGCGCACCGACTGGCACTACGAGACGACGCTGGAGTGGGACGGCGCCGACACCGGGGGCGGCACCGACGGCAGAGGCGTGGATCTGGTCGCGCTGGGGCTGGACACGGTCGCCGTGGTGCGGCTGAACGGCACGGTCGTCGGCGAGAGCGCCAACATGCACCGCTCTCACCGGTTTCCGGTGACGGGCCGGTTGCGGCCGGGAGCCAACACGCTGTCGGTGACGTTCACCGGCGCCCTGACCGCCGCCGAGCAGGCCGCGGCCGAACAGGGCGAGCGGCCCCACGTGAATCGGCACCCTTACAACGCCGTCCGGAAGATGGCGTGCGACTACGGCTGGGACTGGGGCCCGGAGATCATGACCGCCGGGATCTGGCGGCCCCTCTACCTGGAGACCTGGCAGCAGGCGGGCATCGAGGGGGTCCGGCCGCTGGTCGAGTTCGACGGCGACACCGGGGTCGTCTACGCACACGTGGATCTGCGCTGGGCCGCCGGCACGGCCGGAGCCACGGATCCGTTGCTGCTGGAAGTGTCGGTGGGCGACTACGTAACGACCGCGCAGGTAACGACCGCGCAGGTTACGACGGCACAGGTTGCGACGGCACAGATCCCGCCGGGGCAGGCGGCGGCCGTCGCCGAGGTCCGGGTGCCGCAGGCCCGCCGATGGTGGCCGCGCGGCTACGGGGACCAGCCGCTGTATGACATCGCCGTCTCGCTCCGCGACGGCGACTCGGTTCTCGACGAATGGCGCAGCCGGATCGGCTTTCGCACGGTCGCGGTCGACACGACTCCCGACGAGCACGGCACGCCGTTCACGCTGCTGGTCAACGATCGGCCGGTGTTCGCGCGGGGCTTCAACTGGATCCCCGGAGACTGTTTCCCTTCACGGGTGACGCGCGAGCTGTATGCCGAACGGCTGGGGCAGGCCTGCGAGGCCAACGCGAACCTGATCCGAGTGTGGGGCGGGGGTATTTACGAGAGCGAGGACTTCTACGAGCTCTGCGACGAGCTGGGTCTGCTGGTCTGGCAGGACTTCTTGTTCGCCTGCGCCGCCTATCCCGAGGAGGAGCCGCTGCTCGGCGAAGTCATCGCCGAGGCGCGCGAGGCCATCGCCCGGCTGAGTGCGCACCCCTCACTCGCCGTCTGGAACGGCGGCAACGAGGACGTCTGGGGCTACCACGACTGGGGCTGGCCGCCGGACCTCGCCGGCCGGAGCTGGGGCTGGCGCTACTACACCGAGATCCTTCCGGCGCTGCTCGCCGAACTCGATCCGACGCGGCCTTACGTCCCCAACTCGCCCTATTCCTTCAACCCGGACCTGCACCCGAACGACACCGCGCACGGCATCAAGCACATCTGGGATGTCTGGAACGAGCTCGACTACACCGAATACCGCCGGCACCGTCCGCGCTTCGTCGCCGAGTTCGGCTTCCAGGGGCCCCCGGCCTGGGCCACGCTCGTGCGGTCGGTCCACGACGAGCCGTCGCGGCCGGACTCCCCCGGCATGCTGGCGCATCAGAAGGCTGACGACGGAGTCGGCAAGCTGGCCCGCGGACTGACCGCGCACCTGCCGGCGCCCCGGACGTTCGACGACTGGCACTGGGCCACGTCGTTGAACCAGGCGCGGGCGGTCGCGGCCGGCGTGGAGCATCTGCGTTCTCTGATGCCGTACTGCATGGGCGCCGTGGTGTGGCAGCTCAACGATGTCTGGCCGGTGGTCTCGTGGTCCGCCGTCGACGGCGACGGCCGGCGCAAGCCGCTGTGGCACGCGCTGCGCCGGGCCTTCGCCGACCGGCTGCTGACGATCCAGCCCCGGGACGGCGGGCTCGCGCTGGTCACCGTGAACGACAGCGACGGGGCGTGGCAGAGCACTGTCACGGTGACCCGGCGGAGTTTCGAAGGCACAGAGCTCGCTCGTATCGACGTCGACTTCGCCGTCCCGGCCCGCGGGGTGGCTACCCGCGTCCTACCGGAGGAGATCGTCACGCCGGACATGCCCGAAAGCGAAGTGATCATCGCCGACACCCCGGGCGAACGCGCCCTGTGGCAGTTCGAGGAGGACGTCGCAGCCCGGTTGCCGGAGCCGAAGGTGGCGTGCGATGTGGAGCGGACGCCCACCGGGTACCGTGTCAGCGTGACGGCTGAGGCGTATGTCCGGGACCTGGCAGTGCTGGCCGACAAGGTGGCGCCCGACTCCGAGGCCGATCCCGCTCTGGTCACGCTCCTACCCGGGGAGAGCGCGGCGTTCGACATCCGCACCACGGCCACGGTCGACCCGAAGGCATTCCTTTCCCCCTCGGTGCTCCGCAGCGCGAACCAGCTGGAGGGATCCCCCCGGTGAAACGGGCGACCATCGCCGAGATCGCAGCACGCTCCGGCGTCTCCACCGGCGCGGTCTCCTACGCGCTCAACGGACGCCCCGGCGTGTCCGAAGCCACCCGCAAGCGGATCCTGCAGGTCGCCGACGAGCTGGGGTGGCGGCCGAGCGTCGCCGCGCGCTCGCTGTCCGGCGCCCGGGCCAGCGCCGTCGGCCTGGCCATCGCGAGGTCGGCGGACACCCTGGGCGTGGAGCCGTTCTACATGCGGTTCATCGCCGGACTGGAGCGCGAGCTGTCGGAGCAGCGGATCGCGCTGCTGCTGCAGGTCGTCGAGGACCACGCCGCCGCCATCGAGGCCCTGCGCCTGGCCTGGGCCGAGCGCCGGATCGACGGCGTCGTGGTCACCGACCTGTGGGCGCAGGACTCCCGCATCCCGGTCCTGCGGGAGCTCCGCATCCCGGCGGTACTGGCCGGCCGCCCACGCCCCGAGCTGCGGGCCGCAGCGGTGTGGAACGACGACGCCGGCGCGGTGTCGGACGCGGTCGACTACCTGGTGGCGCTCGGCCACCGGGCCATCGCCCGGGTCGCGGGGCTGTCCACGCTGGAACACGCGCGGGCCCGCGTGGCGGCGTTCCGCGAGGCGATGGCCCGGCACGGCCTGCCCGATCCGCCGGTCACCGACACCGACTACACCGCCGAGCAGGGCGGGCAGGCGACACGGATGCTGCTGTCCCGCAGGGACCGACCCACAGCGATCCTTTACGACAACGACGTGATGGCGGTCGCCGCTCTGAACGTCGCCCAGGAGATGGGCATCGCAGTGCCCGGCGAGCTGTCGATCCTCGCCGGGGACGACTCGCAGCTGTGCTTGTTGGTGCGTCCGGCCCTGACCGCTTTGTCATGGGACATCCAGGCGTTCGGCCGGGATGCGGCCCGGGTGCTGCTGGAGATCGTCGGCGGGCAGCCGCCGAGGTCGGTGGAGGTGGGCACGCCGACGCTCACGGTGCGGGCCAGCACCGGACCGGCTCCGGTGCGGGGGTAGGGCTTTGTAGATGAGCGGGCCGCCGGTCGGGCTGCCTCCCTCACAAAGCACCCCGACCGGCGTCCCCCGTCCCCCCCGTCCCATGCTCCCTCGGTCCCAGCTCGGGAGCGCGGGCGTCTTAAAGCTCCGTCGGTCCCAGCTCCGGGACCGGCCGGAGCTCGGCCGCTGAGGCTCGCGTGCCGTGCAGCTCAAGCACCACGAGCTCGTTCTGGCCCGGTCGCAGCACGGGGCCGGGGACGTACAGCGACCCCTGCGGGCCGCGCGACCAGTAGCGGCCCAGGTTGAAGCCGTTGATCCAGGCGACGCCCTTGGTCCAGCCGTCGAGGTGCAGGAAGGTGTCCGCCGGCTCGTCGACGGTGAACGCGCCCCGATGGAACACCGGTCCCACGACCGCGCCGTCGGCTTCGCCGAAGTGCAGTCCCGTCAGCTCCGTCAGGGGCAACGGGCGCGAGGTCCAGCCGTTCAGCGGAGCGCCGTTGAGCGTCACCGCGCCGATCAGGCCCTTGCGGTCCGCGAGCTTGGCGCCGTAGTTGACGCGGCCCAGGTTCTCCACGAGCACCCGCAGCCGCGCTCCCGCGCGCGGCACCGTGAAGGTCAGCACGTGCTCATGCCGCTCCCGCTCCAGCACGCCCACCGGCGAGGCGTCGACGAACACCTGAGCCCGGTCGGCGACCTGGTCGAAGGCGAGCGTCGCCGGTCCCGCCGCCGGCAGGTCGGCCTCGTAGAGCACGAAGCCGAAGTCCTGCCCCAGCTGCTCCATCGTCAGCGGCGCCGCGCAGGCCTGCGCGGTGCCCAGCACGTCCACGTTGTCGAACAGCGGTGCGCGCGCCGCCAGCTCCACGGTGACCGGCGGCAGCTTCGCGGCGGGCGCGGGCAGCTCCTCCTCCGGCACCGTCTCGTACTTGCCGATGATGGCCCGGAACCGCCGGTACTTCTCCGTCACGTCCCCGGCCTCGTCCAGCGGCGAGTCGTAGTCGTAGGACGTGACGGTGGCGCGGTAGGTGCCCTTGTCGTTGGCGCCGTTCGTGAAGCCGAAGTTGGTGCCGCCGTGGAACATGTAGAAGTTCACTGATGCACCGGCCTGCAGGATCTCATCCAGTGCGGCACCGGCGTCGTCGGCGGAACGGACACTGTGGATGCCGCCCCAGTGGTCGAACCAGCCGTTCCAGAACTCGGCGCACATCAGCGGCCCGGTCGGCTGCTGGACCCGCAGCGCGGCCAGCGAGGACGCCACCTTCCCGCCGAAGTTGGCGGTGCTCAAGACGCCGGGCAGCGCGCCGGCTGCCAGGTCCCCGGGCTGGTCGGAGGTGAACAAGGGCACGTCGATGCCCCGGGACACCAGGGCCTCGGACAGCCGTTCCAGGTATGCGGTGTCCGAGCCGTAGGCGCCGTACTCGTTCTCCACCTGCACGGCCAGGATCGGCCCGCCGCGCGTCCCCAGGCGCGGCAGCACGATCGGCATCAGCGCGTCGAGGTAGCCCTCGACCGCGGACAGGAAGCCGGGTTCGGTACTGCGCAGCTCCATGCCCGGCTCGGCGAGCAGCCACGACGGCAGACCGCCGCCCTCCCACTCGCCGCAGATGTAGGGTCCGGGCCGCAGCAGGATGTGCAGTCCCTCGGCCGCGGCCTGGTCGAGGAAGGCGCCGAGGTCGAGGATGCCCTCGAAGTCGAAGGCGCCGGGCCGCGGTTCGTGCAGGTTCCACGGCACGTAGGTGTCGATGGTGTTCAGGCCCATCAGCCGGGCCTTGCGCAGGCGGTCGGCCCAGTGCGCCGGATGGACTCGGAAATAGTGCAGGCCGCCGGAGACGATCCGGAACGGACTGCCGTCGAGGGCGAAGCCGTCGGCGGTGATGTCAAGTACTGCCACGTTCGTTTGACTCCCTGGTGGTTCTTCACCGCAGGCCGACCCGCGGCCGCGCCGGGGAAGGGCGCGGCCGCAGGGCCGGGCGGGCGGGTCGGGCGCGAGGCCTTACTTGACGGTGAAGCCCTGGTCCTTGCCGTACTTGATCGAAGCGTCCTGCCAGGCCTTGAGGCCGTCGGAGAGCTTGGTGCCGCTGACGTAGGCCTTGCCGACGGTGTCGTTGAAGATGCTGTTCGCGTACACCTGGAAGGGCAGGTAGGACCAGCCCGGCGTGACCGCGGCGGCGCTGTCGGCGAGCACCTGGTTGATCTTCTGGTCGCCGAAGTAGGCGTCGGTCTTGTTCAGGAAGTCCGGCGAGTTCAGCTGCTTGGTGGTGGCCGGGAAGGCGCCGTTGTCGACGCGGGACTGCGCGCCCTCGTCCACGGTCGCGTACTTCAGGAACGCGTAGGCGAGCTTCTTGTTGCTGCTGGCCTGCATCACGGCCAGCGAGCTGCCGCCGTTCTCGGAGCTGGCCTTGGCGCCGGCGGTCCACTGCGGCAGCGGCGCCACCCGCCACTGGCCGGAGCCGCCCTTCACGCCGGACTCCAGGGAGGACGGCATCCACGCGCCGATGGACAGCGAGGCGATCTTGCCTGAGGCCATGCCCTGGTACCAGGCGTCGCTCCAGGAGGTGATCGGCGCCAGCAGCTTGCCGTCGATGAGCTGCTGCCAGGCCGCGGTGAACTTCTGGGTGCCCGGGTCGGAGGCGAAGTTCACGCCGACGGTGGTGCCGTCCACGGTGTAGGGCTTGCCGCCGGCCTGCCAGATCAGGCTGGTGGTCAGGCCCGGGTCGCCGGTGTCGTTGCTGATGAAGACGCTCGGGTCGGCGTCGTGGATCTTCTTGGCGTCGGCGATGTACTCGTCCCAGGTCGCCGGCGGTGTGGTGATGCCGAACTTGTCGAAGACGGTCTTGTTGTAGAAGAGCGCCATCGGACCGGAGTCCATGGGCAGCCCGTAGACGCCGCCATCCTTCTTGACCGCGCTCCACGGACCCGGGGTGAAGGTGCCGTCCAGCTTGTCGGCGCCGAACTCGGTCAGGTTCGCCACCGACTTGGCCAGCTCGAACTGCGGCAGCGCGTAGTACTCGATGTGCGCGACGTCCGGGACGCCCTTGCCGGCCTTCACGGCGTTCTGCAGAGCCGTGTACTCGTCCTTGTTGGTACCGGCGTTCACCAGGTTGACGTGCACGTTCGGGTACTTGGTCTGGAAGTCGGCGACCACCTTCTTCAGCGTGGGCTCCCAGGCCCACACCGTCAGGTTGCCGCCGGCGGTCAGCGCCGCCTGCAGGTCGGCGTCCGACACGGTCGCGGACTGCGCGCCGCCCGAGGAGGACGACGACTTGCCACTGCTGGAGGAGGACCCGCAGGCGGTCGCGGCCAGCGCCACGGCCAGTGCGGACGCGCCCAGCAGGACGCCGCGACGACGGGATATCGTCATTGCTGTTCCTTTCTCATTTCGGAGGGGTTCGGCAGTCGGGCCTTCGCCACGGCCATGGCGAGCGCCGTCAACCTTTCACGCTTCCGGCGCTCAGGCCCGACTGCCAATACCGCTGAAGCAGCAGGAACGCCGCGATCAACGGGACGATCGTCACCAGCGATCCGGTGATGACGAGGTTGAACACCGCGTCACCGCCGGCGGTCTGGGCCTGCATGTTCCAGTCGTTCAGGCCCAGGGTCAGCGGGTACCAGTCGGGGTCCTTCAGCATGATCAGCGGCAGGAAGTAGTTGTTCCAGGTCGCGACCACGTTGAACAGCAGCACCGTGACGATGCCGGGACCGAGCAGCGGCAGGGACACCTTGAAGAAGGTGCGGAACTCCCCCGCGCCGTCGACGCGCGCCGACTCCAGCATCTCCTTCGGCACGGCGTCGGTGCTGAACGTCCACATCAGGTACAGCCCGAACGGGGAGATCAGCGACGGGATGATGATCGCCCACGGCGTGTCGGTCAGCCCGAGCTTGGAGAACATCAGGAAGGTCGGGACGGCCAGCGCGGTGCCGGGCACGGCGACCGCGCCGATCACGATCGCGAACACCGCCTTCTTGCCCGGGAAGTCGAACTTGGCCAGGCCGTATCCGGCCAGGGTGGCCAGCAGCGTGGCGCCGCCGGCGCCGACCACGACGTAGAGCACCGTGTTGAGCAGCCACCGGGTGAAGATGGCGTGGTCGTAGGTGAAGGTGTCGCTGATGTTCGAAAAGAACGAGAAGTCCTTAAACCACAGGCCGAAGGAGTTGAACAGCCCGTTCTGGCTCTTGGTCGCGTTGATCGCCAGCCAGGCCAGCGGCAGCAGGCTGTAGATCACCATCAGCGTCATCAGCGCGGTGAGCGTGACGCTGCGGCGGCGCAGGTGCGGCGCGTGCCGGGCCTTGGCGCGCAGCGGGGGTGTCGCGCCGCGCAGCCGGGCGGGCCGCGCCGGCTGGGCGGGCCGGATGGTGTCGCTCATGCCACTCGTGTCGCTCGTCATGGCTCAGCCCGCCTTTCGCATGCCACGCAGCTGGACGGCGTAGGCGACGATCATCGTGGCCACGCCCATGACGATGGCGACCGTCGCGGAGTAGTTGAACTGCTGGCCGTCGAAGGACAGCGAGTACGCGTAGTAGTTCGGCGTGAAATACGTGGTGATCGCGTTCGGCGCCAGGTGCTTGAGGATGCTGGGCTCGTTGAACAGCTGGAAGCTGCCGATCACCGAGAAGATGGTGGCGATCATCAGGGCGCCGCGCAGCGCCGGCAGCTTGATGGCCCAGATGATCCGGAACTGTCCGGCGCCCTCGATGGCCGCGGCCTCGTACAGGGACGGGTTCACCACGCGCAGCGCCGAGTACAGGATCAGCATGTTGTAGCCGACCCACTGCCAGGTCACGATGTTGCCGATGGAGGCCAGGATCAGGTCCGGCGACAGCGGGTCGGGCAGGGTGACGCCGAAGGCCTTGTCCAGGTTGCCGATCAGGCCGAAGCGCGTCCCGTACATGAAGCCCCACATCAGTGTGGCGACGACGGCGGGCACGGCGTAGGGCAGGAACACCGATATCCGGAAGAACGCGGCGCCGTAGAGCCGGCCGCTGTCGATGGCCAGCGCCAGCAGCAGCGCCAGCCCGAGCATGATCGGCACCTGCACCATCAGGAACAGCGCGACCCGGCCGAACCCGGACCAGAACTGCGAGTCCTGGAAGGCCTCGGTGTAGTTCTGCGCGCCGACGAACTGCGTGCCGCCGATCAGCCGGGTCTTGTACAGGCTCAGGTAGATCGAGTACCCGATCGGCGCCAGGAAGACCAGCGCGAACAGGGCCATGAACGGGCTGACGAACTTCCAGCCGACCAGGGACCGGCGCGTCTTGCGCCGTGCCCTCGCCGCCGGTGGACCCGGACGGGCATGGTCCGCGGATAGGGACGCCATCGTCTCGTCGCTCCTTGCTGGCAGGGATTCAGGTTCGGGGTGTTCTGGGCGTTCTGAGTGTTCTGGGTGTTCTGTTCGCGCCGCGTCGGGGCGGCGCTAAGGCAGCACGAAGGTCTCGAAGGCCAGCACCGCCATCCCCAGCGACACCGGATCGTCGGCGATGTGGGAGGCCGCGATGGTCACGGCGTCGTAGGGCACGGCCAGGGAGTACTCCTTGACCACCGGCGCCACGGCGGCCAGCAGCGGCTCGCCGAACGCCCGGCTGACCCAGCCCCCGATCACCAGCAGCTCCGGGTTCAGCATGTTCACGGCGTTGCCGAGGGCCATGCCCAGCGGCCGCGCGAAGCGCTCCAGGGTGGCGACCGCGACCGGGTCGGCGCGGCCCACCGCCTCGGCCAGCCGCGCCACGGTGCCGGCCTGGTCGCCGGGCACCAGCAGCGGGCTGTCCGGATCCACCTCGGAGAGCAGGTCCAGCAGCGCGGCCGCGCCGACGTAGGCCTCGACGCAGCCGCGGCTGCCGCAGTGGCAGGCCAGGCCGTCGGCGACCAGGACGGTGTGGCCCCACTCGCCGGCGCTGTTGGTGCGGCCGCGCAGCAGCCGGCCCTCGGCGACGACGCCGAGGCCCACGCCGGTGCCCAGGTTGACGACGACCGCGTCGTCGTGGTCCCCGGCGTCGCCGAACATCATCTCGGCCAGCGTTATCGCCTTCAGCGGGTTGTCGAGCAGCACCGGCAGCGGACTGCGCCGCTGGAACAGCGCCCGGAACGGGACGCCGTGCCAGCCCCAGTTCGGCGCGTGCAGGCAGATCCCGGCCTCCCGGTCGACCTGGCCGGGCAGGCTCACGCCCACCCCGGCCACGTCGGCCGCGCCGACTCCGTCGAGCGCGGTGATGACGCCCTCGACGCAGTCGACGACGTGTCCGACCACCGACTCCGGATCGTTGTCGCTCGGCGCCACCTCGGTCTGGAAGTGGCCGATCCGGTTCATCGCCTGGTCGAAGATCTCCGCGACCACGTAGGTCTCGGCGAGGTCGACGCCGATCAGGTACGGTGCCGAGGCGCGCATCCGCAGCCGGCTGGCCGGGCGGCCGCCGGCGGACTTGGTGCTCTCGGTCTCCTCCAGCAGCCCGGCGGCGGTGAGCTCGGCGATGATCGTCCCGGCGGTCGCCACCGACACCCCGAGCTGCCCGGCGACGTCGGCCCGGGTCAGCGTGCGGCCGCCGTAGAAGCTCCGCATCACTTCGACGCGGTTGGCGCGGCGCAGATCGCCGGACAGGCGGGGTCGCATAGTGGTCGGGGCTCCTCGGCGGGCAGTGCTGATTTCTGCTGGCTCTTGCTTGCTGGTAGCGCAAGAGATTACGCAGGCGTGACTGGTTCGTAAACCCTTTCGCGCAACCGTTTTTAAAAGGGTTATCAAATCGAGGCTGGCGACCCCCGCCATGCCGCGATCACGCGGAAACGCCCGTCGTCCGCCAGTTTGATCATGCCGGATCGCGGACAAAGGGGGCAGTCGACCGCCGGACAGCCCTGCGGCTGCCGAACCATCGACGACCCGCTGTTCAGGGAGACCACGATGCAGGATCGGAGCGTGAGTTCGCGGGCTGGTGCGGAGCCAGACCCGCTCCTCATCGTCCCGCCCGACGCCGAAGTGCCGGACTTGGCCACCCGAGCGAGCCGAAGCCTGCGCCAAGTGCTTCTGCGGCGCGGCGCTTTCGCCACGGTGATCGCCATCGCCGGCCTCATCGTCTCCTACCACTACGGCGGCCTGATCGACAGCGGCCGGCACCAGACACTGCACGCTGTCCTCGCCTTCACGGGCGCGGCCGTGTTCCTGGTGAGCGCGGTGATCGCCGTGCGGTGCGCGACGAACGACATCCTGGGCCTGGTGCACGTACCGGGTCGGCTCAGCGACGCCCGAGCGAGCACGCTGCGCATCCTGTGCCTGCTGTGCGGCTACATCCTGGTGGTCTTCGGCGCCCTGAGCCTGCTCCGCGTCCCGGTCGCGCACCTGCTGCTGGGCGGCGTCCTGACCGGCGTCATCCTGGGTATAGCCGCCCAGCAGGCCCTCGCGAACGTCTTCGCCGGAATCATGATCCTGTTCGCCAAGCCGTTCACGATAGGCGACGAACTGCGCATCCGATCCGGAGCCCTCGGCGGCCCCATCGTCGGCCGCGTGACCGGCATGACGCTGACCTACGTGACCGTGTCGACCGCCGTCGGCCCGGTGCTGGTGCCCAACAGCGCGGTCCTCGCGGCGGCGGTGGGACCGGCGGCGGAGTGGCTTGAGGAGTAAGAGCTGACACTGTCCAGATGCGGAGTGGCTTGAGGTATAGCGCCTGACGCCGCCCGGATCACGGAGCCGTCGGCCAGGTATCGGGCACGTGCGGCGCAGCGCGCTCGCGGTCCGCGAGCGCGCTGCGCTGTGTGTCAAAAGGCGTACCGAGGCGTCAACCCGCCGCGACGATCTGCCACTGCTGGTTCGTACTCCCCGACGACGCCCACTGCCCCAGATCGGACCCGTCGGCGGTCCGCCCCATGCCGTCGATGTAGAGCCCGGTCCCCCGGTTCTTGATCAGCACGTTGTTCGCGTCCGTGATCACCGACCACTGCTGGTTCGTGCTGGTCGAAGAGGCGTACTGCCCGACCGCCGAGCCGTTCGCCGTACGTCCCATGCCGTCGAGATAGAGCCCGGTCGTGCGGTTCTTGATCCGCACATAGTTCCCGTCGTTCTCGATGACCCACTGCTGGTTCGTACTGCTGCTGGCGACGCCCTGCCCGGCATTGGAGCCGTTGCTGGTCCGGCCCAAGCCGTCGAACGACAGCCCGGTCGCGGCGTTACGGATCTTCACATAGGTGCCGCCGGCGTCGGAGCCGCCCCACGCGTACTGCAGGCGCAGCAGCCCGGAGGCGTTCACCAGCGACAAGGCGATCGAGGAGCCACTGCCGGTCTTCTTCGTGAGGCTGTACCAGTCGCCGTCCCGCAGCCCCGGCCAGTACACGCTGCCCATACCGAGGTTATGGAGCTCGCTGCTGATGCCGCGCACATAGTCCGCGAAGAACGAGCCGCTGGGGATGCTGTAGTCGATGGTGTTGTAGGAGACGCCGTTCTTGGATCCCGGGCTCATCGGGCCACCCCACTCGGTGGCGATGGTGCGGCTGGCGTAGCCCCCGATGTAGCTCGCCAGGTGGTTGGCCCACTCGTTCTCGTCCTCATAACCGGCGAAGAAGGAGTAGTCGTGGACGGCGAGCAGGGTGCCGTTCAGACGGCTGTCGCCGCCGACGGCCGGGACGTTCTGGGCGTCGCCGGCACCGTCCAGGATCACCCGGCCGCGCGGCACCGACGGGTAGCGGTTCAGCCAGGTGTTGTAGAAGTTGTCCAGGTCGGTGGTGTTGTAGCCGTAGGGCTCGTTGATGACCTCGAAGTAGGCGTTCGGGTTGGCGCCGTACTTGGCGACGATCGTGTCCCACATCTGGTTGAACCCGGTCGTGCTCGCCGGCTTCCCGCCGCTGTAGGCCCAGTAGGCCAGGATCACGTTGCCCTTGGTCAGCGCCGTGTCGATGGCGCCGGTGTAGGTGCTCCAGTAGCTGGATACGGTCGGTTCGTTCACCGGCATCCGGACCGTGTTGGCGCCGGTGATGGAGTAGAGCTGGCCGACCACCCGGTCCGCGACGGTCGATGCCGAGGAGTAGGTGTCGGTAGAGCTCAAGCCGGACGGGTACAGCACCCCGTTGACGAAGTTGTCGCGCTGGTCGGCCCAGTTGATGCCCTTGTACTGGCTCGTCGACGTGGCGGCCTGGACACCCGGTGGTTGGACGAGGAGCAGCGCGGTCAGGGCCAGCACGCAGCCCATCAGCATTCGCAGAACTCTCATGGTGCGTTCCTCTCAGAGGTTCGACGGGGAGAGCATGTGGCGGGCATTCGCCCAGACCACATAGAGCGCCGGTGCGGGCAGCAGGAAGAGCCCGACCGCCGGTTTGGCGGCGATCGCCGCGAGCAGCACGCCGAGGACGGCCGCGTTGGCGAGCGCGAGATACCACTTGCGAACGGACAGATACGCCGCGGCCAGAACGCGGCGCCCCGAGAGCCGCCAGCCCGCCGCGAGCAGGGTCGTGGTGACGGTCACCACCAGCGCCAGCAGCACCGCCAGCAGCGGGGTGGCCGCGGCGAACCGGGTGCCGACCGCCTGTTGCAGGTCGATCCCCAGCACCACCACGCACAGCGCCGCCGCCCCGGCGGTCGCCGAGGAGCGGGTGAAGGCGGCGCGGTAGCCGGACCAGAAAGCCCGGCCGACCGGCGCGGAGTCCGAGGCCGCGGCGTTCGCACCAGCAGAGTCCGAACCCATGGCCTCGAACGCGGCGAACGCTCCTGCGCTCGCCGGTCCGCAGAGCACTGACAGCAGCACGAAGAACGGCCACGCTTTCAGCGGCTCGTCGGTGAAGGCGAGCACCACCAGCAGCGGCGCGGTGACGGCCAGCAGGCACAGGTTGATCTTCAGCCCCGCGTACACGGTGCTGAAGATGGCGTCGTACGGGATCCGGGACGCCGGCTTCGCCGTGCCGCGCGCCCTGTTCACCCTTTCATCCCCGACGTCGCTATGCCCTCGATGAAGTAGCGCTGGCCCAGCAAGAAGATCGCCAGGATCGGCACCACGGAAATCACCGAGCCGGTCATCATCATCGCGTACTCGGCGTCGAACTGGCCGATGAACGACTGCAGGCCGAGCTGGACCGTCCAGTGGTCGTTGCTGGTCAGGTAGATGAACGGTCCCATGTAGTCGTTCCAGGTGTTGACGAACGTCAGCAGCGCCAGGCTGGCCAGCGCCGGCTTGGACAGCGGCAGGATGATCCGCGCCCAGATGCCGTACTCGGTCAGGCCGTCGACGCGCGCCGCCTCGCAGAGCTCGTCCGGGATCGTCATGTAGTACTGGCGCATCAGGAACACGCCGAACGCGCCGAACGCCTGGAGCAGGATCAGCGACAGGTAGGTGTCGGTCAGCCCGGCCTTCTGCATCATGATGTACTGCGGGATCATGTACGCCTGCCACGGCAGCGCGATCGTCGCGATGTAGGCGAAGAACAGCGTGTCGCGGCCGCGGAAGCGGGTCTTGGCGAATCCGTACGCTGCGAAGCTGCCGGTGAGCACCTGCAGGAAGGTGATCACCGAGCTGAGGAACACCGTGTTCTTCAGATAGGTGCCCATCGGGATCTGCGTCCAGATGTCCACGAAGTTGTGCCACTGGAACGAGTGCGGGATCCACTGGACCGGGACGGTGAAGACCTCGTTGTCGTGCTTCAGCGAGGAGCTGACCATCCACAGGAACGGCACCAGGACCGCGGCCGCGGCGACGACGAGCAGCGCGTAGGCCAGTGCCCGGCCGAATCGCCGGCTGACACTGCCCTGTTTGCCGCGCTTGCCGGCGGCGCGGCCCTTGTCGGTAGTGAGGGGCACGGTCGTCGTCATGCTCGCTCCCTGCGCTTGTTGAGCCAGAACTGGGTCAGGGTCAGGACCAGAACCAGGGCGAACAGCAGCACCGAGATGGCCGAGGCGTAGCCGAACTCGCCGTCGACGATGCCGGTCTGGTAGATGCGCTGGGACAGCACGCTCGTGGCGCGGCCGGGACCGCCGTTGGTCATGACGACGATGAGGTCGAAGACCTTGAAGCTCTGCACGGTGAGCAGGATCAGCACCAGGAAGGTGGTCGGCCGCAGCCCCGGCAGGGTGACGGTGCGGAACCGCTGCCAGGCCGTGGCGCCGTCCATCTCGGCGGCCTCGTACTGCTCCCTCGGGATGGCCTGCAAGCCGGCGAGGAACAGGATCATGTAGTAGCCCATGTCCCGCCACGCGCTGGTGATGATCACCGCGGGCATGGCCCAGTCGGTGCTGGTGGTCCAGCCCGGTCCGTGCGCCACGCCGAACCAGTGCAGGAGCTGGTTGACCGGTCCGGAGGCGGGGTTGAACAGCATGTTCCAGACCAGGGCGACGGCGACCATCGAGGTGATGTACGGGAAGAACGCGGCGGCGCGGAAGAAGGCCGCGCCGGGGATCCTCCGGTTCAGCAGCAGCGCCAGTCCCAACGAGGCCGCGATGGTCAGCGGCACATGCCCCGCGGCGTAATACAGGGTGTTGCGAAGCGCGATCTTCGTCGAGTCGTCGTGCAGCAGGCGCCGGAAGTTCTTCAGGCCCACCCAGTCCGGGGTGTTGTAGGAGTCCCAGTTGGTGAACGCCACCGCGAAGGCGGCGATCACCGGGACCAGGGTGATGAGCACGAAGCCGAGGAAGTTCGGCAGGATGAAGCTCCAGCCGATGAGCGTGTCGCGCCGGCGGCGCG
>JABFWL010000462.1 GCA_013362315.1 Catenulispora sp. | reverse complement strand
CAGCTCGCCCTGGCGCTGCAGCGCCGTGCCTTCGGCGTCGATGCGGCGGACCAGGACCATGTCCCGGTACAGGCCGCGGTACTCCTCGGGCGACAGGTCGATCGCGTATTCGGGGTGCTCGACCAGATCCCCTTCGGGTGTCAGCAGCTGCACGAGGTCCGGCGCTGCGGGTACCGCCGCGGCCTTCTTCTTCGCAGCGGTCTTGCCACCCGCGCCCTTGCGTGAGGTCACCACTACATGTCTCCTCTACACGTTTCTCAGACGGACGTACGGCGGGATCGCCGCCGCGGTCAGCGAGGTGTGAAACTGGCCGCGGGGTTCGGGTCGGGGTGTGACGTGGATCCCTCGGCCATGCAGAGGCCACGTTACCGTGCTGAATGAGTGTGCGACGCCCTGCGTCGGGTACGTGAACGGCCTAGCACACCGCTATTCACCTCTCCTTCCTCTCCTCCATCATCCCGTGGAACGGCTCCCGCAGCCCGTCGCGGACCTGACGTCGCGGGCCATGGATCCGGTGGTCGCCGGGGAGCCGCCGCGAGGACCGTAGGCTAGGCACATGCCCGAGCTTTCGCAGGCGTTGCAGAGCGCGCCGCTTCCCGTACCGACCCGCTACGGCTTCCTCGGCCCGGCGGGGACGTTCACGGAGGCCGCGCTGCTCAGCGTGCCGGGTGCCAGGGACGCCGAGCGGCTGCCGTACGAGTCGGTGCCGGCGGCGCTGGACGCGGTGCGGCGCGGTGAGGTGGCCGGCGCGGTCGTCGCGTTCGAGAACTCGGTGGAGGGCGCGGTCCCGGCCACCCTCGACGATCTGTCGACCGAGGAGCCGCCGCTGCACATCGTGCGCGAGATCCTGCTGCCGGTGGAGTTCGCGCTCATGGGGCGGCCGGGCACGGCGCCGGCGGACATCAAGACGGTGGCCAGCCATCCGCACGCGTATCCGCAGTGCCGCAAGTGGCTCGCCGAGAACCTGCCGGACGCCCGCTGGGTCGCGGCGTCGTCGAACGCCGACGCGGCGCGGCTGGTCTCCGAGGGCGTGCACGACGCGGCGCTGGCCGGCGCCTTCGCCGCGCCGTTCTACCGGCTGGCCCTGCTCGCGCAGGACATCCACGACGTGGGCGGGGCGGTGACGCGGTTCGTGATGGTGGTGCCGGCCGGCCCGGTGCCGGCCCGTACCGGAGCGGACAAGACCTCGCTCGCCGTGGTGCTGCGCGACAACCATCCGGGCGCGCTGCTGGAGATCCTCGAGGAGTTCGCGGTCCGCGGCGTGGACCTGACCCGGATCGAGTCCCGGCCCACGCGGTCCCGGCTGGGGACGTACTGGTTCTCCATCGACTGCGAGGGCCACCTCGACGACGAGCGGGTCGGCGAGGCGCTGATGGGCCTGCGCCGGGTCGCGGCCGAGGTGCGGTACCTCGGCAGCTATCCGCGGGCCGACAAGCGGCCCGTGGAGGTCAGGCGCGGCACCTCCGACGAGGACTTCGACGAGGCGGCCGCGTGGCTGCGCGGCCTCAGGAGCCGATGAGCGCGTTCAGGAGCGTCTCGCGCTCCTGGATGGCGGTGTAGAGCTGCTCGGAGATGGAGCGCAGGGCCGTGAGGGAGTCGTACTGGTAGGCCGCCAGGACGTCGGCCATCGGGTTCTCCATCAGGGTCTGGCGCTCCAGCGCCAGCTCCGCCTGCTTCGCGCGCAGCCAGATGAGGCGGTTGCGCAACCACATCTCGCGCTGCGGCGCGTCCGGCGCCGGCCCGGAGGCGGCCAGCGACCACTCCTCGCTGAGCTTCTGCAGCGCGGCGAGGTCGTCCTTCTCGTAGGCGGCGTTCACCCGCGTGATGAAGGCGTGTCGGCGCGCGATCTCCGCCGGGTCCTGCACCAGGTCCGGGTGCGAGCGGCGAGCCAGTTCGCGGTACAGGCGCTGCGCGGTCTTGCTGGGCCGGACCGGCCCGTCGGACTCGGCCGCGCTCTCGGCGCCGGGCTCGGCGGTCTTTTCCCGGGGCGGCCGGGACGCCTCGCCGTCGGCGCCGGCCGCGCCGGTCTCGCCGTCCGGCGCGTCGTCGCCGGGGAACAACAGCGGATCCTCGCCGGCCACCTTGGCGCGGGCCTGCACGGCCCGGCGGATCGCCTCGGGATCGCCGGTCATGGCGGCCTCGGTCTCGGCGGTGAGCGCGTCCAGCTCATCCAGCCGGCCGTACAGCGGACCCAGCTGGATCTGGTGCAACCGGGTGAACTGATCGAGTTCGTTTCGCAGCGTCTCGACGGCCACCTGCGTGTCGAGCAGGTTCGTCTCGGCCACCACGACGGCGTCCTCCAGACTCTGGAACAACGGCTCACTCATAGCCTGGGCAGTCTCCACGGTTTGTCCTCACAGAAATACTCAGGGCACTGCGGCAGAGAGGGTACAGGAGTGGCACTGGGTGACGACTCCGTCTTCGGGCGTACTGTGGTGCGCAGGATGATCGACCTTAACGCAGATCTGGGTGAAGGCTTCGGCCATTGGCGCCTCGGCGACGACGAGGCTCTGCTAAACCTGGTCACCAGTGCCAACGTCGCCTGCGGCTTCCACGCCGGGGACCCCGCCACCATGCGCACGGTGTGCACGTCCGCGGTGGCGCGCGGAGTCCGGATCGGCGCCCAGGTCGGCTACCGCGACCTGGCCGGCTTCGGCCGGCGGGCCATCGACTACGACCCGAGCGACCTTGCGGACGATGTGCTCTATCAGATCGGTGCTCTAGACGCTTTCGCTCGGGCGGCCGGTGACCGGGTGCGGTATGTGAAGCCTCACGGCGCTCTGTACAACCGTATCGCGCGCGACGCGGTCCAGGCCGAGGCGGTGGTACGCGCGGTGGTCGCCTACCCGTCGGCACCCGGGACACCCCTGCCGGTCCTGGGCCTGCCCGGCTCGGTGTTCCTGGAACTCGCCACCGCCGCGGGTCTGCCGGCCATCGCCGAAGCCTTCGCCGACCGAGCGTACACGCCCCAGGCGGCCCTGGTCCCGCGATCGACACCGGGGGCGGTGCTGTCAAGCCCGGACGAGGTCGCCGCCCGCGCCGTCGAGATGGCCCTGACCGGCACCGTGACGGCGATCGACGGGACCCGGATCCACGTCCCGGCCCAGTCGATCTGCGTGCACGGCGACTCCCCGGCAGCGGTCGAGATGGCCGCCGCGGTCCGGGAGGCGCTGCTGGGCGCGGGGATCGAGCTGGGGGGCTTCGCCTGAGCCGGTGGCCGGCCGGGCCGGTGGTGCTCCCGGCCGGCTGGTGAGCGTGACCGCGGCGGTGGACGACGGTCACGTCGTTCCGGTCGGTTGGCCTCTTGACGGGTTCATGGAGGAGCGGAGAGCCGCGCGCGACAGCGATGACTGCGCGCGGTTCATGAAGCGATTGCCGGGGCCCGGGTCGGCGCCGGATTCGGGAGCGGCGTCCGATCCGGTTCGCTGGCGGGGGATGCGGGGTCGAGGGCCGTCGGGATGCGGTGGCGGCGTTTCTGGTTGCGGCGGGGCCGCGTCGTCGGAGTTCCGGCGCGCCATGGGCACGGCGGAAGGCATGGGGCCGAAGTAGAGACTCGAGCCGGTGTCGCTGCCGGTGTCGGTGCCCTGCAGGAGCGCTGCGAGGGCTTCGGCGGGGGTGGGGTCGGCGGGCGACGGTGACGGCGAAGGCGAAGGCGTCGGCGGGGCGTCGGCCTCAGTGCCGGAGCCAGCTCTGATGTCTGGGGCGGCCGGGGCGGCCGATGGACTGCCTGTTGGCTCGGCGGGCATGCTCGGCGCAGGAGCTGTGGCCGGGTCCTCGGCGGGGACAAAGGCTTGGTGGGCGCTGATCTGGTCGGCGCTGATCTGGTCGGCACTGATCTGGGGGGCGCTGGTCTGGTCGGCACTGATCTGGTCGGCACTGATCTGGGGGGTGCTGGTCTGGTGGGCGCTCGCGATGGGCTCGCAGGAGGCATTGCCGTGGTCGGTGGCGTTCGCTGTCGGCGGCGGGTCAGCGTCTCCGGCGTCCGGGTCGGGGGTGGCCGATGGCTGGGTGGCGGCGGCGTCTGAGGGGGACGCCGGTTGGCCGACGAGGAGGCCGGGCAGGGGCCGGAGGGTGTCGGGGTCGAGCCAGCCCTGTTTGACGGCTTCCTGTTGGCAGCCGGTGCGGGAGCGGCCGGCGGCGGTGGAGATGGCGGCCCAGGACTGGCCCAGACGCAGGCGGCGCAGGAGATCGGCGCGTTGGTCGTCGGTCCAGCGGGTCCCGTGGTTGGGCCACAGGGCTTTGCGGCGGGCGGTCTCGGGGTTGGGCTGTTTGGCGAACCAGGTGATGGAGCGGAGCTGGCCTTGGTCGGCGACGTAGACGACTTCGCCTTGGTGGTGGAAGACGAGGTGGTCGTCGTGGAACTCCACGCCGTCCGCCGGGATCATGAGCTGGGCGCCGGGAGTGGTTTCGGGGCCGGCTATGAGCTCGGCGCGGAGCCAGGGTTGGGCGGTGGTGGTCATTGGTGCCCCCTCTGCGGTGGTTTGGGGTGGTGGTGCTTTCTACAGTGGCAGAGGGGTCTGACAGGAAGTAGGGCGAATCGGGTGATCAAGGATAAGAGGTTTTATATTACTTCGGGGCTCTGCGGCGATTGCGGCTGCGGGTGAGCAGCAGGCTCACCAGCATGCCGGCCAGGAAGGTGCCGGCGAGGGTGAGCCACATGGGGGAGGTCACCGTCACGATCCAGAAGGTGATGCTGGTTTTGTGGGTGTTGGCCAGGATGAACCAGATGGCGATCACGGCGATGACGATGGCGCCGATCAGGCGGGATCGGTCGGCCTTCTCCGCGGTGATGCGGGAGTGCGCCGGTGGCGGCTGCGGTGGGTCGGTCGTCATGACCTCACCTGTTGCCGAGGCGGGGCGCGCGGAACCGCGGGTTACCCCGGACGGGGGACGGCGGTCGGCGTCAGCCGGCGTTGAGCGAGAAGACGACCGAGCCGAAGGAGACCTCGTCGCCGGGGTGGACGGCGGTGGGCGCGGTGATGCGCCAGCCGTTGACCCGGGTGCCGTTGGTGGAGCCCAGGTCCACCAGGAACCAGCCGGTGTGGGAGCGGCGGAACTCGGCGTGGTAGCGGGACACCGTGGTGTCGAGCAGCTGCAGGTCGCACTCGGGCATGCGGCCGATGCGCAGGGTCGACTGCGGGCCGCCGGGCAGGGAGAGGCGGGGCAGGGACGGTCCGCGCCAGGCGGCCTTCAGGCGGAAGCGGAAGTGCGCCACGGCGGCGACCGCGTTGACCATGCGCTGGCCGACCCCCGGGCGCGGCGGCGGGATCGGCAGGTCGGACACGAGCTGGGTCAGCTCGTTGTGCGAGCGCACCGCCAGCGCCTGATCGATGCGGCGGGAGAAGGTGTCGCTGGACAGCCGGCCGACCTCGGCGCCGGACGCCAGCAGCTCGATGGCGTCATCGCGCTCGGCGTCCGAGGGCCGGTGGTCCGGCGGCTGCCAGGCAGCGTTCCCGAACGATGGACCTCCCATGAGAGCAATTGTCAGGTGTCGGTCGAGCGGGTGTCCAGTAAGTCCCGGCCGCGGGGTCAGAGGGCTGTCTCGGCGGGCTGTCCCACCGGCTTTCACCCGCGGGTCGTGTCAGCCCCGCGGATCGGTGACCTGACCCAGGAACAGGATCTGGCCGCTGATGGTGTCGCGGATGAGGAAGAGGAACGGGCGGTCGACGTGCATGGTGACGGTCCGGCTGACCTGTCCGGGGGCGGCGCCGGCCACGACGCCCACTCCGGAGGCGGCCGCCGCGGTGGTGCCCTGCTCGTCGACGGCGACGTGCGTCTTCTGCACCACGGTGCTGACCCACAGCTTCTCGGGCTTCGCCGGGATGCCGCTCAGGTCGGCTGTGTTCGGGTCGAACAGCGACGTCATGCCGAGCGCGGCCAGCGCGTCCTTGAGGGCCAGCGAGGTGTCGAACGTGAACTTCGGCAGCTGCAGGTCCACTTCGGTCTCGGATGCCGTGTCGGCCATGGAGGCGAGCGCGTCGCCGGTGAGACCCTTACGGAAGGTGTCGAAGGTTCCCGAGGCCGGGAGCACGACGCCCATCGCCAGATGGTCCTTGGCATACGGCAGCTCGACGTATTGCCAGTCGTTGCCCTCCGCGTAGCCGAACTTGTGGAACTCGCTCATCGTCGGGACCGCGGCGGTGCTGCCGTTCAGCAGGTGGAACGGGACGTCGGAGGTGCCGGACTTGCTGAACTCCTCGGCCCACTTGGCCTTGAAATACAGCGCGTCGGTGAGCGCCAGGCGGGTGTCGGGGGTGATGGCGCCCGCCGGGAACAGGTCCTTGATGAGCCCGTTGGTCTGGCCCTGCACCGCCTTGTTGATCGTCTGCCGGGCCGATTCCGGCGCACCGGTGAAGTCGACCTCGTGCATGCCGGTGTCGAACGCCGAGGACAGCGCCTTCAGGTAGGACTGCTGCAGTTCGTAGCCCTTCTGCGTCCACGCGCTGTCGTACTGCTGCACATCCGCCTTGTCGGTGAGCGCCCGCTGCACCGTGGCCTCGTTCAGGGCGCCGAGCGCGTTCGCGAACTGGGCCGCCGGCAGCGAGCTGTGCAGGGTCTTGGTCATCTCGTCCGCGGTCTGGCCCTTGGCGCCGGGCATCAGCATCGCCAGCACCGTGGCCAGGCTGGTCGGCGAGACCATGACATCGCCGTCGCGGCCGTCGGCCATGGCGTGGAAGACGTCCACCCCGAAGGCGTTCGCACTCTTCGCGGCGGCGGTCAGGTCGGTCTGGCCGACGGCGGCCCGGGCGGCGTCGGCGCGGACCAGGTCGCCGTCCTTCGGCTTTCCGCCGCCGGAGGAGCACGCCGTCAGCGCGGCGAGGGAGGCGGCGACCATCACGGCTATCGGCTTCGTTGGCTTGCTTGGCTTCCTTGGCATGCGGGTTGGACGTGGCCGGGGGCGATCTGGTTTCCCGAACGAGTGAGTGACTGCGTCCGGCGTTGATCGTTGAAGCGGACATGAATCTCATGACCGCGACTCCGGTGACTCCCCAACCGATGACACAGAACGAGGAACAGCACGATGCCAAGGAAGTAGTTGACATCCCGCAGCAGCAGAACGCTGAGGTGTCGCCCGAGGCGGACGGGGAGGGGTCCCCGGAAGCGGTCGTGGAAGAGGTCGAAGAGCAGGAGAAGGAAGAGAAGAAGTCGGCCGCCAAGCCGAAGCGGAAGAGCGCCCCGCGCAAGGCCGCGGGTGGCACCAAGACGCTCGTGGTGCTCAAGGATGGCCGGGTCCAGTACGCCGACACCGAGGCGGTCCTGGTGGTCGACCTCGACGAGGCCTCCTCCCCCGACACCGATGTGCACGACGTCCTGGACCGGCTCACGGAACTGCGCGACGCCGTCGAGTCACCGGGCAAGGTGGACGCAGTGAAGGCGCTGACCGAGCTGATCCAGGAGAAGGCGCTCGGGTAGGGAGAGGGGGCGCGGGACTAGTCCTGCGGCTGCCACAGCGGCTCGTCGACCGTGAAGCCCACGGGTTCGCCCCAGCCGTTGCGGTACGCGACCTGGTGCGCGGGCCGTCGCGGGGCCACAGCCCAGCGGCCGGTCGGGTAGCCGAAGGAGACGCAGCAGGCCTGCTTCCACTCCTCGTCGGCCGGCACTCCCAGGATCTCCTTGACCCGCTGGTCGTGGAACGCGCCGAGGATCGAGGTCAGGGAACTGCCGACGCCGTCGGCGCGGGCGGCGAGCTGAGCGCTCCACACGGCCGGGAAGATCGAGCCGCCGGTGCGGTCCTGCTGCACGAACGCGAACAGGAACAGCGGGACCTGCTCGAAGTTGTCCGCCAGCCACTGCGAGGACTTGGTGACCTTCGCCGCCTGGATCGACTCCGGGTGGTCCGGGTTGGCGGCGATCGCCTCGACGAAGGGTGCGTAGACGGTGGCGAACAGCTCCTTCAGAGCGTCCCGGTAGAGCGGGCCGAGCAGTTTCTTCTTCTCGGGGTCGTCCAGCAGCAGGAACCGCCAGTTCTGGGAGTTGCCCCCGTTCGGGGCGCGGATGGCGGCGTCGAGAATACGCGCTTGGACGGACTCAGGGATCGGGTCCGGCTTGACCCGCCGCATGGCGCGGGTGGTGTAGAGCGCTTCATAGATATCCATGATGAAACGCACAGTAGGTTTCGTCCCCGGCGAGGACAAGCGGATTCACCCATGGCGCAGCGCGTAGCTCAGGCGGTCCGCGACGGCGGCGTGCGCCAGGCGGGCGGCGGTGGCGTTGTCCACAGCCAGGAAGACGAGGCCGCCGTCGTCCGGGGTGGCGCGGGACAGGGCGGCGGTGTCGGCGGCGTGCGCGATCTCGAGGACCGAGACGTCGACCGCGACCGCCGTCTCACCGCGCGGCGGGCTCGCCGGTTCGCGCGCGGCGGGGGCGGTGCCCGCCGCATCCGGGCCGACCGGATCCGGCGGGGTGCCGGGGCCGGCGTCTCGGGCGGCCAGCACGTCGATCCGGTCGCCGGGGCGCAGATAGCCGGTGCTGCCGGCGTCGGCGAACCGCACCGGCACCGCTACCAGGCCGCTCATCAGGGGTTCCGCGGCGAACCTGGGCGGGCGGCGCGGCGGCGCCCCGGAGGGCTCGGCGGTCACCAGGGCCATCGAGACCCCGGCGAAGCCGGCGGCACCGACGACGCGCAGGCGGCGGGTGCGCGAGGAGTGGCGCCGACCGGTGATCCGGCTGGCGAACTTCGAGCGGGTGGCGGCGGTGGGTGGCATGACTCCCCCTGGCGTAGTCGGGACGCTTCAGGGAGTAATGATCCGCAGGGGCGGTCAAGCCTGTCCACCCGTTGTCGGGCAGCCTGTGGATAACTCGGCGACCGCTGTGGATAACCCGGTGGATAACCGGGTCGCGATCAGCTGCCTGTGGATGAACCCGAGCCCGAACTTGACGAGGCGGCCGAACTTGTGGAAGAGCCGGACGAGCCCGAGCCCTTCGCGGCGGACGACCCCGAGGACGACGACTCGCCCTTGCCGGACGAGCCCGAGGACGAGGCGTCGCTCTTCCCGGACGACGAGCCGTTCGATCCGTTGGACCCGTTCGAGGAAGCCGCCGAGGACGAACTCGACGCCGACCGGCTGTCGGTCCGGTAGAAGCCGCTGCCCTTGAACACGATGCCCACGGCGGAGAACACCTTGCGCAGCTCGCCCTGGCAGTTGGGGCACTCGGTCAGCGCATCGTCCGTGAACTTCTGCACGACCTCCAGCGCCTCACCACAGTCTTTGCACTGGTACTGGTACGTCGGCACGGGGCAACTCCTTCATCGACCTGGCACTCTGGCCGCCAGACTGCCAATTGATTGTGCGGGATACCCGCGGGCACTGTCCAATGGCAGGCCACAGGGCTGTGACTCACGTCACTGGCAGGCGTCGCCGAGCCGTCGGAAGTCAGCGGCGAGATCAGTCTGGAACCGAGTGCGAAAGCAGGCCCGAGACAGGCGCCGGACACCCGGCGGGGCGATCAGAACAACGGAAGCTCGAACCAGACGAACTTCCCGGCGTCGGTGGGCCGCGCGCCCCACCGCGCCGACAGCGCGTCCACGAGATACAACCCGCGGCCGCCCTCGTCTGTTTCCGCGGCCTGCCGGATCCGCGGCAGCCGCACGTCCGGGTCGTGCACCTCGATCCACAGCGCCCGCAGGCCCCGGCGCAGCACCAGGTCCAGCCGGCGCGAGCCGCCCGGCGCGGTCAGCGTGCCGTCCAGCATCCCCAGCTCGTCCAGCAGCCCGGGCTCGGCGAGCAGGTCCATCTCGTTGTCCTCGTCCAGGGCGCCGAGATGGCTGGCGTACTCTCGGACCGCGGCCAGCTCCAGCATGTCCTCGGCCAGCGGCGGCGCGGCCGGCGCCGGCTCGTCGGCGTCGGTGAACGACCACGGCGAGGGCCGCGGCCCGCTGGCGTGCCGCACGGCGTTCGTGATCAGCTCCGACACCAGCAGCTCGGCCAGCTCGGCGTGCTCGCTCAGCCCCCACTCGCGCAGTACCGCGCGGGTGTGGTGGCGAGCCGCGAAGGCCGCCTCAGGCCGGGCCGGCAGAGCCAGCCGGGACAGCGGCAGATCGACGGTGGAGGTGGCCATGGCCAGCACCGCCTGATCGTCGTGCGCCTCGCTGCCCGCGGCCCGCAGCGCCGCGCGGCAGATCGCCCGCGGCTCGCGCACCACCCGCTCGATGGCCTCGCACAGCGTCCGCACGCCCTGGTCCACCGACTGGTCCCGGCGCTCCACCACGCCGTCGGTGTACATCACGAGCACGTCGCCGGGCGGGATGCTGAAGATGTGGTCGTCGAACTGCACCGCGCCCTTGCCGCCGCCCGGCCCCAGCGGACCGATGCCGAGCGGGACGTCCGGCGGCACCTCCATCGGATACGTGCCGTGCGCCGAGGCCAGCAACGGCGGCGGATGGCCCGCGTTAGCCAGAGCGCAGCGCCGGGTGAAGGGGTCGTAGATCGCGTACACACAGGTGACGAGGATCTCCTCGTTCAGCCCGCGTACCAGCTCGTCCAGATACGACAGCAGCTGCCCGGGCTGCACGTCGAGCACCGCGTAGGCGCGCAGGGCCGCCCGCAGCTGCCCCATCACCGCCGCCGCGTGGGCACCGCGCCCCTGCACGTCGCCGATGACCACGCCGATCCGCCCGGCCGACAGCTCCACGACGTCGTACAGGTCGCCGCTCACCTCGGAAGCGGCCCCGGGCGCGTAACCGACCCGGATCGACACCCCGTCCGGCAGCGGCAGATCCGTCGGCAGCAACGACTTCTGCAGCGCCAGCGCCAAGGTCCGCTGGCGGTCGAACATGGCCGCGTTCTCCAGGGCCAGCCCGGCCCGCGCCGCCAGCTCCTCGACCAGCTCCAGGTCCGCGGTGTCGTAGCGCGGCGTCGGCTCGGCGTCCTCGGTCAGCGCGATGGCGAGCACCCCGCGCACGCCGCTGGGCGCCAGCAGCGGGACCGCGATCAGCGACTTCGCGTCCAGCAGCAGCGCCTTGCGGTCGCACTCCTCGTCCGGATCCAGGGCCTTGACCCGCGGCGCGCCCTGGATCAGCACCGGACGGCCGGTGCGCAGTGCCCGGTCGCAGGGATGCCGCGCCGGGTAGTGGATCTCGGTGCCGGCCCGCATGGGCGGACACGGCGCGATGTCCGTGCTGTGCACCGTCACCAGGCGCTGCGCCACGCCGTTCTCGTCGAGCAGGTCCACCACACAGGTGTCGGCGAACGCCGGGACCAGGATCTCGGCCAGCGCGGCCAGCGTCCGGCCGGTGTCCAGCGAGGTCCCCAGCTGCATCCCGGCCCGCGACAGCACCGCGGCCCGCACCGCCGCCCGGGCCGCGGCCCGCTGCTGGTCGTCGCGGCTGGCGTCGGTCCCGAACAGGTCGATCGCGGTCACCACGGTGCCGGTGATCAGCCCGCCGGCGGTCATCGGCGCGGCCCGCACCCGGGCCAGCAGCGAGTCGCCGTCGCGGGTGGTGATCGGGAAGGAGCCCTCCCAGGTCCCGCCGCGCTGCACGGTCGAGCCGATGGCGTCCAGCTGCGACTGCGCGCTGCCGTTCAGGCCGCCGTCGGCGACCACGAACTCGGTCCACGGCCGGCCCAGCACCTCGTCGTTGCTGTAGCCGAACAGCTCCTCGGCCGCCGGGTTCCAGCCGGTGATCAGCCCGCGGCGGTTGAGCACCACCACCGGGTCCGGGAGCGCCGCGAGCACCGCGATCGCCGCGCTCTGCGTGGCGTTGTTGGGCACCAGCTCGGCCGACGGATGCAGCCGGGCATGCGGGAGCTGTTCCCCGGTCCCCGGCTGACGTCGCATGTAGATACCAACCGCTCTGCTGAACCCTGATTTCTTCGAAGCGCTTCTGCGAGCGCTTCTTCAAGCGCCGAGTCTGCCACTTGCCGACCCCTACGCGCGAGGAAACCGCCCGGGAGATTCCCGCCAGTCGTGAACCTCGTCGGCGGTGACCGCCACGTCCACCGGCCGGTCGTGCGGCTCCACCGGGATGTCCACGCCCACCTCGCCGGGATAGAGCAACGCCGCGATCCGGGGGCGCGCGGCGCCGCCGGACGCCTCGATCGCCGCCAGCGTCCGGTCGTAACTGCCGCCGCCGCGGCCCATCCGGACCCCGCACGGGGACACCGCCAGCGCCGGCACCACGATCCAGTCGGCCGTCAGGACCGCCTCCGGACCCAGCGATTCGGCCGGCTCGGCGATGGGTCCGGGCCGCGTCCCGCCGGGCGGAATCCTTCGAACGAGTGAATCAGAGCCGCTGTACCTTCCCCACGACAGGCTCATGTCATTCTCTAGAATGGGTAACAGGACACGGACACCCCGCTCGAGCAACGCCGCCAGCAGCGGGCCCGTGTCCGGTTCCGTGCCGAACGACGCGTACGCCGCCACCGTCCGGGCGTCGCCGATCCGCTCCAGCAACACCTCGCACGCCGCCGCCGACCAGCGCGCGCGCTGCTCCGGGGCGCACGCGCGGCGCGCGGCCAGCAACCGTGACCGGATCGTGCCCTTGGGACCGCCCGGCTCGTTGGATTGATTCGTCATGCTGTGCTCAAGAATGCCAGGCCCGAGAGGAGCACCACCGAATGACCCTCACGGCGGCCGCCCTGGTGTTCCTGGCGGTGGCCTGTGCCTTCCTGGCTGGCATGACCCTGGCGCTGCGGCAGAAGCTCGACCGGCTCCAGGAGAGCACCCGCGCCGCGCTGGCCGAGGCCGCCAGCGAGGTGACCGGTCTGGAGCAGGGCCGTGAGGACCTGGAACGACTCTCCGCCATAGACCCGCTCACCGGTGTCTGGAACTACCGGCACTTGCAGGGCACGCTGGCCCGCGAGCTGGAGGCCGCGCGCACCGCCGGCACCGGCGGCGCGCTGCTGATGATCGACGTGGACGACTTCCGCCGGGTCAACGCCGCGCACGGCCACCAGCGCGGCTCGGCGGTGCTGCGCGAGCTGGCCCAGCGCCTGGCCCTGGAGGTGCGCACCGCCGACACCTTCGCCCGCTATGGCGGCGAGGAGTTCGTGCTGATCCTGCCCGGCACCAACGCCGAGACCGCCGCGAAGGTCGCCGAAAGACTGTGTTACGCGATCCGCAAAGTCGCCTTCGACGCCGGCCCCGACAGCGACCCCGCACAGGGCGCGCTCCAGCTCACCATCTCCATCGGCGGTGTTACATATCCGGACCACGGTACGCATGCGACGACGCTTTTGCGTCAAGCCGACGAACAACTCATGGCGGCTAAACGTGACTCTCATGGAAGTTGGCGGATCGCCTGATACCGTCCGCTTCATGGAGGTTCGAAAAGCAGTCATTCCGTCAGCAGGACTCGGCACTCGCTTCCTTCCCGCAACGAAGGCGACTCCCAAGGAGATGCTGCCGGTCATCGACAAGCCGACCATCCAGTACGTCGTCGAGGAAGCGGTGACGGCGGGACTGACCGACATCCTGATGGTGACCGGCCGCAACAAGCGGCCGCTGGAGGACCACTTCGACCGCGCCGCCGAGCTGGAGGAGGCGCTGGCGGCCAAGGGCGACGAGGCCCGGCTGGAGCAGGTGCGCGCCTCGTCGAACATGGCAAACGTGCACTACGTCCGGCAAGGCGATCCCAAGGGGCTGGGGCACGCGGTCCTGAAGGCCGCCTCCTATGTCAACGGCGAGCCGTTCGCCGTGCTGCTCGGCGACGACTTCATCGACGAGCGGGACCCGCTGCTGCCGGCGATGATAGAGGTCCGCAAGCGCTACGGCGGCTCGGTCGTCGGCCTCATCGAGGTCCCGGAGGAGCACATCCACATGTACGGGTGCGCCGCCGTGAAGCCCTCGCCGGACGGCCCGGGGCTGCCCTACGACCACACCAGCCTGATCCAGATCACCGACCTGGTGGAGAAGCCGGCCGCCGCGCAGGCGCCGTCGAACCTCGCCGTGATCGGCCGCTACCTGCTCGACCCGGCCGTGCTGGGCGTGCTGGCCCAGACCCCGCCCGGCCGCGGCGGCGAGATCCAGCTCACCGACGCCCTGCGCACCCTGGCCGGGGACCCGGACATCGGCGGCCCGGTGCACGGCGTGGTCTTCACCGGCCGCCGCTATGACACCGGCAACCCGATCGACTATCTGAAGACGGTCGTCCAGCTCGCCGTGGACCGTCCGGACCTCGGCAGGGAGTTCCGCGAATGGCTCACCGCCTATGTCCGGGAGGGCTTCCAGATCTGACCTAGGCGATGGCATAGGGGTTCTCTTTTAGAGAGACAGCTCCTCTTGCTCCTGCTTCTGTTCCTCTCATAGATGCAGATCACCCTCATCTCGGCTTTTCCGTCCCACTGGTAAGGGATGATGGGGGCATGGCCGAACCAGAGAACGAGAAGCTGCGCAGTGTCGACGACCACCTGGCGCTGGTCCTCGACACCGTGCAGCTGCTGGCCCCGATGGAGCTTCCGATCACCGACGTGAACGGGCTGACGCTCGCCGCCGACGTGGTCGCCGCCATGCCGCTGCCGCCGTTCGACAACTCCTCGGTCGACGGCTACGCGGTCCGGCTGGCCGACCTGGACGGCGCCGGCGAGGACAGCCCGGCCGAGCTGCGGGTGGTCGGCGACATCGCGGCCGGCTCGGTGTTCGAGGGCATCCTGGAGCCGGGCACCTGCGCCCGGATCATGACCGGCGCGATGGTGCCGCACGGCGCCGAGGCGATCGTGCCGGTGGAGTGGACCGACGGCGGCACCGAGAGCGTGCGGATCACCCGGGTCCCGGAGCGGGACGAGCACATCCGGGTCCTGGGGTCCGACGTGGCCGCCGGCGAGGTGGTGCTCAAGGCCGGGGCCCGGCTCGGGCCGCGCCAGATCGGCCTGCTGGCCGCCATCGGCCAGGTCCACGCCCCGGTGCACCCGCATCCCCGGGTAGTGGTCCTGTCCACCGGCTCCGAGCTCGTCGAGCCGGGCACGCCGCTGGGTCCGGGGCAGATCAACGACGGCAACGGCCCGGCCCTGACCGCCGCGGTGAACGCCATGGGCGCCACCGGGATCCGGGTCGGGATCATCGGCGACGAGCCGCAGGGCGTGCTGGCCGCCATCGAGGACCAGCTGATCCGCGCCGACATGGTGGTCACCACCGGCGGCGTCTCGGTCGGCGCCTACGACGTGGTGAAGGAAGTGCTCTCCACGCTCGGCACCGTGGAGTTCACCAAGGTCGCGATGCAGCCCGGCATGCC
>JABFWL010000707.1 GCA_013362315.1 Catenulispora sp. | reverse complement strand
GCCCGAGCCGGCGCCGGCGCCGGAGCCGGCCGGTGCCAGCCCGGTCGCGGCCGCCGCCGAGGTGGCAGCCTGCTGACCAGCGGCAGCGTGCCGACCAGTGGCAGCCTGGTGAACAGCGAAAGCCTGGCGGATATCAGCGGCCTGGTGAACATCGTCGGCCTCAGTGGTGGCCCCTCGGGATCAGGTGCCGCATCCGGGGCCGGTGGGCCTCGGTGGCCGGGGTGTCTGTCGGGCCTGTGATATCCGCGGCGACGCGGTGATCGTGCGGCGCCAGCTTGGCCGCGATCACGAAGCCGAGGATGGTGAAGTAGACCGGCAGCGCCAGGAACGAGATGAAGCCGACCGGCCCGAACAGCGTCAGTGCCGCCATCACCACGCCGACGACGCCGAGCCACTTCGGCAGCACCGACCCGGCGAGGATGGCGGCGCCGACCGCCAGCGACATCACGCCCAGGCCGAGCATCACCGGCAGCGGGATGATCCCGTCGATGAAGTTGAGATCGCCGGCCAGTGTCACGCGGTTGTTGTGGGCCGCCTGCACGACCGCATAGTGGGTGATCCCGGTGACCGCGAATCCGGTGACCAGGATCAGTCCGCCGCCGAAGGCCGCGGTAGCCAGCCAGGAGTGCTCGGGATTGGCCCGCCGCAGCGCGGTGCGCAGACCGCAGATGTAGAAGGTCAGCAGGGCCAAGCCGATGCCGATCACCCAGACCGCCGCCGTCTCGCGGGTGCCGTGGTCCCGGTAGAACGCCACGACCTGGGCCGCCGGCGCGTTCTGGCCCGGGGTGTCGCGGCTGAGGACGAAGAACCCGAGGACGATGGCCACGAGAAAGCCGACGCCGAGTGGCCCCAGCCACCGCAGCATCCGGTCGTTGCTCATGAGCAGCCCCCTTTCATCGAGGCCATGAGCCTGGAATGTCTCGACTCCCATTGTCCGGCCGGAAGCGCAAACGGGCATCGGCGATTCGGGGGAAGCGTCGCCTGAATGGGCTAGACGCTCGTGTGTCGGGTCGCGGATCGGCTTGCGCCTCAGTCGCGGATCGCCTTGCGCTAGGCCCGTTTCGGCGTCGTCACCACCACCAACTCGCTGCCGTCCTCCGACAGCGTCAACTCAGCGGTCAGCGACGCCAGTTCGCCCAGGCGGTGCAGATGCGTGCCGCCGCAAGAGATCTCGACGGTCTTCTCCGGCAACTCGCACACCCACTGCCGCCGTGCCGTCAGCTCCGGGCCCGGCGTGTCGATGCGCACCGTCGCGTCCTGGGCGAGCCAGCCGGCCAGGCGGGCATTGATCTTGTCGGCCAGTTCGGGCAGCGCCTCGCGCAGGCCTTCGGGGTCGAAGCCCTTTTTGCGCAGGGATTTGCCGAGGCGGTAGCGGTCGGTGCTGGCGTCCAGGCCGATGCGCGAGGTGTCCATCGCGAGGCTGTCGAAGTCGGGGTGGCCGAGGCCGTCGGTGCGGGCCTCCTTGCGCCAGCGGTCGGCCAGGGCCTCGTTGAGGGCCAGGGCCATCAGGTGGCAGCCGGTGTGGGACGCGGACAGCGCCGCTCGGCGGGGCTCGTCGACGCGCAGCTCGATCCGCGTGCCGGGCTCGAGCGCGGCGCCGTCCGGGACGACGTGCACCGCCAGCCACTGCCAGGTCTCGTCGCCGCGGCGGACCGGGATGTCGGTGCCGATCGCGAACTCGCCGTCCGGGCCGACGCCACCGGTCACGCAGTCCGTCACCGGGTGCTCGCCGCCGGCGGCGAGCAGGACGCCGGTGTCGCCGGGCTGGTCCGGCCAGCTGTGGTCGAGCGGGTGGAACGGCGTGGTGTCGACGACGACGCCGGCGCCGGCGCCCTCCGGCAGCGGTCGCACGGCCAGCACGGTCGCGGTGCCGATGGTGCCGCCGGCCGGGAAGGTGACGAAGGTGGTGCTCAGGTCTGCCATGGCGCCATCGTCTCATCGGGTGGACAGCGCTGGATAAAGGGGCGGGGCGACAGGAGAGAGAATGGCCCGCATGCGAGCAGTCGTGCAGCGGGTGAGCGAGGCGTCGGTGACGGTCGGGGGCGAGGTGGTCGGCGCGATCGAAGGGCCGGGCCTGTGCGTGCTGGTCGGTGTCACGCACGACGACACGCCGGCCAAGGCGGCCCAGCTCGCGCGCAAACTCTGGACCCTGCGCCTGTTCGAGGGCGAGGACGGGGACGGCGCGCCCGGCACCGAGCGTTCGTGTTCGGATTTCGGCGGACCGCTGTTGGTGATCAGCCAGTTCACCCTTTACGGTGACGCGCGCAAAGGCCGTCGGCCGACGTGGATCGCCGCCGCGCCGGGACCGGTGGCCGAGCCGTTGGTGGACGCGGTGGCCGCGGAACTGCGCAAGCTCGGCGCGAAGGTCGAGACCGGCCGGTTCGGCGCGGACATGAAGGTGGCGCTGGTGAACGACGGTCCGTTCACGGTGACGCTCGAGATTTGAGGATCCGGTTACCGCTGATCACCGGCCGCGACGATTACCCCGTCGCCCCGAGCAGCGTTTAAGAGATCGTTCCGGTGTCCGACTGGTGGACGTCGGACGATCATCGGCATAAGGTCTGGCGGGTGACGTCCATCAATGAGATCGCAGAAGACTATGTCGCCCGCTACGTCGACCTCGACCCGCAGTTCGCCACCGATCTCGGGGTGGCCGGGCACGACCACGAGCTGACCGACCTCACGCTGGAGGGCTTCGCGGCACGCAACGCGCTGACCGCCTCGACCCTGGCGGCGATCCGGGCGCTGAACCCCGCGGACGAGCGGGAACGGGTGGCCAAGGAGGCCATGGAGGAGCGGCTGGCGCTGGCCGTGGAGTGCTACGAGGCCGGCGACGACACCGCCGCGCTGAACGTCATCGCCAGCCCGCTGCAGAGCGTGCGCTCGGTCTTCGACCAGATGAGCACCGACGGCGAGGAGAACCACGCCAATATCGCCGCCCGCCTGGCGTCCGTCCCGACCGCGCTGGAGCAGCTGAAGGCGACGCTGCTGGACTCGGCGGCGCGCGGCCGCACCTCCGCGCGGCGGCAGGTGCTGGCTTGTGCGAAGCAGACTCAGGACTGGAACGGCGAGCGCGGCGGGGAGAACTTCTGGACCGGGCTGGTCGAGCGGACCGGCGCGACCGGCGCGGTGCGCGCGGACCTGGACCGGGGCGCGGCCGCCGCGGTCGCCGCCACCGCCGACTTCGGCCGCTTCCTGCGCGAGGAGCTGCTGGCCTCCGCGCCGGAGAAGGACGCCGTGGGGCGTGAGCGCTATCAGCGCGCCTCGCGGGAGTTCCTGGGCGACACCGTGGACTTGGATGAGACCTACCGCTGGGGGCTGGAGGAGGTCGCCCGGCTGCGCGCCGAGATGGCCGAGACGGCCGACCGCATCGTGCCCGGCGGGTCGCTGAAGGACGCGCTGGCCGCGCTGGACGCCGACCCGGCCCGCAAGATCTCCGGCGCCGACAACTTCCGCGCCTGGATGCAGGACAAGTCCGACGCCGCCGTGGCGGAGCTGGCCGACGTCCACTTCGACATCCCGGAGCCGGTGCGCCGCCTGGAGTGCATGATCGCCCCGACCCACGACGGCGTCATGTACTACACGCCGCCGTCGGAGGACTTCTCCCGGCCCGGCCGCATGTGGTGGTCGGTACCCGAGGGCCAGACCGACTTCGCCACCTGGCGCGAGACCACGACCGTGTACCACGAGGGCGTCCCGGGCCACCACCTGCAGTGCGCCCAGACCGCCTATCGCAAGGACCTGCTGAACCGCTGGCAGCGCTCGATGTGCTGGGTCTCCGGCCACGGCGAGGGCTGGGCGCTCTACGCCGAGCGCCTGATGGACGACCTGGGCTACCTCTCCGACCCGGCCGACAAGCTCGGCATGCTCGACGGACAGATGATGCGCGCCGTCCGCGTGGTCGTCGACCTGGGGATGCACCTGGAGCTGGAGATCCCGCCCGGCTACGCCTTCGGCAACGGCGCCGACCACGGGGGCGCGCGCTGGACCCCGGAACTGGGCTGGGAGTTCATGACCGCGAACGTCAACACCGAGGAGGCACAGCTGGCATTCGAGCTGGACCGCTACCTCGGCTGGCCGGGACAGGCGCCGGCGTACAAGGTGGGCGAGCGCATCTGGCTGCAGGCGCGCGACGACGCCAAGGCCCGTAAGGGCACTGACTTCGACCTGAAGACGTTCCACCGGGAGGCGCTGGACCTGGGGTCGATCGGGCTGAAGCCGCTGCGGGAGGCGCTGGCGCGGATTTAGGTTGGGTGCGGGCGCGGGCGCGGGCCGCTCAAGAGCAAGAGCAAGAGCAAGAGCA
>JABFWL010000691.1 GCA_013362315.1 Catenulispora sp. | reverse complement strand
GGAGCCGAGCGCCGGAATCGTGGACTCCCAGTCGCTGCGCGGGGCGGAGACCGTCAGCGCGACGCGACGCGGCTACGACGGCGGCAAGCACGTGAACGGGACCAAACGGCACATCGCCGTGGACACGATCGGGATGCTGTTGACGGTGCTGGTCACCGCCGCCGGCGTGCAGGACCGCGACGGCGCGATGCCGCTGCTGCACGCCCTGCGCGCGGCCTGCCTGCGGATCAGCCTGGTGTGGGCCGACGGCGGCTACGCCGGGGCGCTGGTCACCTGGTGCGCCGAGCATCTGTCCGGTTTGCGCCTGCAGATCGTCAAGCGCAGCGACACCGCGAAGGGGTTCGTGGTGCTGCACCGCCGCTGGGTGGTGGAGCGCACCCTGTCGTGGATCACCGCGCGGCGGCGGTGCGTGCGCGACTACGAACGCCGCGACGACACCAGCAGGCGATGGTCCGCTGGGCGATGACTTACGTGATGACTCGCCGCCTGGCCCGGCCCGCACCCCGGCGTTGACCTGCGGCTTGACTCGCTACCGGCCGGTTCGAGCCGGTCCGGCGGCGGTCTGGAACAGCCCGGGCGCCGCCTCGATCGCCCAGCCGCAGCGCACCATGCGCCGCATCTTCGACCGCATGCCCTCCACCTTCTTCGGCACCGGCTTCAGCCCCAGCGCCGTTGCCGCCGCCTTGCACCGCCCACAGCTCCCGGTAGCCGGCCGGCAGCGCCCGCCCATCGAGCCCGACGTTCCACGGCGGAACCGCGGCCCGCTCCGAGGCGGCCTGCTGACCGGTGGCATTGCCGTCTTGCCCGTCGGCAGCCTGCCCGCCGCCGACCAGCACCACAGCCAGCGTCGCCTTGGTGATCGCCACGTGCTCCAGCGCCAACTCGGCCTCGCTGAGCTCCGCCGCCACCCGCGCGGCCTGCTCGCGCAGCTCCTCGACCCGAGCCCGCACCGCGACCTCGTGCGCGTCCAGCAAACTGTCCGTCGAAGCCACCGGCGACCTCCTGGGGAATCGAGCGATCCGACACCGGAGGCTATGCCACCATCACCGGCCTCTTACACACTCAGATTAATGCTTATTCCCCAGTTCAAAGACCATGCTCGGTTGAGCAACAGCCTCTGAACTTGTTCTTTAACCCCGACATGATCGTTTTATGTCGGGGTTTCTCATTGCCCTGACAAGAGGGCGGCCTCTGCGTGAGGATGCGAGTTCGACCAAGAACCCATCCCTGCACACGAGAGGCCGCGAATGACCAGTGTCGCCGATCCGTTCCGCCGCGTCGAGGCCTTGGACGACCTGGCGTTCTTCCGCGAGGAGCTGTACGCCTGTCTGGACGCGCGGTCCGATGAGCTGTTCGAGCTGGTGGAGGCGGCGTTGTGCACGCCGGGCGCGGTGCGGTCGCTGGTGGACCTGGCACTGTCCCCAGAGCACCGGCGTGGACACGGCGCGCTGTACGACGGGATCAACGCCGGGCGGATCGAGGTCGGTCGGCTGTCGATGCTGGTCGCGGGGATGCCGATACCGAAGGCAGCCGACGGGCGGATCGTGCTGGGCTGCGACGTGTCGAACTGGCTACGGCCGGGCGCCGGATGCAGCCCGGAGCGGCTGTTCTGCCATGTCTACGGCCGCGGGAAGGGCAACGCGCAGATGATCCCGGGGTGGCCGTACTCGGTGATCGCAGCACTGGAGTCCGGCCGCACCTCGTGGACGACAGTGCTGGACGCCGTCCGGCTGGGCCCGACCGACGACGTCGCCGAGACCACCGCGGTCCAACTGCGCCAGGTGGTGGAACGCCTGATCGGACTTGGGCACTGGCGGCCCGGCGATAAGGACATCCTCATCGTGCTCGACGCCGGCTACGACATCCCGCGCCTGGCGTTCGTGCTCGCCGACCTGCCGGTGGAGGTGCTCGGCCGGCTGCGCAGTGATCGCGTGTTCTGCTTCCCGGCTGTCAACGTCTACAACCCGCGCGGCGGACGCCCCGCAGTCCACGGCCCGGTATTCGCCCTCAGCGACGATGCGACGCACCCCGATCCGGCTGTCACCACTATCACCGAGACCACCCGCTACGGCACGGCAACCGCGACCTCCTGGGACCGGCTGCACCCACGACTGGCCCACCGCACCTGCTGGCTGGACCACGAAGGCCCGCTACCGGTCATCGCCGGCACGATCATCCAGCTGGAAGTCGACCACCTGCCCGGCGACCGCAACCCCAAGCCGATCTGGCTGTGGGTCTCGATGATCCAGGCCACGGCTGCTGACGTCGACCGCTGGTGGCAGTCCTACCTGCGAAGATTCGATCTTGAGCACACCTTCCGCATGTGGAAACAGACCCTGGGCTGGACCCGCCCGAAGCTGCGCGATCCCGCCGCAGCCGACCGCTGGACTTGGCTGATCATCGCCGCACACACCCAACTGCGCCTGGCCCGGCACCTCGTCGACGACCTACGCCACCCCTGGGAGAAACCCGCCGCCCCCGGCCGCCTCACCCCGGCCCGCGTCCGCCGAGGGTTCCGCAACATCCGCCCGATGCTGCCGCTCCCGGCCAGTGCACCGAAACCATCAATCCCCGGCCCAGGACGCCCACCCGGATCACGCAACCGTCGCCCGGCCACCCACCACGACGTCGGCAAGACCGTCAAACGCGACCTCACCATCACCGAGCACCAGGCCTCGAAAAGCCAGACAGGTTAATGAACAAGTTTAGAGTACTCGCGGGCACCGTGGAGGGCTGTCTGTAATCGACTTTAAGTGCATCGCCATGACTCGCCACGCCCCCGTGCGCCTCAAACTCCGCGATCAGGCTGCTGCCGAACCCGAGGCGGGCGGATTGTCAGGGGAAATCGACTTGCGCGGCAACAGCGACCTCGACGCCGGGGCGGATGTCCGAAGGAAGGACGCGCCGAGGGTCAACCAGTGCCCTGCAGCTTCGTCGCGCAGGGGCTGCTGCTGGTGATCGAGGCGTTGGCAGTGGCCTTCGGGAGTGGATCGTCGGTCCAGCCCAGAGAGAGCTGAAAGCCGTTGGCATCGGCTTCGACCTTGGACGTGTGGTTTTTGCTTGGCGCTGGCGGTGTCTGTGAGTTATCGACGGAGGTCGGCGCTCGGAGAGTGAACGTCTCGATCTTGTAGCCCTGAGACTTCCAGAAGTCCCGGGCCTTTGTGACGAGTCGGTCGCCGTCATCAGGGGAGAGCATGCCTAGGTATGCGGAAATGTTGATCTCGCCTTGGTCGTCGTTCGGTCCGCCGCAGTGATTGTTGCCGGTGAAGTACGCCGGGCGTAGCGGCGTGTCCGGCAGGCCGAGCGCCTGGAGCGTGGCCGTGAGGTAGGTTCGGTCGCTCTGCGCGGCGCTGGCGCCGTCCAGCGGCGGCTTGGACGGGCTGCTTGAACACGCGAACAGGGCGAACGCCATGGGCCCGAACGTTGCGAGGCGCGTGAGGGGACGGTTCATGGTCTCTTGGTCACGATCTCCGCAATGTGCTGAAGTGAGGACTGGCGGGCCGGATCGTCCGACCAGTCGAAGTATTGACCGTGTGCTTGCATGCCCATGGTGCCGGCCCCTCCGGCGGGTACGGTGAACACGTTCGCCCCGAACTTGGCATCGACAGGGTTCTGCCCGAACCATCCGCCGCCTTTGTGGTCGTCGAGCATGGACCAGTACGCGCCGACGATCGGGATTGCCAGTTCCGCGGCGCTGGTGCCGTAGTTGAGTTGTGGGACCGGGTCGTTTGCGGCGGCTGCGGTGTATACGTGACCGGGTGCGACGCCGAATTGGGAGGCGTGGTCGAACCCCACTCCGGGGCTGCCGAGGATGACGACGTTGTCGACGCCGAGGCCGCCGGGCAGCTGAGATGCCTTGCCGACGAGCAGCGAGCCGTAGGAGTGGCCCAGCGCGGTCAGGTTGAGGTCTCCGCTGGTGTTGGTGGCCCGCAGTCCGGCCAGGAAGTGCTGATAGGCCGGGGCGCCGGCATCTGCGTCCGAAGTTCCGGTGATGTCCAGCTCGTGTTGCCACGTTGCGGCGTCGCCCAGGACCTGCGGGGTGTCGTAGCCGAGCCACACGATGGCGGATGTCGTGTGGGAGGGGTCGGCCTGCCCTGCCGCCACGGCGATGTTCTGCGCGTGCAGCACGTCCTTGGACACGAAGTGTTCGGACAGGTAGGTGCCCATGCCGGGAGCGTAGGCCACCACGTTGTCCGACGTGTCGGGGTTTCCTGCGGCGACGACGGCTCGGCCGTTTCCGTCCGGCGAGAATCCGAGCAGGTACAGCTGTGGGCTGACGAGCTGGCCGTCGTCCGGTCCGGTCAT
>JABFWL010000317.1 GCA_013362315.1 Catenulispora sp. | reverse complement strand
TACAACACCAAATCCGCCAACGTCCTAAGCGTCTCGGTCTCCCTCGCCGTCACCAGCAGTGTCGTCACCGGAGACTCGTGCCACGCCGCCAGCCGCTCCTTGATGCGCTCCGGCGGTCCGACGAGGGAGATCTCGTCGGCGAACTTGCTCGGGACCGCCATCACCGCTTCCTCGCGCTTGCCGGCGAGGAACAGCTCCTGGATCTGGTCGGCTTCCTTCTCGTAGCCCATGCGGACCATCAGGTTCTTGTGGAAGTTCGCCCCCTTGGCGCCCATGCCGCCGATGTAGAAGCCGAGGGCGCCCTTGATCGGCCATAGGGCCTGCTCGATGTCCTCCTGCTTGGCGCCGGTCACCGCGAGGTGCACCATCGCCGTGATCTCGAACCCGTTTTCAGCTCCGGCGATCTGGTCGGCGTAGACCTCGGGGCGTTCGGGGACGTAGTAGAGCGGCAGCCAGCCGTCGGCGATTTCAGCGGTGAGGGCGACGTTCTTCGGGCCCTCCGCGCCGAGGAAGATGGGGAGGTCCTTGCGGAGCGGCCGCAGGTTGGTGCGCAGGGGCTTGCCGAGGCCGAGGGAATCCAGCCCCTGATACGGGAGCGGGTAGAACTCGCCGTCGTTGGTGACGGTCTCGCGGCGCAGGACCTTGCGGATCACCTCGACGTACTCCCGGGTCCGGGCCAGCGGCTTCGGGTAGGGGCGGCCGTACCAGCCTTCGACGACCTGCGGCCCGCTGAGCCCGAGACCGAGGATCACGCGGCCGCCGGAGAGGTGGTCCAGGGTGATGGCGTGCATGGCGGTCGCGGTCGGGGTCCGGGCCGCCATCTGCGCGATGCCGGTGCCCAGGCGGATGCGGCTGGTGCTGGCGGCGAGGTAGGCGAGCGGGGTGAAGACGTCGGAGCCCCAGGATTCGGCGGTCCACACCGAGTCGTAGCCGAGGTCCTCCGCCTGCCGGGCCAGCGCCACCCAGTCGTACTCGGGCGGCTTCGAGGCCCAGTAGCCGAGTTGCAGGCCCAGCTTCAGATCCGCGGTCATGGGGAACTCCTCACCGGAACTAGAAACGGAAGCTAAAGACGGAAGCTAGAAACGGAAACTAGAACACGTTACAGCTCTGACGGTGGTCGGCGGAAGGCTCTCACCAGTTCCGACCCCGCGAGTTGGCGACCATCACCGCGAACGGCGGGATGAACGCCGCCACCACGCTCATCCCCACCGCGAGACCCGGGGAGAAGAGCCGCACGACCGTCCACGCCAGGATGACCAGGACGAGGCACGTGCCCATCATCGTCAGGTACACCTGCTCGCGGGTGCGCTGCGACAGCGGCGGCCGCGCCGGCCCGAAGTCCTCCGGCTCCTCGACCGGCCGGTACGGCGGGATGTCGCGGCCGGGCTGGTAGTGCGGCCCCTGCCGGATGTGCCGGGCCACGACGATCGCGTCGACGAGGGCCAGCAGCCCGATCACCCCGACCCCGACGGCCCAGCCGGGAGCGTGCTGCGTCAGGAAGAAGACCACACCGCCGATCGCGCTGGCCAGCCCGATCAGTGCCATGGTCAGCCGCATGCGCAGCGGGCTGCGCGCATGCATCGGCTCATCGCCGCTGCGGATCCGACGCGGATCGAACTTGGCCATGGCGGCACCCCGCTTCGTCCCTTCCACAGTAACGCCGCGGTCAGCCCTTCGGGTATCACCGACACGACCGAAAGACCGCGGATGCCCAGGTAGAACCGGGTATCCGCCGCCTAACCGGCGTCCCCCGGCCGCCACCTTCCGACGCACCCGCAGCACGCCGACGTCACGCTCTGCCCTGCCACCGTGCCGTCCTCGGCCTAAGTGCCCGCTGCCCTCGACCGACTCGCTATCTCGAGCACGTAAAAAGTACCCTCCGGCCTTGTCACGACCGTCACCCATTCAGCCGCGGACTTTTCCGGACCCGCCGATACGGCGGCCGATACAGCCAGCATTGCACCGACCAGCTCGCGGCCCACATCGACCGCAGCTCCTTCGTGCGGACTTTTCCGGACCTGCCGGTACGGCGGCCGATTCAGCCGCCGTCACACCGACTACATCGCCGCCCGCATCGACCGCAGCTCCTTCTTCAGGTCCCCGATCTCGTCCCTGAACCGCGCCGCCAGCTCGAACTGCAGCTCCGCCGCGGCGGCGTGCATCTGCTGGGACAGGTCCTCGATCAGGGCCATCAGCTCCTCGGCCGGCTTGCCCGCCACGTCCAGGGTCCGCACGGTGCCCTTCGACGCCACGCCCGGCACCGGGGCCTTGCCGCGGGACTGCTGGCGGCCGGAGCCGCCGAGCAGCTCGGCGGTGTCGGCGTCCTCGCGGGCCAGCAGGTCGGTGATGTCCGCGATGCGCTTGCGCAGCGGCTGCGGGTCGATGCCGTTGGCCTCGTTGTAGGCGGTCTGCTTCGCGCGGCGGCGGTTGGTCTCGTCGATGGCCAGGCGCATCGAGGGGGTGACCGTGTCGGCGTACATGTGCACCTCGCCGCTGACGTTGCGGGCGGCGCGGCCGATGGTCTGGATCAGCGAGCGGCCGCTGCGCAGGAAGCCTTCCTTGTCCGCGTCGAGGATCGCCACCAGGGACACCTCGGGCAGGTCCAGGCCCTCGCGCAGCAGGTTGATGCCGACCAGGACGTCGTATTCGCCCAAGCGCAGCTCCCGCAGCAGCTCCACCCGGCGCAGGGTGTCAACCTCGGAGTGCAGGTAGCGGGTGCGCACGCCGCGCTCCAACAGGTAGTCGGTCAGGTCCTCGGCCATCTTCTTGGTCAGGGTGGTGACCAGGGAGCGCTCGCCGCGCGCGGCGCGGGCCTGGACCTCGGCCACCAGGTCGTCGATCTGGCCCTGGGTGGGCTTGAGCACCACCTGCGGGTCGACCAGGCCGGTGGGCCGGATGATCTGCTCCACCGGGGACTTCGACGGCTCGGCGTCCTGCTTGGCCAGCTCGTACGGCCCCGGCGTGGCGGACAGGTAGACGGTCTGCCCGATCCGCTCCTCGAACTCCTCCCAGCGCAGCGGCCGGTTGTCGATCGCCGACGGCAGCCGGAAGCCGTGCTCGACCAGGGTGCGCTTGCGCGAGGCGTCGCCCTCGTGCATCGCGCCGATCTGCGGGACGGTGACGTGCGACTCGTCGATGACCAGCAGGAAGTCCTCGGGGAAGAAGTCCAGCAGGGTGGACGGCGGCGAGCCGGCCTCGCGGCCGTCGATGTGCCGGGAGTAGTTCTCGATGCCGGAGGTGAAGCCGACCTGCCGCATCATCTCCAGGTCGTAGGTGGTGCGCATGCGCAGCCGCTGCGCCTCCAGCAGCTTGCCCTGCTTCTCCAGCTCGGCCAGCCGCGCGGCGAGCTCGGCCTCGATCCCGGTCAGCGCCCGCTCCATCCGGTCCGAGCCGGCGACGTAGTGCGTGGCCGGGAACACCCGCAGCTCCTGGTCGACCGTCAGGATCTCGCCGGTCACCGGGTGCAGCGTCATCAGCCGCTCGACCTCGTCGCCGAACATCTCGATCCGGACCGGGTGCTCCTCGTAGACCGGGAAGATCTCGACGGTGTCGCCGCGGACCCGGAACGTGCCGCGGGTGAAGGCCACGTCGTTGCGGGCGTACTGCATGTCGACGAAGCGGCGCAGCAGCTTGTCGCGATCGTGCTCCTCACCGACCTGCAGCCGCACCGAGCTCTTCAGATACTCCTCCGGCGTGCCCAGGCCGTAGATGCACGACACGGTGGAGACCACGACCACGTCGCGCCGGGTGAGCAGCGAGTTGGTGGTGGAGTGCCGCAGCCGCTCGACCTCCTCGTTGATCGAGGAGTCCTTCTCGATGTAGGTGTCGGTCTGCGGGACGTAGGCCTCGGGCTGGTAGTAGTCGTAGTAGGAGACGAAGTACTCGACGGCGTTGTTCGGCAGCAGCTCCCGGAACTCGTTGGCGAGCTGCGCGGCCAGCGTCTTGTTCGGCGCCATGACCAGGGTCGGGCGCTGGAGCTTCTCGATCAGCCACGCGGTGGTGGCGGACTTGCCGGTACCGGTGGCGCCCAGCAGCACCACGTCCTGCTCCCCGGCCTCGATCCGCCGGGCCAGCTCGGCGATGGCCGCGGGCTGGTCGCCGGCGGGCTGGTAGTCGCTGACGACCTCGATCGGCGCGACGGTACGGGTCAGTTCGGACAAGGGACGCATGTTTAAGAGACTACGCGGCCGGTCTGACAAGGGCGTGAACGGAAATTTCGCCGGGAAACCCGGTCTGAACGCCGCCTGGGTCCGGTCTGAACCCTCCGCTGGAGCCTCGGCAACCGGCGCCGCTGCTCAATACTGCGCACTAG
>JABFWL010000460.1 GCA_013362315.1 Catenulispora sp. | reverse complement strand
CATCAAGGAGGCCGACGACCAGGGCGAGCAGTCCAAGGGCGCGGACGCGGCGAACCTGCTGATCCAGGACCCGAAGGTGCTCGGCGTGGTGGGCCCGGCCTTCTCCGGCCCGACCTCCGCCTCCGGCAAGCTGTTCTCGGACGCGAACCTGGTGGCGGTGAGCCCCTCGGCGACCCGTCCCTCGCTGACCTCCTCGGGCTACAAGACCTTCTACCGCGTCGTGGCCAACGACAGCGTCCAGGGTCCGGCCGCGGCCGACTACATGGCCAAGAAGCTCAAGGCCACCAAGGTGTTCGTGATCGACGACAAGTCGCAGTACGGCACCGGCCTGTCGACGGCGATCGTGGCGCAGCTGAAGAAGGACGGCGTCGACGTCAAGACCGACAGCGCGCCGGCCAAGACGCAGGACTACTCGCAGATCGCCTCGCAGGTCGCCTCCTCCGGCGCCCAGGCCATGTACTACGCGGGCTACTACAGCGACGCCGGCGTGTTCGCCAAGGCGCTGAAGGCGGCCGGCTACACCGGCACGATGATCTCCGGCGACGGTTCGAAGGACCCGAACTTCATCACCACCGCCGGCGCCGACGCCGCGAACGGCTGGCAGTTCACCTGCCCCTGCCTGGACGCGGGCAAGGACCCCAAGTACGCCGACTTCGCCTCGGCGTACAAGACGCTGGCCAACGCCGACCCGGGCACCTACTCCATCGAGGGGTATGACGCGGCGAACACCATCATCAGCGTCCTGAAGGGCCTCGGCAGCGCCACCCCGACCCGCCAGCAGGTGGCCGACGGCGTGGGCAAGGTGGACTACCAGGGTCTGTCCAAGGAGATCAAGTTCACGCCCAACGGCGACATCTCCGGCAACTCGATCTACGCCTACGAGATCAAGGACGGCGCGATCGGCCTGCTCGGCGACATCTCCAAGCTGATCAGCGGCTGAGTCAAGCCGTAGCACCAAGAGTCGGTTCGCGCGGCTCGGCTCCCGCCGCGCCGCGCGAACCGGCTTGGAAGCAGAACCCGCCAGATCACCCACCGTCCGTCCCACCGGCGGACGGGTCCGGACTCGAACCCCGTGAGCCGTGGCCTGAGGCGACCCGCTACACCGGGCCACGGCTTCGGCGTGACATCGGGCCACCCCCGCACCCCTGAAGCCTCCTGCACAGGAAGCCCTTTATGTACATCACCCAACACTTCTGGGAGCTACTGTTCCAAGGGATCAGGCTCGGCTCCCTGTACGCCCTGATCGCCATCGGCTACACCATGGTCTACGGCGTGCTCCAGCTGATCAACTTCGCGCACAGCGAGGTGTTCATGTCCGGCGCCCTCGGCGGCGTGTTCATGCTCACCGCGCTGGTCGGCAACAAGGGCAAGATACCGAGCGGCTTCGCGGCGTTCGAGTACACCGCCCTGGCGCTGCTGGCCGGCGCCGCCGTCGGCGCGCTGATCGCCTTCTCGCTGGAGCGGGTGGCCTACCGGCCGCTGCGGCAAAGACACGCGCCGAAGCTGGTGTACCTGATCACCGCGATCGGCGCCTCCATCTTCCTGTACAACCTGGCCGGCAAGCTGTTCGGGCGCAACAACCTGCAGGTCCCGACGCCCTTCCACTCCGGGAAGGTCTTCGTCCTGCCCGGGTCCGGCGCGGCCGGGCCGCGCACGGTGAAGTCGCTGGACCTGCTGATCATCCTGGCCGCGGTGGTCGTGATGATCGCGCTGGACCTGGTGATCAACCGCACCAAGCTGGGGGCCGGCATCCGCGCCGTGGCGCAGGACACCGAGACCGCGCAGCTGATGGGCGTGGACGTGAACAAGGTGATCTCCCGGACCTTCCTGATCGGCGGGCTGCTGGGCGGCATCGGCGGGGTGCTGTACGGCATGTTCCACGCGGTGAACTACACGATGGGCTTCGTCCCGGGCATCAAGGCGTTCACCGCCGCGGTGCTCGGCGGCATCGGCAACGTGCGCGGGGCCATGCTCGGCGGTCTGCTGCTGGGCATCGTCGAGAGCTTCGGCCAGGCGCAGTTCCACCTGGTCTGGGTGGACGTGGTGGCGTTCGTGGTGCTGGTCGGCGTGCTGCTGATCCGGCCCACCGGCATCCTGGGCGAGCGGACGGGGAGGACGGCGTGACGACCTCGATCCTGGAGCTGTCCGAGCAGGTCCGCAAGCTCCGCAAGCACGACTCCTGGTACAAGAACCCGATGTACGCGCGCCTGTTCGTCATCGAGGCGCTGGTCCTGGTCCTGAGCATCCTGACGAACACGAAGCAGGGCTCGCCCAACGACTACACGCTGATGTTCAAGAACAGCTGGTTCTGTGCGCGCGGCGCGCAGTTCCTCGTCGGCGGCGCGATCATCTGGGTGCTGGCCGAGATCTGGCGGGCCCGCGGCCTGTCGAGGATCGCGGCGCAGGCAACGGCGCCGGTGAAGAACCTGCGCGGCAACAAGACCCTGACGAACCCGTGGACCAAGCGGGCGGTGCTGGTGGCGGTCACGGTGATCGCCGTGCTGCTGCCGACGATGGGCATGTTCACGCTGCCGTACTTCCAGTCGGTGCTGGCCGGCCAGGTCGGCGTCTACGTGCTGGCCGCGCTCGGCCTGAACGTGGTGGTCGGCTGGGCCGGTCTGCTGGACCTGGGCTACATCGCGTTCTTCGCGATCGGCGCCTACACCACGGCGATCCTGTCCGGGAAGCTGCCGGTCGGCGACGACGGCAACCCCGAACTGCATCCGCCGATCCACCTGAACCTGTTCTTCGCCTTCCCGGCCGCGGTCATCCTGACCATGGTCGCGGGCCTGATCCTGGGCGCCCCGACGCTGCGGCTGCGCGGCGACTACCTGGCGATCGTGACCCTGGGCTTCCACGAGATCGTGCTGAACGTGGCGACCAACGACCCCAAGGGCCTGACCAACGGCTCGCTGGGCGCCACCGGCATCTCCACGTTCCGGTTCAACCTGTTCGGCGTGCACTACGACTGGCACACCAACGACTCCAAACCGTACTGGTATCTGGCGATCGGCATCATCATCGTGGTGGTCTTCGCCTTCCGCCGGCTGGAGCATTCGAAGGTGGGCCGGGCCTGGACGGCGATCCGCGAGGACGAGGTGGCCGCGGCCGCCTCGGGGGTGCCGACGGTGAAGTACAAGCTGATGGCCTTCGCGATCGGCGCCTCCACCTCCGGGTTCGCCGGCGTGCTGGCGACGGCGAAGATCACCGCGATCACGCCGCAGAACTTCCCGCTGACGCTGTCCATCTTCGTGCTGGCCTACGTCATCTTCGGCGGCATGGGCTCGCTGACCGGGGTGATCGTCGGCGCCTCGCTGATGACGTTCCTGCCGGCGTTCCTGCAGGGGCCGCCGTCCTGGTTCAACGACGGCAAGCCGGTGGTGGACCCCAAGGACATCCCGATGTGGATCGGGGCCGTCCTGCTGGTGATGATGATCTTCCGGCCGCAGGGTCTGATCCCGTCCAAGCGCCGGGCCCAGGAGCTGAGCCAGGCCGAGCACGGCGTCGGCGAGGCGGACGCGATGACCGGCGTGGCCGAGGGAGTGGGTGGCTAGTGAGCACGAGTACCGACACAGCTGCCGCACCGGCCGCGGCCGGCACCGACGCGGTGCTGCGGGCCGAGCACGTCACGCTCCGCTTCGGCGGTCTGACCAGCCTCGGCGACGTCAGCCTGGAGCTGCGCCGCGGCGAGATCCTGGCGGTCATCGGCCCGAACGGCGCCGGCAAGACGTCGCTGTTCAACTGCCTGACCGGCGTGTACCTGCCGCAGGAGGGCACGATCGAGTTCCAGGCCGAGCCCGGCGGGTCCTGGCTGTCGCTGCGCGGCCGCAAGCCGCACCTGGTCAACCGGGCCGGGGTGTCGCGCACATTCCAGAACATCCGGCTGTTCAACGCGCTGACGGTGCTGGAGAACGTGCAGATCGCCGCCGAGACCCGGGTCGCCTCCGGCCCGGTCGGGGTGATGCTGGGCCTGCCGCGCAACAACAAGGCGGCGCGTTCGGCGCGCCACCACTCCCGCGAGATGCTGGAGTTCGTGGGGCTGCGCGGTAAGGAGAATCTGATCGCCTCCGGCCTGTCCTACGGCGACCAGCGCCGTCTGGAGATCGCGCGGGCGCTGGCCTCCGATCCGAAGGTGCTGCTGCTGGACGAGCCGGCGGCGGGCACGAACCCGTCGGAGAAGCTGGGCCTGGCGCAGCTGATCCAGCGCATCAACACCGAGCTCGGGATCAGCATCCTGCTGATCGAGCACGACATGCGCCTGGTGATGTCGGTGGCGAGCCGGATCACGGTGCTGAACTTCGGCAAGGTGATC
>JABFWL010000480.1 GCA_013362315.1 Catenulispora sp. | reverse complement strand
CTGGCCCGGATCGCCGGCCTGCTGCAGGGCCGCCGCGACCTGGCCAGCGTCGCCGGGCTGATCCTGGACGAGCTGGCGCCGCTGGTCTCGGCGCACAGCGCGGCGTTCTTCCTGGCCGAGACCGACGACGGGCCGGTCGGCGCCGGCGAGGACGTGCAGGCCGTCCGGCTGCGGATGATCGCCGGGTTCGGCTACGCCGCCGCCCCGGGCTCCGAGCCGGTGTTCGCCCTGGGCCAGGGCCTGGTCGGGCAGGTCGCGGTCGGCAAGAAGACGATCGCGCTGACCGGCGCGCCGGCCGGCTACGTGCGGGTCCGCTCGGGCCTGGGCGAGACCGGCGCGACCAACGTCATCGTGCTGCCGGTGCCCTTCGAGGGCCAGACCCTCGGCGTCATCGAGCTGGCCTCGGTGAACGAGTTCACCCAGGTGCACCGCGACTTCCTGGAGGCGCTGAAGGAGACCATCGGCGTCGCGGTCAACACCATCACCACCAACGCCCGCACCGACGCGCTGCTGCGCGAGTCGCAGCGGCTGACCGCCGAGCTCCAGTCCCGCCAGGAGGACCTGCAGGAGTCGAACAACGAGCTGGAGGACAAGGCCGCGCAGCTGGCGAAGCAGAACAAGGACATCGAGATCAAGAACGCCGAGATCGAGCAGGCCCGGCTCACCCTGGAGGAGCGCGCGCAGCAGCTGGCGCTGGCCTCCAAGGTGAAGTCCGAGTTCATGGCGAACATGTCGCACGAGCTGCGCACCCCGCTGAACAGCCTGCTGATCCTGGCCCGGCTGCTGGCCGACAACGCCGAGCAGAACCTGACCCCGCGCCAGGTCGACTTCGCCCAGACCATCCACTCGGCCGGCTCGGACCTGCTGGGGCTGATCAACGACATCCTGGACCTGAGCAAGATCGAGGCCGGCCGGATGGAGATCCAGAACGAGTCCTGGCCGGTCGCCGACCTGGTGGAGGCCCTGGCCGTGACCTTCGAGCCGCTGGCCGCCGACAAGGGCCTGGCGCTGGAGGTGGACGTCCGTCCCGACGCCCCGGCCATGGTCACCGCGGACAACCAGCGGGTGCAGCAAATCCTGCGCAACCTGCTGTCCAACGCCGTGAAGTTCACCGACGCCGGGCAGGTGCGGCTGCGGGTCTCGGCAGCGCACGGCTCCCGCGGCGAGCCCGCGGTGGCCTTCGCCGTCACCGACACCGGCATCGGCATCTCCGAGGACAAGCTGGAGCTCATCTTCGAGGCCTTCCAGCAGGCCGACGGCACCACCAGCCGGCAGTACGGCGGCACGGGCCTGGGCCTGTCCATCAGCCGCGAGCTGACCCGCCTGCTCGGCGCCGAGCTGCGGGTGGAGAGCGCCCCGGGCCGGGGCAGCACCTTCACCCTCCTGCTGCCGACGGTCCCGAGCGTGCCGGACAGCGAGGCGCCCTACGCCCCGCGCGGCCGGGCGGCGCTGCCGCACCAGGTCGTCGACGTCGACGCCGGGCCCGCGGGCTATTCCGAATCCGTGCCGGGGTCGGTTCCCACGGAGGTCATGGCCACGGCCGCGACGGCGATCGTGGTGTTGGAGCCGCAGGGCAGGACCGAGCTGGCCGACGCGGCCGCGTCCGCTCTGGAGAGTCTGGCGGGGGTCAAGGACCAGGTCGAAGTGGTGCCGCTGGCGGCCGCCGGGGATCTGCGCGGATCGCTGAACTCGGCGCGGCCGATCTGCGTCGTGGTCGACGTCGGCTGCCCGGCGGAGCAGGTCCGCATGCTGCTCGAAGAAGTGGCGCAGACCGCGCCGAGCATCCCGGTGATGCTGTATGAGTCGGCGGCGAACGACGGCATGGCCGACTCGCTGCGCCGCGCCGACCGCGATCCGGCCCGGCTGGAGGTGGCGCACTCCATCCCGCAGGTCGCCGAGCGCCTGACCCTGCACGTGCTGACCGGAGGCCCGCGCCCGTCCGGCCCGGCCGGCGAGAGCGGCCGGGCCGGACGGGAGCTGCCGCGCTTCGACGGCGAGAAGATCCTGGTCATCGACGACGACATCCGCAACGTCTTCGCCCTGACCAGCGCGCTGGAGCTGCAGGGCCTGACCGTGGTCTACGCCGGCAACGGCCGCGAGGGCATCGAGCTGCTCAAGCAGAACGAGGACGTGGCGCTGGTCCTGGTGGACATCATGATGCCGGGCATGGACGGCTACGCCACCACCGCGCGGATCCGGGCACTGGAGCCGTTCCGGGACCTCCCGATCGTCGCTGTCAGCGCCAAGGCGATGAAGGGCGACCGGGAGAAGAGCCTGGCGGCCGGCACCAACGAGCACGTGACGAAGCCGGTCGACGTGGATCTGCTGCTGTTGCTGATCAAGGATCTGATCAAGCCGGAGTGAGGGCCCGCTGCTGGCAGCCAGTGCGGCTCAGCGGCGTCCGCGCGCGGAGCTCACGCTGATCACCATCAGCAGCACGGTCACGATGACCAGGGTGCCGTTGTGGTCCGCGACGGCACCGATCAGCAGCAGGGTGCCGGCCACCAGAATGCCCGGCACGATCCACGAGCTGCTCTGTGCTGGTTTGGTCTGTGCTGATCTGGTCTGTGCTGATCTGGTCTTGGGAGTGCTGGTCTTGGGAGTGCTGGTCTTGGGAGTGCTGGTCTTGGCAGGATCGGGGTGGTTCCTCGAAGGGATTTTCCTGGACATGGCGGCCTCCCTTCAGCGTCGGCTGAAAGACCGGCCGATCTTGTGCCCGGGGCTTTTGCCGGTAAACAGCTGGTTCAGGACCCCTCCGGCGGCCGCACCGTGAACAGGCCGGCGACCCCGGCCAGCTCCAGCAGCCGCGACACCGCCTCGGACGGGGCCACCAGCGCCAGCGTGCCGCCGGCGTCCTGGGCCTTGCGGTTCAGCTCCAGCAGCGCGCGCAGCCCCGCGGAGTCCAGGAACCGCACGTCCGCGCAGTCCACCGCCACCTCGGCCCCGGGCCGGATCAGCGGTGCGACCGCGGCCAGCAGCCGGTCGGCGGCGGCGAGGTCGACGTCTCCGGACACGGCGACCCGCGCCGCCGTCTCCGACGCCGTCGCCGATACAGTGAACTCCTCCATGCCCCGGCCTCCCGCCTGGCTCCGCAGCCGTACTCGTAGACCCTATCCGGCGGAGGTTTCTCGTGCTTTCCGACTGTGTGGCCCCACCTCGCATGGGAGCATGGGGATCCGGGAATCGGTCCGGCTGGAGTCGGGAGGCGCCGGTGGGCGGCAGCGGTGGTCTGGCGACGAATCGTCAGGCCTTCCAGGCGATGCTGGCTCCGGACGCGGACGCCCCGGCCGCGGCCCGCGACTTCGCCACGCGCACGCTGCGCCGATGGGGGGTCCCGCAGTGGGCCGAGCCGGTCGCCCTGGTGGTCAGCGAGCTGGTCACGAACGCGGTCCGGCACGCCGGGACCGCGACCACGCTGCGCCTGGTGCCGGCCGCCGCCGGAGTGGTGGTGGAGGTGGACGACGGGGCCGAGAGCGTGCCGCGCCTGGTGCCGCCGGGCAGCCGCACCGTCAGCGGCGGGCTGGGGCTGGCCATCGTCGACCGGCTCGCGCACGAGTGGGGGGTCGCCGAGCGCGCCGACGGCCCCGGCAAGACCGTGTGGGCGCGGCTCCGCCTGCCGGGCGGGCCGTGGCCGGATCCGGACTCCGAACCCGCCGTCCCCGACGAGGTGGTGCTGGCCCTGCCCTTCGACAAGGACCTGGTCGCCATGGTCCGCTCCGCGGTGGCCCACCTCGCGGTCCGCGCCGGCTTCGAGCGCCGCGAGCTGGAGGACCTGCGGCTGGCCGCCGACGAGATGTTCGCCCTGCTCTACGCCCAGCGGCCGCCGGGGATCAGCGACGCCGCGATCGCCTGCCGCTTCCTGGTCGCTCCCGGCCGGGTGGCGCTGACGATGACGGCGCCGGTGCCGGCCCGCAAGCCGCCGGATCTCGAGGACTTCGGCTGGCACCTGGTGCAGGCGCTGGTGGACGAGATCGAGTGGGAAGCGGGCGAGGGCACGTGCGGCGTGCGGGCCGAGAAGCGGAAGGGCACGGCAGCGTGAGCGAGGACTCCACGAGCGGGGAGCCCGTGAGCAAGGGCGCTGTGAACGACGGTTCCGTCAACGAGAGCGCTGCGGCCGGGGAGCAGGCGTCCCCCGTCCCCGACGACTTCACCGCCCACCGCGACCGCCTCGTCCGCGAGCGCCGCGACCATCGCTGGGACGCGCTGGTCGACCAGGCCGTCGGCGTGGTCATCGCGCGTTCCGGGTGCGGCTCGGCCGAGGCGGTGGCGCAGCTCGCGGCGGTGGCCGGCCGCTCGGGCCGGCCACTGCGCGCGGTCGCCGCGGA
>JABFWL010000391.1 GCA_013362315.1 Catenulispora sp. | reverse complement strand
TTTGCCGGTCAGCCGTTCCAGCGGCGTGCGGCCGCCGTCCTGCTCCCCCGCGTCGCGCCCTGCGTCCGTCATGGCAGACATGATCCCCCACCCGGCGGTCCGCTGGCGCCTTTTGCCCGAGGACCGCGCGTCCGCGACGGTGCGCTGGTTGGTTTGTCGACGCTGCCGTTGACCATATGGATCGTTCTGCGCATCGGTGTGGATCGCTCCGCGCACCGGTTCGGCTCCCACGGGACGCACCGGATGTGCGGATTCTGTGACCGTTCGTACTCGGAGAGTTGTGGAGCGTCACCGGCGCATAACCCCGGTGGCGTCCGGGTACGGTGCCGCCCGCACCGCCTTCGGCAGTCTTCGCGTGCTTAGGCCGCCACGCCGCGGTGTTCGAGTACCCTGGATCGGCCGCCCGCCACCGCTGCATCGCAGTAACGCCGCCGACACGCGGATCCCAACGCACAGAACACAGAACACTGGAGAGCCATGGACCCGAGCACCGCCTCCGACGTCCTGACAGTGCACGGCGGTACCGCCCTTTCCGGCGAGGTCCGGGTGCGGGGCGCGAAGAACCTGGTGCCCAAGGCGATGGTCGCCGCCCTGCTCGGGCACGGCACCTCGGTGCTGCACAACGTCCCGGAGATCTCGGACGTCCGGATCGTCACCGGCTTGCTCGAGGCGCACGGCGTCACCGTCACCCGCGGCGCCGGCCCCGACACACTGATCCTGGACCCGGCCTCCGTGGAGGCGGCGAGCGACGCCGCGGTCGAGGCGCACGCCGGCACCAGCCGCATCCCGGTGCTGCTGTGCGGGCCGCTGCTGCACCGCCTGGGCCGCGCGTTCATCCCGGACCTGGGCGGCTGCAAGATCGGCGACCGGCCGATCGACTTCCACCTGGACGCGCTGCGCGCCTTCGGCGCGGTGGTCGAGAAGCGGCCCGAGGGGCTGCTGATCCTGGCCCCGGAGCGGCTGCGCGGAACGCACATCCGGCTGCCGTATCCGAGTGTCGGTGCCACCGAGCAGGTGCTGCTGACAGCGGTGCTCGCCGAGGGCGTCACGGAGCTGTCGAACGCCGCGACCGAGCCGGAGATCGTGGACCTGATCGCGGTGCTGCAGAAGATGGGCGCCATCATCTCGGTGCACAACGACCGGGTGGTGCGGATCATCGGCGTGGACCGGCTGGACGGGTTCACGCACCGCGCGCTGCCGGACCGGCTGGAGACCGCGTCGTGGGCGTGCGCGGCGCTGGCCACCGGGGGCGACATCCGCGTGGTCGGGGCGCAGCAGGGCGAGATGATGACGTTCCTCAACGTCTTCCGGCGGATAGGGGGAGACTTCGAGGTCGACGACACTCCGGGTTCGGAGTCGATCCGCTTCTGGCACTCAGGCGGGCAGATGCGCGCGCTGGCGCTGGAGACGGATGTGCACCCGGGGCTGTCCACGGACTGGCAGCAGCCGCTGGTGGTGGCGCTGACGCAGGCGCATGGGCTGTCGATCGTGCACGAGACGGTGTATGAGCAGCGCTTGGGATTCACCCAGGCGCTGAACCGGATGGGCGCGCAGATCCAGCTGTACCGCGAGTGCCTGGGCGGAAGTGCTTGCCGGTTCGGGCAGCGCAACTTCCAGCACTCGGCGGTGATTTCCGGGCCGACGAAGCTGCACGGCGCCGAGTTGACGATCCCGGATCTGCGGGCCGGCTTCAGTTATCTGATCGCGGCGCTGGCGGCTCAGGGGACTTCGATGGTGCACGGGATCAGTTTGATCCACCGCGGGTACGAGGATTTCGAGGCGAAGTTGTCGGGGCTGGGAGCGGTCGTGGAGTTGGGCGTCGCGGCCTGAGGGCTGCTCGCCGGCCGGGCTGGCGGTCAGGCGGCCGAAGGAGTCGCCTCACGCTTGGGCGTCAACAGAATCGCCTTCGCGCCGTGCTTGTAGGCCTCCCGCAGTCCTTCGGCGTCCGGCTCGCCCGCGGAATCGATCGCGATGTTGTGGAATCCGGCGAAATTGTGGTTCCGCCTGCACAACAGACCGTAGAGCTCGATCACGCGGTCCTTGTCCTCGACCAGCTCCACCTCGGCGGTGCGGAGCTTGCCCTTGTAGCGGACCTGAAGGTCCTGGCCGGTGCGCAGATTACGGATCCAGCCGAACTGCGTGCCGATCAGGACCTTCCCGTCGTGCTCCGTGTAGGCGATCGGCACGGCGAACTCCTTGCCGGACTTGCGGCCCACGACATACAGCAGGATCAGGTACTTGCCGATGCCCTTGGACACCCCTGGGGTGCTCAAGGCTGTACGGGTGAGGATGTTGGCCAGACCCTGGAAGCGGAGTTTCTGAGCCCGGCCGGGTGAGCGGCCGGGCTTCGTCTCGTCAGCCATGGGTTCGACGCTACGCCCCCTTGACGACCTCCACCACGGCCTCGGCGACCGTCTTGGCCAGATCGCGGTGGAACACGCTGGGAACGATGTAGTTCGGGTTCAGGTCGCTGTCGCTGACCGTTGAGGCGATCGCCTTCGCGGCCGCGACCAGGACCTCGGGGGTGATGTGGTTCGACTGGGCGTCGATCAGGCCGCGGAAGACGCCGGGGAAGGCCAGGACGTTGTTGATCTGGTTCGGGTAGTCGCTGCGGCCGGTGGCCACCACGGCCGCGTGCCGCAGGGCCTCGTCCGGGTCGACCTCGGGTTCGGGGTTGGCCAGGGCGAAGACGACGGCGCCGGGGGCCATGGTGGCGATGTCGGCGCCGGTGAGGATGTGCGGGGCGGAGACGCCGATGAAGACGTCGGCGCCGGCCAGCGCCTCCTTGAGGGTGCCGGTCAGCTTGCCGGGGTTCGTGTGCTCGGCGACCCAGCGCAGCTCCGGGTCGCGGTCCAGGTCGTCGCGGTCGCAGTGGACCACGCCGTGGAAGTCGGCCACGGTGATGTCGGTCGCGCCGGCGGCGATCAGCAGGCGCAGGATCGCGGTGCCGGCAGCGCCCGCGCCGGAGCCGACGATCCGGACGTCCTGCAGCTTCTTGCCGACCACCTTCAGGGCGTTGGTGAGGGCGGCCAGCACCACGATGGCGGTGCCGTGCTGGTCGTCGTGGAAGACCGGGATGTCCAGCTCCTCGCGCAGCCGGCGCTCGATCTCGAAGCAGCGGGGCGCGCTGATGTCCTCCAGGTTGATGCCGGCGAAGCCGGGGGCGATCGCCTTGACCACGCGGATGATCTCCTCGGTGTCCTGGGTGTCCAGGCACAGCGGCCAGGCGTCGACGCCGGCGAACTGCTTGAACAGCGCCGCCTTGCCCTCCATCACCGGCAGGGCCGCGATCGGGCCGATGTTGCCCAGGCCCAGCACCGCCGAGCCGTCGGTGACCACCGCGACGGTGTTGCGCTTGATGGTCAGGCGGCGGGCGTCCTCGGGGTTCTCGGCCAGCGCCAGCGAAACCCGCGCCACGCCGGGGGTGTAGGCCATGGACAGCTCGTCGCGGTTGCGCAGGGCCACCTTGGAGCGCATCTCGATCTTGCCGCCCAGGTGCATCAGGAAGGTCCGGTCGCTGACCCGGCCGATCTCGACGCCCTCGATCTTGCCCAGCGCCTCGGTGATCGCCCGGGCGTGCTCCTCGCTGCTGGCCGCGATGGTGACGTCCACGCGCAGCCGGTCCCGGCTGGAGCCGGAGACGTCCAGGCCGGTGACCTCGCCGCCGGCGTCCTCCACCACCCTGGTGATCCCGCTCACCGCGTTGCCGTAGGAGGGTGCCTCCAACCGGACGGTGATCGAATAGGACACGCTGGGCGAGGCGGACACTGGCGGTTCTCCTTTGGACTGCCGGGTTTCTACGCGCCAAGCCTAGAGCAGCGCCCCTTGCCTTAGAGGCCGGTATCGAGTAGGGAGCCGTGCGCGATATGCACGAAACCCGGCGGCGGCGTGACCGCATCGTGGCTGCATCGTGATCTCACCGTTCGCCGCGCGAAGGATGATCGCGTACACTCGCAGCCAAGGTCGTGAGTTCGCGGTGTTAAAGGCCCAGCGGAACGAATTCCGCCGGGCCGTTCGCGTCTAGAACCGCAGACCGACAGACGTTCTTCAAGCAGGAAATGAGAGCAGGATGGCTCAGGGGACAGTCAAGTGGTTCAACGGCGAGAAGGGCTACGGCTTCATCTCGCAGGACGAGGGTGGCCCGGACGTGTTCGTGCACTTCTCGGCGATCCAGACCAACGGCTACCGGTCGCTGGAGGAGAACCAGCGCGTGGAGTTCGAGGTGACCCAGGGCCCGAAGGGCGCGCAGGCGGAGAACGTCCGCCCGCTGTAAGGGTTCCGCCTTTCGCGGCAGAAAAGTGAGCCGCATCCGGACGGTGTTCGAC